>NZ_JAKRFB010000038.1:0-42399 GCF_022348315.1 Alteromonas sp. MmMcT2-5 | reverse complement strand
TTAGCATTAGATATGGAAACGCCTAACGCAGTGCATAATAGAAAAGGCCAGCTTCGAGAGCTGGCCTAATAACTGTCAACCTATATTAGGACGACACATTATTTCAATGAAAGAGGCTAGTGAACAAATACTGGTCCGCCGGACAGACCCCACACCAAAACTGAACCTGTCATTAGAATAACGAGCAATACTAGCCCACATGTCACTACCGAGCTTGAGTAAATGAACCCTTTATCTTCTGGCATATGCATCAAAATTGGCACGCCAGAGTAGAGCAGGTATACCGAATAGCTAATACCGACTAACAGCGCCGTCATCACTACCCAGAGTTCTGGGTAAAGACCTGCGAAGCCCACCATAAACAACGGTGTAGCCGTGTAGGCCGCAAGTTCCAGCGACTGCGTATAAGTTGGCGTCGCATCAAACGCTTTAGCCAACTCATGAATAAGTACGGCCAATGCGACCACGCCTGCAATTAAGCCAAAATACATGCCTATACCCATCATAATTGCGGTATTTTCGCTAAGGCGAATTATGTCACCTGCGCCGATACTCCAGCCAGTATGGGCACTGGAATAATAGGCCACGAGTGATGGAATGAGAGATATAAAAGCGATATGGGTAAGCGCGTAAAAATAGGTTTCGTGTTTGGTATCAATGGTTTGCCACTCTTCTTTTGGATGAGTGTAAATACCAATTAAATGATTTAAAATCATAAAGTCCTGCCTTGTTCACCAACGTTATTATTTTAAAAAATATTGTTGTGAGGCAGGGAGAACACACGGACTAACCGTAAAACCAAGGAAACACAAACACAGCGCAAAGCGCTAAACACTGCCGTTAACAATATGTTTACAAATTGAGTGTGCAGCAGAATGACTAAGCCGTCAACATAAATTGATTAATTTATAAACGGATGCAAAGCGTTAACTTTAGCGTGGTGCGCCTGAGTGGAAACGCAATTCGTCATCGTCGCTTTCAATCAATGATCTTTCAACGTTTCCGAAGTGGGCAACGCGCTCTGAAATATCAGTTTTAGCGATTTGCCCAGCCAGCGTTAGGTAGTCTTCAAAGTGTCTGGCCTCAGAGCGCAACAGCGACACATAGAACTTGCCTAAATCTTCGGAAACATACGGCGCAAGTTTGGCAAAGCGTTCACAGGAGCGCGCTTCAATGTAGGCACCACAAATGAGCTTGTCGATGAGCTTTTCAGGTTCGTAAGTGCGTACGTGACGCAATAAGCCATTTGCGTAACGACTGGATGTTACCGACTTATATTCAAACCCCAACTCGTGCATAATTTCTAGCACTTGGTAAAAATGATGAAGCTCTTCTTTAATTAGCATGACCATTTTATCAAGCATGTCTTTTTTAAAAGGGTCTAGCCCTTCTGTGTTAAATACATTTTTGGAAAGGTGCTTAGTATTAAGCGATTGCCAATCGCCTTCGTGGCGGTAAGTGAAGTCTTCGTAAGGTTTCAACCAGCCCAGCAATACCTTACTGGTTTCTTCATCGGCCACATAGCGGCGAAGTAGGTACATAGCCGACTGAGCCGCTTTAAGCTCGCAAATTAGGTGGTCAGTAAGGATAACGCGAAGGTTTTCCTCTTTCTGCGCTTCGTCTATCCACGACTGAGGCGTCTCGCAATGTAAAAAGGCATTGATTGGTGAAAGTAGAGACGTGACTTCAGAAGTGGAGGTTACAGACATGTTGAAACTCAATTTTAAGTGCTACGGTTTTTCAGTTACATTTGAATTTGGCTGCTGCCAACGCTAGTTTCGGCAGTTTCGGTTTATAAAAGCACAAAATTCAGCGTATCTGAATTGAACCGCAATTTTACTTGATACCTACAAGCCCTTACAACTTAAAATAGAGGCCAATAAATTACAAAATGAATTATCTTGCCCATCTTTTCTTAGCCCGACCAACTGCCGATTCTCAATTCGGTAACCTACTCGGTGATTTCAGGCGGGGTGTTGATATTAAAGAGTTTGGACAAGCGGTACAGCTAGGTCTTAAAAACCACTATGAAGTCGATAGGTTCACCGACAGTCATACCAGCGTCTTAGCAGCAAAGGCGTTATTTCATAAAAGTCGTCGGCGCTTTGCACCTGTGGCGCTAGATATCTACTTCGATCACTTGCTAATTAAACATTGGGCGTCGTTTACAGCACAGGGTTTTGACGACTTCAGGGAACAGAGTTTCGCATTGTTAGAACAGCGATTGCCCACTATGCCGAGAACGATGCAGCACAGTGTTGGGCATATGATAACCCATGACTGGTTTGAAGATTATGCTAAAGAAGAGGGCATTGCTAAGGCGATTGCTGTGGTTGCTAAACGTATTCGTTTCCCCAACACGTTTCATCATGCTGTGGATGATATTAATACGAACAGAGACGAGATTGAAGCGAGATTCTTAACGTTTTTCCCTGAACTCATTACACACATAAAAATCAATGGCCCTGAGAATATTTGAAAGGCTTAACCGTGTTACAGAAATGTATCGAAGAAATTGGTCGTTTTGTCGTTCATTGCTAAGCTGTCATGTGAACAGCGATATAGTAAAGCGTGCAATACAAAGACAACACAAAAAAGATAAAATTAACGACACTCAAAGATAATAATGATGAATATTCAATCCTTAGTTAGAAATACATCGCCCGTATTATTAAGTCTGGGTAAAAATAAACACAAAGCGCAATCGCACTCGACCCTAGCATGGTTAACGGCAGCCTTAATTGCTTTTGTAAGCTTAACTACCAGTGCTTCAGCGCAAGAAGAAAGCGCATCTGCACATGCTCGTTCAATAAAAATTGATAGCAGTGTAGTGACAGAGCACGAAACTAAAATCCTAGGCAAGCGTGTAAAATACAGTGCCACCACGGGTACTCAACCGGTTTGGAACAGTAAAGACGAAGCGGTTGCCACTTTGTTTTACACTTACTATCAGCGCACTGACGTAAAAGAGAATACTGAGCGCCCGCTTATTATTTCTTTTAACGGTGGTCCAGGCTCTGCGTCAGTGTGGATGCATGTAGCCTACACAGGCCCTCGTATTCTTAATATTGATGATGAGGGCTATCCAGTTCAGCCCTATGGTGTTCAAACCAATCCTTACTCCATTTTGGATGTGGCAGACATTGTGTTTGTTAACCCAGTGAATACAGGGTACAGCCGTGTGCTGCCTAAAGCTGACGGCAGCATGCCATCGCAAGATGAACAGCAGAAAATGTTCTTTGGTGTAAACGCCGATATTAGCTATTTGGCAGACTGGGTGAATACTTTTGTAACGCGTAATAATCGCTGGCGTTCACCTAAATATCTTATCGGTGAAAGTTACGGCACGACGCGTGTGTCAGGATTAGCATTAGAGCTTCAAAATCGCCAATGGATGTACTTAAACGGCGTTGTGCTTGTATCGCCAACCGATATTGGTATAGAGCGCAACGGGCCGGTAAAAGCCGCTAATCGACTGCCTTATTTTGCTGCCGCGGCGTGGTATCACAATAAGCTTGAACCCGCGTTGCAAAACAAAGATCTTACTGAGCTATTGCCTGAAGTTGAAGACTTCACCATCAATACGCTTATTCCTGCTCTGGCCAAAGGTGGCTTCATTGGTGAAACGGAAAAGCGCGATGTGTTAAAGCAAATGGCGCGCTATTCTGGGTTAAGTGAAGCGTCTATTGCGCAAAACAACTTAGACGTGAGCACTGCATTTTTCTGGAAAGACTTACTGCGCGAGGAAGGGAAGACGCTAGGTCGTTTAGACAGCCGCTATTTGGGTATAGATGCTAAGCAAAGCGGCGACCGCCCTGACTATTGGGCTGAGCTAACATCATGGCTTCATTCGTTCACGCCCGCTATTAATTACTATTTGCGTGAAGAGTTAAACTACAAAACTGATATTAAGTACAACATGTTTGGAAACGTGCACCCATGGGATAGAAGCAATAATCAAACGGGTGAGAACTTGCGATTGGCCATGGCGCAAAACCCGTATCTGAATGTGATGATTCAAGCTGGCTATTACGACGGCGCAACGAACTACTTTGATGCCAAGTATACGATGTGGCAGCTCGATCAAAGTGGCAATTTAAAAGACCGTTTGAGCTTTAAGGGATATCGCAGTGGCCACATGATGTATCTGCGTCGCGACGACTTAAAACAGTCCAACCAAGACCTACGCGAGTTTATTAAAATGAGCACACCAGGCAAAGGCATACCTGCTGAATACAAGCGATAGTACGTCTGAAAATCTAAAGACAAGGATGTCAGGTTTTTTTACATTATATTAAACTAATTCATTATTTATTTTTTAAGCTTCTGTATTTAAAAGCTATTTTAGATTTGGCTTACACTTTGCTAAATCGGGTCTGCTAAATAATGAAATTCTTATTAACATAAACTACAAGGACGTATACATGAAAAAGTCTTCGCGTTTTTCATTATCCCTGCTGGCGAGCGCAGCGCTAGCATTCTCAATCTCAAGCACCACAGCCAATGCTTCAGTGCTCCTTTCCGGCTGGGAAGGCTCTACT
Organism: Alteromonas sp. MmMcT2-5; assembly: GCF_022348315.1. NCBI lineage: Bacteria > Pseudomonadati > Pseudomonadota > Gammaproteobacteria > Alteromonadales > Alteromonadaceae > Alteromonas > Alteromonas sp. MmMcT2-5. Next base: position 37,858 of record NZ_JAKRFB010000038.1, on the reverse strand, counting down.
GAAAGTGGATTTGGTAACTTAGCGATGAATGGTAACGACGACGGTTCATCGGGCGCTATCGTATTTGACGCATTTGAATCGCTTGCCTTCGATAGTGGCGTAAATTTCTTTGGTACTTCATACGATAGATTCTTCATTAACAATAACGGTAATATTACCTTCAATGGCACTGTGAGCTCTTTTACGCCAAGACCCTTCCCAATAAGCAACCAGCCAATGATCGCGCCATTTTGGGGCGATGTAGATACGCGCTGTGCAGAGTGTGGCGACGTGTTTATCGGTTCACCGAATGAAAACACGCTGGTAGTGACATGGAACGATGTTGGTTACTACAGTCAAAACAGTAACCCCACAAACACGTTCCAATTAGTGTTAATTGATCGGGAAGACACAGGTGCGGGAAATTTCGACGTTGAGTTTAGATATGAAGATATCGGCTGGACTTCAGGTAGTGCGTCAGACGGCGTTCCAGCACAAGCGGGTTATGACGCGGGAGATGGGGAAAACTTTTTCACTGTGCCGGGGTCTCAAACCGCCGCTATCGCTGATATAGACGAAAGTAACAGCAACACGGGCACGCCTGGTATTTGGAAGTTTGCTATTCGCGATGGCGTACTACCGGGTGATACTCCAGAAAACCCTATATTGCCAATTGTTAATCCAGAAACACCTACAGACTATGAATTTGAATTCTCTATCGATGATCCAGATGAACTTGTATTCATCGACCCAGATGTAGCAGTAGGCTATGACTATATTGTAAATAGTGGTCCAAACATCGCGTCAGTACTTTTGCCTGAAGGTTACGACGACAACATGTTTGACCTATTTCTTTGGGACAATGTTCTGATGGATTGGTTCGATACAGGCACAGATATCACTGGTGGTGAGGAGTACGACTTCAATACCCCAGTTGACCGCTTCAGAATTATGGGAATTGATGTTTCGAATATGCTCGAGCCTACGCCTGACGCATTTGTAACCGGCCTCACTTTCGATGGTTCTGGCGTTGTTAATATGAACCAGAATGCCGTTACTGTGTTTGTACCTGATCCTGTATCTGTGCCAACACCCAATACTCTATTTCTAATGCTAAGTGCAATGTTTGCTACGCTTGTCATAAGAAAGCGGAAGCAATAAAGTTGTCATAAAAGAGGGGGAGCGTGCGCTCCCCGTTTTGCTAAGAGGTGAAAGTGAAATATTTAGTAGCAGTTAGTTTAGTATTTGCATCGTTCTTTTCATGGGCTGTAACCACAAGTGACTTTGGTAGTTGGAGTTTGCTATGTAATGATTCATCTGTGTGTACGCTCAGCCAGCTCGTTGCCAAAGACAAAGAAGCAAAAAAAGTGCTATTGGGCGTCAACGTTGACTACTCCTATTCGCAAGATTTTCCAGTATTGAAAATAAAGCTTCCAAAAAATACACTCACAAAAAATGGTGTAGGAGTAAAAATAGACGATTTTGCATCCATACAAGTGCCATTCTCAGGCTGTGACGAGAAGTCTTGCCAAAGTATAGTGAAAATCGACAATGAACTTTTGAAACAAATGCACAATGGACAGACTATGCTAATAGCGTTTCAAAAATCTGAAAACCAGCAAGTTACCTTACCCATATCATTGACAGGTTTTGAGGAAGCTTACGTACAGCTAAATCAAAGTATTCAAAAGTAAATGCACAGATACTCGTCTATTTTTGATATTTTGACACGTTGAATGCGGCTAGCTGCGCTAAACATTCAGCGCAGCGCTCTTTCAGCATATCTCTGAATAGTCTTACTGCTGGAGTAATAGATTGGCGGCTAGGGCAAATCAGCCAAAGCTGTTTCGGTTTAGGTTGATATTCGGGCAACAAGGTTACAAGTCTACCCTTTAAAATGTCGTCGCACGCATCTAAGCCAGATTTAACAGCAATACCTTTACCCGCGACGGCCCAACGCTTTACTATTTCTCCGTCGTTTGCGGTTCTGTTGCCTCGCATTTTTATCTTCAGCGGTGTCCCTTTGTGAAAAAACTCCCATTCGTTATATACCTTGTCGTGTAGTTGGTAAAAAAGCCCGTTGTGTGCTTGCAAGTCTTCAAATTTTTCAGGGGCACCATGAGAGCTGATATAAGATGGGGAGGCAACAAGTAAACTTGGTACATCACAAATTTTGAAACCGTATACATTCGCATCGGTTGGAGTACCGTACCTTAGCGCTAAATCGACGGGATCGCGATAAAAGTCAATGTTGCTGTCACTCAGGTTGAGCTTTACGGTTATTTTGTCATGCTCATCCATGAAGTCATCAAGCCATGGAGCAACTACGTTTCTTCCCAAGTCCGACGACAAACCCAGCCGCAATTCGCCTTCAATAATACCGGTGTCACCTTTCAGGTTTTGCTTAGCGTTCGTCAGCATCAACATGGCCTGTTCACATGTAGGCAAAAACCTTTCACCCGCAGACGACAGACGTAGTGAGCGGGTGGTGCGAACAAACAATTCGGCACCAAGGGCCTGTTCTACGCGTTTGACCGCAGCACTTGCGGTTGCTGTACGCATATTCAAATGTGTCGCTGCTGCAGTAATGTTTCTAAATTCAGCAACTTTTATTACTACATTCAAGTCGTCGAGTAACATGGCTTTCAAAAACTATTTGATAATGTTTCTTTTATTGTGCTGTTTATCCAAATTTAATCAAGAGTATGATGATGATATTACTCAAAGGAGAAACAAATGATGAAAGCTATTGGTTATACCCACTCACTTGGTATTAATGAGCCTAATGCACTGGTGGATATTGACATCGAAAAGCCCAGCGCGTCGGGTCGAGATTTACTTGTAAAAATAAGTGCGATAGCAGTTAACCCTGTGGATTATAAAATTCGTCATCGCGTTAATCCTAATGGAGGTGATCCCAAAATTCTGGGGTGGGATGCAGTAGGTGAAATCGTTGATATAGGCGCTGATGTTACCGAGTTCGCAGTTGGTGACAGAGTTTACTACGCTGGCGACCTTACCAGAGCCGGCTCAAACGCAGAGTTTCAATTAGTTGATGAACGTATTGTCGGTAAAGCGCCTAAGTCTCTGTCAGACAGCGATGCTGCGGCACTTCCTCTAACCACAATCACAGCATACGAATTGTTGTTTGATCATCTTGCTCTAAGGCAACAAAGTGAAAAGAGCGATGAGGTTGTGCTTGTGGTAGGCGCAGCTGGTGGCGTGGGTTCTATTATGCTGCAATTGCTTAAAGTACTAACGGGGGCTACCGTGATCGCCACTGCCTCGCGTGAAAGCTCAAAAAGCTGGGTTCAGGAGTTAGGTGCCGACTACGTAGTGGATCACAGCAAGCCTATGGCTGAGCAAATCAAGGCCTTAAACATTGGTGAAGTGACGCATGTCGCAAGTTTAAATAACACACACCAGTACATTGATAGCTTTGTTGAAGTTATGAAGCCGAAGGGCAAACTGGCGCTAATTGACGACCCAGAAAGTCTTGATGTGGCCAAGCTTAAGCAAAAGAGCTTGTCACTTCATTGGGAGTTTATGTTTACGCGTTCAATGTTTGAGACCGACGATATGGCAGAGCAAAGCCGTCTGCTTACTCATGTAGCATCGCTTATTGACGAAGGCAAAATTAGAACTACCGTTGGCAAACACTTAGGTAAAATTAACGCTGATAACTTAATCGACGCACACAAAATTTTAGAAGAAGGGCGTGCTATAGGTAAGTTAGTACTAGAGGGCTTCTAAAGAAAGCGTGCTTAAGGTTATATTCCGTAATACCATTCACTTGTCTAAAAAAATCAGTAACGACGGAAACTAGTCACTCGTCGGGGCGAGTCAGATAAACCGAAGGCACCATATTAAGGTGCCTTCTTTTTATGTACTTCGCCTCGAACATTAACCAAAGTACGGCCAGAAATCTGCCCTTTTAAGATTGCGTCTATTTTTTCATTTACCGCATCAAGGGTCACTTCCTCGGTAAGGTCATCAAGGCAGTTTAGCTTCCATTCACTAGCAAGCTTGTCCCACAACCTCAAACGGGGAGGCATTGGACACTGCACAGAGTCGATTCCAAGCAATGAAACGCCTCGCAAGATAAATGGAAATACACTCACGTTAAGATCTGCAGCAGCCGTAAGACCGCAGCACGTCACCGCGCCGCCATATTGCGTAGCTTTGATTGCCTGTGCTAGATACTCTCCGCCTACTGTATCAACGGCGCCAGCGTATAGCTCTTTCAACATAGGGCGCTCTTTACTTTCTAACAACTCGTCGCGAGTTATTACATTATTTGCGCCGAGGGTTTTCAAGAACGACTCATGTTCTTTTTTGCCGGTACATGCCACTACAGAAAAGCCAGCTTTGGCTAGTAGTGCAATTGCCACAGAGCCCACGCCACCTGTAGCACCCGTTACCAAGATATCACCTTTATCAGGTGTTATGCCGTGTTCAACTAACCCTTGTACTGATAGCCCAGCTGTGAAGCCAGCAGTGCCAATAACCATAGATTCCCTTAAGGTAAGGCCATCTGGCTTAGGTACCGCCCATTCACTGGGTATACGGATGTACTCGCCAAAGCCACCGGAGGTATTCATGCCAAGGTCATAACCTGTGATGATAACCTCATCGCCTTCTTTGAACTGGCCGTCATCACATGACACCACAGTGCCCGCTGCATCGATGCCAGGGGTATGGGGAAAATTTCTGCTGACACCAGGGTTACCTGTCGCAGACAAGGCATCTTTATAGTTAAGTGATGAATACTCAACCTTGATGAGCAGCGTGCCGTCTGGCAAATCATCGAGTGAACGCTCCGTGATGGAACGAGTAAATGATTTGTCTTCCTGTTTTTCTACAAGCAAAGCCTTAAACGATGTCATACCTGTCTCCGTTGGTCGAAAATTTACACTGCTCATTGTGACTATATATAAACTTTGTGCAAGTATGCACTTTTTAGTATGGTAGTACCCTAAAAGATACTATTGGAGTTATATTTAGCTTTTTGCTTGTGTGCTTTTGCAAAAGGCGAGCTGATATTGAAGCAGTATCTTTTGCTTGATTGAGCTGAGAGGGCGAAATGGGTACAAATTTGAAAAGTGTAGAAACAGAGCCGTGCGATATGATTACTAAAGTCGAAGGTAACGCCGCGAATGCAAAACAGTGCGCTAGTGAAAGCTCAAACGACCCTAAACAATACATTTGCGGTGTAGCGGTATCGCTTGAGATTATCGGTGGTAAATGGAAAGGCGTTATTTTGTGGCATCTCTGTCATAAAACGCTACGCTTCAGTCAATTGCGTAGGAGGCTGCAAGGCGTTACCCAAAAAATGCTTACACAGCAGTTGAGAGAGTTAGAACGCGACGGGTTAGTTAACCGGAAAGTGTTTGCTGAAGTGCCACCTCGTGTTGAATATTCTTTGACTGATTTAGGCCGAACGTTAGAGCCCACCTTACGGCAACTGTGTGAATGGGGCAGGGCATATAATGACGACTATAGGTAGTCGAGACGATATTCATTTGAAGTAGCGCTTAACACGTGCCAAGCGCTACTTCTTGCTGTAAGGACTTTAACCTAAAATTTTAAACAGTCGGATGTTAAGCTAGCAATGAGCCAATAGACAATACACTTTCTTCACCATTGGTTACTGTGGTGATGGTCGCATCCATTGCGCTGAAGTTAACGTTTAGTGAAGCGGTATCGCTATCTTTTTTCCACGAAAGAACCAGTTCGTCATTGTTGTAATTTACGTCAAACTCGCCATTGAATGCATCGCTTTCGTTTCTAAGTGATATCAGTTTCATTAAACCTTTAACCACTGGCTTCTCAACGGCTTCTTTTACCATGGCAGTAGACAAGTATGGGCGGTTGATGTCGCGGCCAACATTGGTTTTAGCAAGTAACGCCATGTCATTGTGCGCAGCAAGCAAGCCACCGTAATAAACTTGAGGGATACCCGGGCTAAAAAATTGAATGGCGCGCGCAACCAAATAAGCGAAGTCATCTTTACCTAACGCATCGTAATATGTGCAGTTTACCTGGTAAAGGTCTACATTATTTGCAGCGGCACCGGTGGCTTTTTTAGACTCGCCATTGGAATTTTCATGTATTTGGTCAACGAGCGAATTAATCGCATCTGCGGTAAGCAGGCCTGGTTTGTCACCATTCGCGCCCACGTCAACAATGCCGATGCCATCATGGGTATCTAATACGGTAAAGCAGTTACGTGGCGAAATTGAAAGCCAGTATGCCAATGCCTCTGCATTTTTAGAGAACAAGGTGTGTAGTACAAGTGGAGGTAAAGCGAAGTCGTAAACACTGTCGCAACGCGCAGCAATATCAATTTGAGTTTGATAGTGACTGTGTATTTCGACCAAACACTGCATGCCCATACCACGTGCGCGGTTTGATAATTCTTCGATAAATTCGAAGGTTTCTTCAAGCATAAAGCAGTTCGAACCCGCGCGTTTAATTGCATAGCCCGCCGCATCTAAGCGAATAAGATCAACATTACTTTCAGTAAACGACTGAAGAATAGAAGATAGGTAGTCTTTGCCTAACTGTGACTCCACATCAATATCAATTTGATTAGAGGTAAAAGTTGTCCAGAACGGCACGGTTTCAGGGTTACCAGTCTCTGTGCCCACCTCGTAATCGCTGAAAAACGGTGTGGGTCGAGGGCGGAACACTTGTGCTATTCGTTCGTCAATTTGCGTTTGATCGTTGCCCTTAAAAATATCTTCCTTGGTTAAGAACAGCGGCCAATAACTCGATTCGCGCCCGTTTTTCAGCACGTCTTTGAACGCTTCACTTTGCCCCGACATATGGTTAACAATGAGGTCGGCCATGATATCTACCGATTCGCCAAGCTTTTTAACGTTGTCCCAATCGCCCAAGCGCTCATCGACCAAGGTATGATCGATAGGATCGAAACCCGCGTCTTCACCATCGTAAGGGTAGTAAAAAGGAAGGATGTGAACACCCGTAAACAGGCCACCTAACGGGCCCTGAAGTATGCTTGTTAGACTCTCGATGTTGCCATCGCCTAGTCGGTCTGCATAGGTGATTAGTTGAACGCCATTGCGTATAGACATGATAACTCTCCAAAATTCAGCATGCGCTTGCTCGTACTTCTCTTACGTATCGCGAGCACACATTACTACGAATTAAGCACTACCAGTCTGGCAGATTCAAAATTAACCATGTTACGGGTTTAGCTTAATTCTTAATCTTCTGTTATTGACTGACCAAATTTGGTTGAGACTCACAGAAAATCAAAATCTTAATCGATTAAGATAAAATAGCAGTAGAATAGAAATTTGTAAATGAGAAGTTTAAAAAATGGAACTGTCAAACGCTCATGCGGCGGTTTCAATTAGGCAAGTTCTAAGACAGGGTAGCTCGTTCAAGGGCTGTTCAATAGTAGGAAATAGCGAACACGGTACTCTAAATACGAGTTCGAATCGTTAGTCTGGAGATCTTGTGTCTGATGACTCATTATTCGCTAACTCGTCAAATTCTCGCTTTGCTTCTTTCCACTTAGCAAGCTTCTCGTAGTATACGTCCCAAATACATGGGCAACACGAACCTCCGCCGCAACAATCGTCTCTTAATGGTTTCTCTGGTTCTTCGGGTAGCGACTTCATAGCACTTATCCTCGACTTTCTTCCTTAAAAATATCTAAATCTCAGATAATATTTTCAAGGCTTAACAATATCCTCACGTCCAAACCTAATGTTTAAGCGCAGAGAATACAACTTTGCCTGTGTATGTTACTCCTTATGATACGCCTTTGCAGCTTGAAAGGTTACAAAGGCGTTTAACCTAACTTCGTTAATAAGTGAAAGCTGACATCAACGCCATCATGCTAATGGTGTTACAACTTCATACCACCAGATGCCTCAACCCTTTGGCCGTTAATCCAATAACTATCGTTACTTAATAGCGCTGCAATAACACCACCTATATCTTCGGGTTGGCCAACGCGGCCCAAAGCGGTCTGAGAGGCTATAGCATTATTGACTTCGCTATTATCGCGAACATAGCCACCGCTAAAGTCAGTCTCAATGGCACCTGGAGCCAGGGTGTTTACTCTAATTTTACGGGCTCCTAACTCTGCAGCCAGGTAACGACTCATTACCTCTATGGCTCCTTTAGCCATACCGTAGGCGCTGTATCCCGGGAAGCAAAATCTTGCCACTTCGGTTAAAAGTATTAGTTGATAAATTACGTGAAAACAAAAAGCCCTGTTGAATTACAGGGCTTTGGGTGTTGTGTCGCATTAGCTAGCTAAATACTAGCTCAATGAGCACTAATCAGCCGGAAGCTCTTCCGACGCTTTATTACCATTTAGGTTTTCTGGTGCTGCCACAATAGGTTTAGGTTTTACTGCATTGGCCTTGGTCAGTATGTCGCTGTTGCCTGTTACCAAATCATCTAATGTGCCTTTTTCCGCATCGACCAAGCCCACTTCACGCAACATAGAGTCTACCAGTGGGGCGTTAGCACGATAGCTTAGTGCGGCTTGCGTTACTTGTTCAGCTAAACCACTACCAGCAGTAGCAACGGTGTGATCGCCTTTCACGCCACTCCCTTGGCCGTAGCCTTGAAGAATTTTAATACCTTCTATGTTTTCAAGTGGTTTAACGGCGTGTGCCACAAGCTCAGGCAATATTTTGAGCATGGCAAGGGCTTTTTGCAGCTCAATTTGCTCGGTCTTAAGCGTATTTTCAGCCTCATAAAGCGCTTGTTTACCTTGTGCTTCAACAGCAAGCACTTTCTCATCAGCTTCAGCCTGAAGCATTTTTGCATCGGCAGCAGCCTTAGCTTCCGTAAGGATGGCGGCAGCAGAGTTTTCAGCTGCTTCTTTCTTAGCTTGTGCTTCTACGGTAATGCCCACAGCCTCACGCTCTGCCTCTTTACGCGCGTCTATAACTTCAATTTGTTTCTTACGCTCAGCTTCTGCCACCATTTTCGCTGTGGTTACTGCTTCCACTTTTTCCACTTTAGCTTTTTCCGCTTCAGCAGCTTTAGCACGCGCGGCCGACTCTTCCTCAGATTTTGTCGCAACGGCAATTTGTTTAATTTGCTCAGAAACCTCAACTTCTTGCTGCTGACGAATGCGCGCTTGCTCTAATGCCTGACGCTTAGCAATTTCTTGGGTTTCAATTTCCCGTGATTTTTCAATTTCCGCAGCCTCGATAGCACGGTTTTTAGCAATCTCTGCTTCGCGCTCTTCCCGTTCTTTCATTTCGCGCTGCTTAGCAATTTCTGCTTTTTGTTCCTGACGTTTAAAGGCAAGAATTTGCTCTTGGGCTAAGCGAGCTTCTTCTTCATCTCGTTTCACTTCTAGCGATTGTTTCTCAGCAGCCAAATTACGCTGTTCAATGAAAATGCGGTTTTCTTGTTGAATATCGTTGGTTTCTTTGCGTTTTTCTTCAATGATCTTCGTTAAGCGTGCACGCCCCTCGGCATCGAAAGCGTTGTTTTCATTGAAAAACTGTAGGTCGGTTTGGTCAAAACCAGTCAAGCTCACCGATTCTAACTCAAGACCGTTCTTTTCAAGGTCGTTAGCCACGCTTTGCTGAACTTTTTGTACAAAGTCAGCACGCTGCTCATGCATTTCGGTCATGCTCATTTCAGCAGCTACCGCACGTAGTACGTCAACAAACTTAGACTCCATTAGCTTTTTAACTTCTTCAGCGCGAGTGGTGCGCGTTCCTAGCGTTTGTGCAGCCATTGATATGCCATTGGCATTGGGGGCCACGCGTAAATAGAAGTCTGCCTTAACATCAACACGCATGCGATCTTTGGTAATAAGCGCGTCTTTTTGAATTTTTTCCACTTCTATACGAAGGGTGTTCATATTTACTGGAATTATTTCGTGAACGACAGGAAGCACGATAGCGCCACCGTCCTTAATGACTTTTTCACCGCCTAAACCGGTTCTTACGAACGCTGTTTCTTTCGTCGCGCGGGTGTAAAGTTTGGCAAAGATAAGGCCAATAACGATAAGCCCTACAACAATAGCACCGGCAATAAAGAGTATTGACGGCAAGCTAGATGGTTGAATTGTATCCATACTTTTATCTCTTTTAGGTTATAGGTAGCGGGTTGCTAACCAGCTGTGTTGTTTTTTCTGAACTAAAATGACGCGCTCTCCCTGTGCGAACAACTCTTCATCTTCGAAAGGTTCTACTAACACAAAATGAGGCTGTGAATAATGGTCGGTAAACTTTGCTTCAGCTGGGTTGCCTCGGCTTGCTTTTCCAATCGTGATTTCGGCCACAGACCCAATGAAGTCATCGCTGTTAACCGCGCTAGACTCTACACTAGGCAACAAGCCTGAAATTACCTTTACGGTTTTAGCTGTTACGAATGCGCCAATAACAAATGCAAGAGGAACGGATAGGAAAGCTGGCAAGGTATAGCCGAGTGCACTCGCTGTTAAGCCGTTAACCATCAAGCCAACTAAACCGAATAGAGTAAGAAGTACTACCAGGTAAATAAGAAAGGGAACTTTATTGATATTAAGCCAGTTGGCAAACGAGGTATTAAGAAACCCATCGCCATCAAACTCTGCAAAATCATCGCCTAACCCCAACAGGCTTATACCAAAAATAGTGCTAACAAGTTCTAGTATGAAAATAAAGAAAACGGCTATAAGCGAAATGCTAAACCAGAAGTTTGTAGGGGAAAGAAGAACATCTGTCATTTACACCATCCATGATGACTAACTTGCTTTTATTCTTTATACCACAGAACAAAAATTAAGCCAGCGTCTGACACATGTACTTTCGGCTAGTTTGTAACAAAACCTTTTCCTAGTGAATAAATGGCCGTACTGCAGGCACAGCCATTTAGAAAGAGGCTTTTAAGGTTTAGTGTGAGTGACCTTCACCGATACTGTGACCATGCTCATCGTAGTAGCCACTGGCTCCTGCTTCAATAAAGCCTTGGGTAACCATTTTGGTTAAAAAAGGATCGGTGTGGTCATCGCCAATATCAGCGTAATCTGTACTTTGATAGTTTTGTCTTTTTGTAAAGAAGTCTTTCGTATTCTTATTGAAATCGGCGGTTTTGAGTTTCCACTCTCTTACATACCCACTTTTATCAACGCTAAAAGATTCTATTAATTTTAGATGGGGAAGCCATGCCAATTTAAAGTGGCCCTGACTGTTATCTAGTGAATAGTATTCCACTGTATTACAGCCTTTACCGCCTACTGTATCTAGTGTCATGACATCAATAAGTTTGTCGCTAATAAGTTGGTAGCGGTATGAAAAGTCCGACTCTTTTTTTCCGTGAATGGTTTCACCAGGCTGGTATTCAATAGCGCGCTGATGAGCATCGAAAAAGCGAGTAGGTTTTATAAATTTGTTTCTAACAAGCGTCCATGACTCAGTAATATTGGTTGCAGGGTATTCATGTGCAACCTTGTTGCCGTTTCGCCACAAATGAAGGGATGTAGTTCGTGAGGTTTTTGATGGGCTTGTCGTGCTTATTTCATAATTAGCAAATAGGCTGCCACTGTCTTTCTTACACGTCTGCTCACTAGATACATTAACTACCGACGAAGACTCAGCGACTTGAGCTAAGCTACACGTACTCGCACTTGTAAAAAAAATCAGCGCAAATGCATTGAATAATTTCATTCATTTATCCTACCGAGAATGATGTTATTAACTGAAGCGGAAAGGCGACCAAAGGCCGCCTTTGCATTACTTTTTTAAAATTTATTCCATTGCATTTTCTGCTTGAGATACAAAGTCTCCAGCAAAATCGATAACGTGGAATATAACGCTTTGCTCGTTAGTGCCGTTTACAAGGAAAGCGCCAGGGCCTTTGGCGTAAATGCCTACATCTTCACCTGAGTGTGTTTCCGACCCTAATGGGATTAAAGCTTCTTGGTGATAGCCTGGTGTTGTAGTATCGACATCAGTGATATCTTTACGACCTGTATCAGGGCCTTCTAAATAAGATGCATCTGAGTTAGTGACGTCTCCCAGATTTCTAAAGCCTAAACCATTGGTATAGCCAAGCGTGGTGTATGGGGTACCGTCAGCGGCTGTAGCGGCTTCATCTGAACCCACGTTTACCACTTTGCCCAAAATGGGGTTGCCGCGCTTAGGATAACCAGCAATGGTAAAGACGTGACCGTGGTCGGCGGTTACTATAATGAGAGTTTCTTCGTCATCAGTAAGCTTGTCAGCAGTATCAACAGCTTCAGCAAAAGCGATAGTGTCGTAAAGTGCACCGTAAGCATTACCCGCGTGGTGAGCGTGGTCGATACGACCGGATTCAACCATCAGGAAGAAACCTTCTTCATTGTTATCTAGCACTTTAATGGCCGCACTAGTCATTTCAGCGATAGATGGTTCACCGGCGATGTCGTTGCCGCGGTCGGCTTCGTATTGCATGTGTGATTCGTTAAAAAGTGCAAAGATTCTTTCAGTGGTTTCAGTATCTAGTCCGTCGAATCCAGACTTATCATAGATATAAACGCCGTTTTCGTACATGGCTTGCCACTCGGCCGTTAAATCACGTCCATCTGTACGATCACCTTCTACACTGCTTGCAGCGTCTGGGCTGTTAAATGCTTCGTCACGCGGTAAGAAGTGACGGCGTCCGCCACCCATCACAACTTCAAGGCCATCAACGTCTAATCCTTCAAAGTTCGCTTCCAAGTTAGCTTCGAAATTAACTAGCTGCTCGGCAATGTCAGAACAACCTGCAGTAATTGCATCTTCTGGCATATCTGAAATGTCTTCCCAGTTGCGATCCGCTGATTTTGCATAGGTTGCCGCCGGCGTGGCGTGCGTAATGCGAGCAGTAGAAATGATGCCTGTCGATTTTCCTGCAATTTCAGCAAGCTCAAGTGCCGTAACCAATTCGTTACCCACAACCGTAGAGCAATCACCGCGCTCAATATCTTCGTCTACGCCAATAACACCAACGTCAGTTTTTATGCCGCTCATCATTGCGGTCATGGTACCTGCAGAATCAGGTGTTTGGGCATCAACGTTATAAGTTTTTGAAAGCCCAGAGAATGGGAATTTGTCAAAGCTAAGCTGGTTTTCTTCGCCCGCTAGGCCGTTCATCTGACCATCTAGAATACGCGCCGCTGTAACGGTAGAAACGCCCATGCCGTCACCGACAAACAAGATAACGTTTTTCGCTTTACCACGCAGGTTCGCTACCATGGCTTTCAATTCTTCTTGCGAATTTACAGTCGCAGTAAAAGACGCGTTCGATGACGCTGTACTTTCACCCGATGTTGCGTTCATCCAAACCGCTTTATTGTTTTCTACTTCGTTTTTAGCAGCCACAAACCACTCGTTATTGAGGCTAGTCAGTAGTTCGCTATTGCTTACGCTGTTTACACCAGGAACACAAACATAGCTGGTAGAAGTGATTTCAGAATCACCAAGCGTGCCGTCGGCATCCGCGTCTAAGCCAGAGTCGATGCGAATACCAGAGTTAGGGCAGTTAGCATCGCCAACCGCTAACTCTGTTTGCACGGTAAGGCTTGTTAAACCGTTTTGACCATCAGAGCCATTAGCACCAGGTGCGCCATCGCTACCATCGTCGCCCTCTAAGCTACACGCTGAAAGACCTGCTACTGCTACCGCAATTATACTTAATTTAAAAAGGTTCATATTCTTATCTCTACTTACTCGTTTACAAGGCCAAGCGCTTGATTAATCAAGTGGAAAACAACGTTCTGCTCTATTACGCCTTGCGCAAGCTGGCTTCCAGGCCCTGTTGCATGTAGCGCAATGTCTTCGCCAGAGTGTGTTTCTGAACTCAATGGAATAAGTGCTTCTTGGTGATAACCAGGCGTTGTTGTGTCGATATTGGTAATATCAACACGGCCGGCTGCGTTTTCCAGTGCGTACGTGGCATCAGAATTCGTTTCATCACCTAGGTTGCGAAAACCTAGACCGTTGGTGTAACCGAGTGTGGTGTAAGGAGTGCCATCAGACGCTGTTGCAGGTTCGTCTGACCCCACGTTAACCACTTTGCCTAGAATAGGATTACCGCGCTTCGGGTAGCCTGCAATTGTGAACACATGTCCGTGATCAGCAGTAACGAGGATTAATGTTTCGGAAGGATCGGTATTTTCAACCGCAGTCATTACTGCTTCTTCAAATGCTAGAGTGTCAGTAAGTGCACCCGCCGCGTTACCCGCATGGTGAGCGTGGTCAATACGGCCTGATTCTACCATTAAGAAAAAGCCGTTCTCGTTGTTATTAAGAATATTGATTGCCGTTTCTGTCATCTCTGCAACTGATGGTTCGCCAGCGATGTCATTTCCGCGGTCTGCTTCGTATTGCATATGCGACTCGTTGAAAAGGCCGAATACACGCTCAACGCTTTCAGTGTCTATCGCGTCAAAACCTGCTTGGTCATAAACGTATACACCATTTTCGTACATGGTCTGCCATTCTGCCGTAAGGTCGCGTCCGTCGGTTCTATCTCCCTCAACGTCACTAACTGCATCTGGGCTATTGAATGCAGCATCTTTTGGCAAGAAATGACGGCGACCACCGCCCATAGCGACATCAATGCCGTCAACATCAACACCGGTGTAGCGAGCTTCTAAGTAAGTTTCAAAATTGACGAGCTGGTCAGCAATGTCACTACAGCCAGCAGTTAAAGCGGCTTCTGGCATATCAGAAATATCTTCCCAATTACGGTCAGCAGACTTGGCGTAAGTTGCCGCGGGAGTCGCATGGGTGATGCGAGCAGTAGAAATAATACCTGTAGACAAGCCTTTTACTTCAGCAAGCTCCAGCGCGGTAATAACTTCGTTGCCTGCGACCGTTGAGCAATCACCGCGCTCAATATCTTCGTCAACACCAATCACACCCACGTCAGTCTTAAGACCCGACATCATTGCGGTCATGGTGCCTGCTGAATCTGGGGTTTGAGCGTCTACATTGTAGGTTTTAACTAGGGCCGTATGAGGAAAGCTTTCGAAACTCAAATAACCTTCTTCACCAGGGTTACCTGCCAGTTGGCCTTTGTGAATTCTTGCCGAGGTGAGCGTTGAAATACCCATACCATCGCCCACAAACAAAATAACATTCTTTGCTTTGAACTGATTGTTGGTTTGTAGCTTTGTAGTTAGTTTGGTTTGGGCATCAGTAAACCAAGCGCTGTTAGTTTGGTGCTCGGGTAACACAGCCGCTTGAAGACTAGCAGAAACCGCTAGAGCAACTGCGGTGCATGCCACTTTCCAGTTACGATTCATGATTTTTTCCTAAACGTATTGTTTGTATTGGTTGTGGTGTTGTCTAGACATCTCATCACTGCCCATCATCATTTCTTGCATGGAGAGTGAATCGTTAAATCACAGAGAGCGTATGGAGAGAAGGTGACAATTCTTTGACATTTATATTGCTAAACTGTCACAAATGTCACAAAACTGTATTGCCGAGGCATTTTGCGGCCGATTGAAGATTATTAAAGCTTACGTTTTATAGTGAGTCAGGGGTAAGGAAGTGCACACATTGAAACTTTTTTAACAGTAATAAAAAATTGGTAGGACCACTTGTAAGTGTCAGATTTTCTTACTTAAAGTTGTGATGTTGTAACATAGCTTTTGAAGGGGTGACCTTCAACACACTGCCTTGATCATACCAATCGCCAAGTACAATACGAGTTGCAGGCTTGCCGTTTGCTGTAAGGCTATGAATGTTGGGTCTGTGTGTGTGGCCATGTATCATGCGCTGCACGCCCCATTTTTCCATGACTTTCACCACTTCTTCAGGCGTGACATCCATAATATCTGGCTTAAGATTTTGCTGCTTAGCCTTACTTTCCTTGCGACCGTTATCGGCAACACGCTGTCGATACCATAACGGAAGCGCAAGCATTAAACGTGGCCACCACCAACCGCGGGATTTCTTGCGAAACTTTTGATAAGCAACATCGCGAGTGCATAGTTCGTCACCATGAGTAAGCAGGGTAGGTGTGCCGTACAAGTCTACAACTTCTTGTTCGTTTAATAACGTCATGCCGGCTTTTGATAGCCACTTTTCACGTATGGCGAAATCGCGATTACCGTGAATAAAGTAAATAGGGCAATGCTGACTCACTGCCTTGAAAGCTGATGCTATGGCAGTGTTAAATGGAGTAACGTTGTCGTCGCCAATCCAAACTTCAAACAAGTCACCAAGAACGTAAAGTGCATCAGCATTAATCGCGTCTTCTTTTAAAAAGCGCATTAAGCATTCTGTAATGTCAGGGCGGTCGGCACTTAGGTGCAAGTCGGCAATGAAGTAGGTGAACGACATAAATCTTCTTATTGTGGTTTAAAAAGCCGCGTTAAAGTAACGCGGCTTGTATTTAACTCAAGGCCTTGAGTATGTCTTGAAAATCATATTGGCCAAGGCGTTATTGAGACAGCTATTCAAGCATAGATGTCAGCGGCTATTTAAGAAATAGTCGCTTTTTCAATGATAACAGGCTCAACAGGAACATCCTGGTGATAGCCGTTGTTACCGGTTTTAACAGCCTTAATTTTTTCAACAACATCCATACCTTCAGTTACTTTACCGAATGCACAGTAGCCCCAACCATTGACAGACTTGCTAGAGTGGTTAAGGAAGTCGTTGTTATTTACATTAATAAAAAACTGAGCCGTCGCAGAGTGTGGATCTTGGGTACGCGCCATCGCGATTGTACCCACTTCGTTTGCTACGCCGTTGTCCGCTTCGTTTTCAATAGGGTCTTTTGTGTCTTTCTGATCCATATCTGGCGTAAAACCACCACCTTGGATCATAAAGTTGTTGATTACACGGTGAAAAATAGTGTTATCAAAAAAACCGTCTTCAACGTAAGAAATGAAGTTAGCTACCGTTTTAGGCGCTTTATCTTCAAAAAGCTCTAGGGTGATGTCACCGAAATTTGTTTTTAACGTAACCATTGTGGTTTGTCCTGTGTGTTAGCATACATATAAAGTGGCGGCATTTTAGCGCAAAACGAGTAGTTAGCGCAAAGAGACGGTTATCGCAAAACCCAGCCATATCCTTGCAAAAGGCTTGTACCATTTAAATCGTGACAGTGCTAAACTTTGCGGCCGAAAAATTATGACAAATAGGAAATATAGACATGCTACATCTTTACAACACCCGAACCCGTGAAAAAGCGAAGTTTGTACCGCTTCAAGAAGGGAAAGTGGGTTTGTATGTTTGTGGTATTACCGTTTATGACCTAAGTCATATGGGTCATGCCCGTACTTACCTGAGTTTCGATGTCTTAGTACGCTACATGCGCCACCTTGGTTTAGATGTGAAGTACGTGCGCAATATCACCGATATCGACGATAAGATTATTGCTCGCGCCAATGAAAATGGCGAAAGCTTTGAGGCGCTAACTGCACGCACTATTGACATGATGCACGAAGACTTTGCGGCGATTAACTTACTAGAGCCAGACGTCGAGCCGACAGTAAGTGGACATATGGATGAGATCATTGAAATTATCCAGCGACTAATGGACAAAGGTTACGCCTATCAAGCTAAAAGCGGCGATGTACTATTCGACGTAAGCAAGTACGAAGATTATGGCAAGTTAAGCAAACAAGACTTAGATCAGCTTAAAGCGGGTGCTCGTGTTGAAGTGGCGGCAGGAAAAGACGACCCGCTAGACTTCGTACTGTGGAAAACCACCAAGCCTGGTGAGCCGGCGTGGCAATCGCCATGGGGCGAGGGACGTCCGGGATGGCACATTGAATGTTCTGCAATGAATCATAAGCATCTTGGTGCGCACTTTGATATTCACGGCGGTGGCTCAGATTTAACGTTCCCACATCACGAAAACGAAGTGGCTCAGTCGTGCTGTGCGTATGACACACCTTACGTAAACGTGTGGATGCACGCGGGTATGGTACAGGTTAATGACGAAAAAATGTCTAAGTCATTGGGTAACTTTTTTACCTTGCGCGATGTGCTTAAAGAGCACGACTCAGAAACATTGCGTTTCTTCTTGATGTCGGCGCATTACCGTAGCCAGTTAAGTTACTCTCAAGACAATATTACTCAAGCGAAGGCCGCCCTAGAGCGTTTGTACACTGCGCTGCGTGGTGTAACAGTAGACGAAAGCACTGACCTTAACCACGGTGGCTACCTAACGCGCTTTGAAGCGGCAATGAACGACGATTTAAACGTACCTGAAGCCTTTTCGGTGTTGTTCGATGTGGCACGTGAGCTTAACCGCCAAAAAGATAATGTAGAAGAAGCAGGTAAACTGGCTGCTGTTCTTAAAGGCCTAGGCGCAATTTTGGGTATGCTTCAAAGTGATCCAGACACCTTCTTGAAAGGCGGTGAAGGCAATGACGACGAAGCGGCTGAAATTGAAGCGTTAATTAAACAGCGTAACGATGCCCGTGCCTCCAAAGACTGGGCAGCGGCAGATGCCGCGCGCGATGCGTTAAACGCAAAAGGCGTAGTGTTAGAAGACGGCCCAAGCGGTACTACCTGGCGCAAAGCGTAATTAGCAGCCAATACTTTTTAACAGAATGAAGGCCCGCATTTGCGGGCTTTCTTTTTAGTTAAGCTCAAAGCGCACACCGAGCTTTCGTCATTGAACAGCGGTTTTTGGATATACGCACGAGGCTAAACATCTGAAAGTAAAATGGTATCTCCCGAGCTAACGTTTAATGCTTGTGCTGTTTTGCGAGAGATAACAGCTATTTCGTCTTGTTCTTCGGTTTCTGCCATCATTGCATAAAAAGGCTGGCTCAACGTGGCGACAAGCGTCATTTTACTCTCGGTGACACGCTTAGTACCTTCGCAAACTTTTATTCTTACTTGCTTTGTTGATTTGACAGTTTTTAGGCTTAAAACTTCAGCTTCCATACTTGGCGCACCATCAAAAATATCGATGTAGTTCGTGAATTTAAACCCTTCTTTTTCTAGCATTGCCATAGCGGGTTGGCCGTCGTTATGTGGTTTACCAATAGCCGACTGAGCCTCTTTGGGTAACATATTTACATACAGTGGAAGTTTGGGCATTAAATCAGCAATAAATTGATTTCCGTTTACGGCACCATATAAATCCGCTTCAGCGTATGTCATAGGAAAAAAGTGACGTCCGACGGCATTCCAGAAAGGCGATTCCCCATCCTTATTTACATAGCCTCGTAGATCGGCCATGACTTGCTTTGGAAATACATGCTGATGTAAACCCATAAAAAGGTAGCGTACTTTTGAAAGTAGTTTTCCGTTGAAGTGTTTTCTGTATTCAGGCAGTAAGTAGAGTGATGCCACTTCCGCGTACCCCTCAAAATGGTGACTTAGGTGCAGTATGTCGTGGGTGTAGTGTGCGCCTAGTGATTTATTTCGCTGTGCGACTTTTTCTCGCTTGTAACTATAAAAACTGTCCTCTTTTCCTAATTCACCAAAAATTGCAGATGTACCAATAAGCTTGCCAGTTCGAAGGTCCTCCAATACAAACAAAAGGTAGTCTGGACGCTCTTGACGCATAAGTTTTTGTTCTTCTCTAATTGAACGCTTTAATTTGTTATCAAGCGTTGCTCTATCCGGTGGGAAGGTTGTCATACCTGGCGATGCAGCTTCAGCTAACGCAAGCAAGCCTTCCAAGTCATCACCTTTTGCTAGCCTCACGCGGGTGTCAAAGCTGATGTTATTAGTCGTAGTTTGTTTAGCGCCAATCGTTTTACACTCAAGGTGAATACCCGCGACCATGCAGCGGACGGAGCCTCCTCCCATTTCAATAGTAGGCACTGCGATGGGAAGTAAAGTAAGATCGCTGGGTAGTAAAGCTAGTTGCTCTTCGTTCATTGAACTAAAAGCAGTGTCTGATATAAGTAATAAACGTTTTCCATTGCTATTCAAAAGCTCTAGGCAGTTTCCGGCAAAACTATTCACTTGTTCTTCGCTAATTTCAATGACGTTTTTACCTGTCTCCTTAAGTGTTGAAAGCACCACATTTTTGTCGCTTTCTTCTATCATGCTAGTAGCAACAATGGCAAAATCACTGCCCACACACATCATTACGTTGGTGTGGTAAATCGCCGTACCAGCAGTATCAAAGGCGCTAAAACATATAGGCGTTAAACCAATAGCTTTACACGCCGACATTACAGCTCTCTTATTGGCTCGTTGGGATAGGCAAACATAGGCTAGCGCGTTTACATGGTCGATCACCATAGCCCCTGTACCTTCAACAATATCTCCGTCTTCTTCAAGGAAAGATAAATCTTTAGCTTGCTGTACGATATAGTGTTGCTGCAGATAACTGACAATATCGTCACGACGCTCCGCTCGGCGGTTTTCACAGTACATAGGGTAGGTGACAAGCAAACCGTTGGGATGTGTACTTAACCAATTATTTGGAAATACGGCATCGGGCGTGTTTTCCCCTTCTGTTTCAAACACCTCTACCGTTATATGGTTCATACGTAAAGTGCGAACCATCTCATCAAATTCCGCACACGCATTTTTTGATATTTCCGCTCTATTTTTTCCCGTCGATACAACGGGCTTCTGAAAACTATTGTCTTTGGCTGTTTGTTCGTTGGGGCGAAAGGCACAGGGGCGTACCATTAAAACGGAATTTGGTGTAGTTAATCGTGAGTTTTTGATGTGACTGGCTTGCATATAACGTCCTACAGCCCTTAGCTGAAATATTTCCACTGAAAAGAGCGTGTATTTTATTCTCTGGCGAATTCACTTAACCATGCTCAAGGTGTTGCAAGTTGTTATTTAGTTTAAGCATAATGCTCAATTGTTTTATCATTATGCTTTTCGCTAATTAGTCTTGGATAATGCGTTAATGACTCGACGATTTGTTTATCTATTGGGGAAACGACCATGTATGTAGATTTAGATGCGAAAGATCGCGAGCTTCTCGATATATTGAAGCGCGATGCGCGAACACCTGTAACCGTGCTAGCTGAAGTCCTCTCGTTATCGCGAAATACGGTGCAAAAACGAATCGACAGGTTAGTAAATTCGGGGGTGATCGACGGTTTTACTATTCGTGTTAACGAGCAGCTGCAACCAGACAAAATAAAAGCTCTTATGTCAGTCGAGCTTGAAGGGCTTAGTACAACACAGCTTATTAGTAAGCTTAGGCAGGTGAATGGTGTTGAGCGGTTTCATACTACAAACGGAAATTGGGATTTACTTATTGTTATAACTGCCGAAAGTCTCGCGCACTTAGATGGCATTTTAAAAGAAGTGCGCGGCGTTAAAGGCGTGCTTAATAGTGAGACGAGTATTATTCTGTCTACTACTGAAAAATAGTGTGTACGCCTAATCAGTCTTAGCAGCTATTGTCGCCATATATCCATCGATTTACATCATCACTTAAATTTAAGTCTGTGCCCAAGTTAAACTCACCTTCTCGAACAGATACCTCGCTGCCGTAGGTTGAGTGGGTAACGGTGACGTGTAAAAAAGGATATTGCGGGGTGCTCCCTTCTTTACGACTGGCCGTGAGTTTGTAGCCGTTTTGTATTGTATACGTGTTTACGACTATATCGCTATGGATTGGCTGATGCAGTGTGGACCAGCATCGGTTTGCATTGTATTCAATGCGCTCAACTATTTTTTCAGGTTCTTGGTTGGTGGAAATAGAAGAGGTTGGCAAGATCACCATACAGCCTGAAGCAAATGCCGCTATACAAATTACTAGTATTGCGTGGTTAAATGAGCGGCTGAACATTCGGCAGCGTTTACTTTTCATCATAAGCCCTTCTAATCGTTATAATTATATTTGTAAGGACTTTATATTAGCTTATTTGTATGAACAGTGGCTGAACAGAATACTGGCTAGCGTTCACCTTGACTCTACCGCTTTGCAAATTAATTAAATTTCGGGCTTGCCAGTGGGGATTGCTGATTCTTTTTCGGTGAGATGTGACTTCCAACGCTGCTGTGCAACGTGCGCTTTCACCAGTTCTAAGCATTCGTTTACAACGTTAAGTACTTCTTTATCAAGTGCATCGGCGGTAGGGGTATAGTCGTGCATGCCGACTGAAATGAAATGGTCGATGCGCTCTGCGTCTAAGTCGCTTAACAGATTAACTAGCGATGTGGTCACGATATCGGTGACTGACTCTTCCAACGTATTTTCAATGGTTTTGCCGATAACAGGTAGGTAATGCAGGGAAGAAACTTGTGCATTACTTCTCACCGCTTTACCCACGCTCTTGCGCACGTGCTCCCGTATCACCTCGCCGTGCTCTTCGCTTTGAATTGACTGGCCTAAATGGTTGATAACGCCAGCCATCCATTGGGTAATGACAGGACGGCGGGGGGCCAGTACCTGTGCGTTGATATCGTCTAATAAAGGCGAACCTGCTGAGATGTCTTTTTGCGCATCGCTGAGCACTTTTACAACAATCCGGTCGCTTAACTCTTCAACAAATACATCGTAGTAAAACGCAAAAAAGCGAAAGACCGCGGTTTGATTTAAGTCGATGATTTCGAATTTGTGCAGGCGGTGCAAAATAGAAAATATGCGCAAGAAACGAAATAGGCGGGTAGGTCCAGTAGGGATTAGACCTATGATATCGTACCAATGCAAAAACGGAAAAAAATACCAGCGTAAGTGTTCTTTACGCACAATAGCTACAACCCACCGGAAGCAAAATTCGCTGAAGAAAATGGCGATAAACACCAAGTCGACCAACAGAAAGTTGTTGTGAACGGGATCGTAAGCACTAAGAAAAGCGGGAAAATACGTGCCCAATAGACCATAGACAAAGTCGGTGGCGTATAAGGCGTCGAAAATGAGCCATGTTAGGTTCACAAAAAGTATACCTAACATGACTAAATCTAAGATTAACCAAGGCGTTTCATGACTGTTTCGCAAATTTTCTCGGTTAATTCTTAGCATTTCCTTATCCTGTATTCTGACTTAAAGCGTAACGTAAATGCAGTTAGGCATGAACAGTATTGAACTTTAAGTATTAAAGGTTAGCTTGATGCGTTCAACCTTGTTACGTCTACATAAAGTTTTAGCTTCTGACCAGGTTGTAGATAGCGCTTAGTATTAAGTGAATTCCACTTGCCTATGTCGCTTACTCTAACATTGAACTTGCTGGCGATACGAGACAACGAATCGCCATTTCTTACTGTGTAGGTCACTTTTTTGGTAACACCGTCTTGCGCTTTACCTTCCTGCCAGATAACTAAGGTTTTGCCAGGGTGAAGCATATCGCCAGGGGCCATACCGTTCCATTTAGCTAACTGTTTAGTGCCTATATTGTACTTACGGGCAATATCCCAAAGCGTATCACCAGATTGTACGGTATGACGTACTTTTTGCTTAGACGTGTTGCCGTTCTGCAAGCTGGCTAGACGCTGTTCCTGAGATAATGTGTAGCTGTCCAGTTCTTGAAGTGCTACTGGTACCATTATCGCTTGACCCACGCGGATCATGGACGAGTCTAGCTCATTCACTTTTTTAAGAACTTTCACGGTGGTGTGATACTGCTTAGCGATTTTACCTAAGCTGTCGCCGGGCTTCACCGAGTGGCGTACCCAGTTCAATCGCTCTTTTTGATCAATTTTGGCCAGTGCTTGGGAAAAAGCGGCCGCTTTGTCTAAAGGAAGTATCAACCTATGGGGCCCTTCTGGCGATGTTGCCCAACGGTTGAACCCTGGGTTTAACCCGTGTAGTTCTTTTAAAGACATACCAGCAAGTTCGGCGGCAAACGCTAAATCGACCTGTGAGCCGATATCAACCACTTCGATAACCGCTACATTCTCAACTTCAGGCCACGCATACGCATATTCATCTTTATTTTTTAGAATATCAGCCAGCGCAAGCAATTTAGGCACGTAAGCACGTGTCTCTTTGGGTAAATTTAAGTTCCAAAAGTCGGTAGGTTTACCCGCGCGTTTGTTAGCTTTAATAGCCCTTTGAACGCGGCCTTCGCCACTATTATAGGCGGCAAGTGCGTGCAGCCAATTACCATCGAACATTTCGTTTAGATAGGTTAGATAGTCAAGTGCACCTTGAGTAGACGCAACAACATCTCGACGTCCGTCATACCACCAATTCTGTTGCATACCAAAGCGCTTGCCTGTGCCAGGAATAAACTGCCACATACCAGCCGCTCGGCCATGGGAATAAGCAAAGGGATCAAAAGCACTTTCTACTATTGGTAAAAGCACAAGCTCCATCGGCATGTGGCGCTTTTCAATTTCTTCGGTAATGTAATAAAGAAAAGGCTTGGCGCGTTTTACAACGCGAGCCATATACTCTGGGTGCTTCAGGTACCATTTACGCTGTGCGCTAATGCGTTTGTCGTCAGGGATAGGTAAGGCGAAATTCGCACTTGCACGTTCCCATACGTCAGTAACGACCGCCTGCGTATGCATATCCGGTGTATCGGTAAGCTCAGCGCCTTCTTCTAGCGTATCATCATTGGGGTGAACAACATCAATAACGCCGTCTCTTGCAATTTCACAATCAGAAATGGCTTCTTCGTTGTTATGAATTTCACTGCACGCTTCTAGTGAAGCGGTTTCGTTACTTTCTAATTGTGCATTGTCGTTATTATTATCGGTTAACTGACAACCCGTTAAACCTAGCGCCAATATCAGTGGCGACAGTGGGAAAAACTTCAACTGCATATATGAAGAAACCTCGTGGAGCACTGCAAACCGACTATGTTACGATAATCGGCTTACTTTTGCATCAAAACTCATCTTTCCAGCGGCGAACTGCAGCAAATACCGCTACATCGTCAGCCAGGTTATTTTCGCAATAGGCTTCGGCAGCAGTTTTCACAGAAAGTTCATGAGCCCGTAAAAATGGGTTTATGTTTTTTTGCTCTTTGAGATTACTTGGTAGTGTAGGCTGACCTTGAGCGCGTTTTTCTGCCACCCACTGTGCGTAGTCACACAGCGCTTTATTGTCTGGCTCTACGGCTAAAGCAAACTGGACGTTAGCCTGAGTATACTCATGTGTACAGAACACTTTCGTGGTGTCGGGCAGTCGCTTTAACTTATTCAGTGAATGATGCATTTGCTCTGGCGAACCTTCAAACAATCGTCCGCAACCTGCTGAAAATAACGTGTCGCCGCAAAACAATGCGCCATGCCCGAAGAAAGCAATGTGATCAAGGGTATGACCTGGCACTTCCATTACTTGCAGCGCCATTTTAAAAACAGGTAGCGAGACAGTATCGCCTTGAGAAACAGATTTAGTTATTCCTCTTATGTGATTGCCTCTTGGGCCAATAACTGGCAAATCTGGTACTGCAGATACTAATTTAGCAATACCACCTGTGTGGTCTCTGTGGTGATGAGTGATGAGAACTGCGCTCAGCGTTAAGCCTTTGGCTTTAATAAAGGCCAACACTGGCTCAGCATCACCTGGGTCGACAACAATAGCGCTACTCTCGTTATAAATACACCAAATGTAATTGTCGGTAAAAGCGGGAATAGGATGAATGGCTACGCCTGAAGGAAGTGTTTCTGCCGTCATAAGAGTACCTGCTTGTGTAGGTAGAATTATGCGTTACTATAGGGACTTGTGAAGAGCAGAGCAACCTAAGAGCGCGCAGTGTTAATGAGATCGGCGTTTAAAGCCAAACCGCCACGCTACCCTACAAATTGGAATGATTTCCCCGCCGGAGAGCACATTCGACATGCGGTCAATGCAGTTTGTAGCGATTATGCTGAGCGAATTTTTGGGTATCACTTTGCCAAACTAGGCTCGCTAAGTGCCGATTTAAATCTCGATACCAGCCCAATTCGACACCACATCAATCACGTTCCGTTTAATGACCTAGCTAGCGAGCAGCCACACCACAATGAAGCGAAAGAGGGCTTTCCCAATCACAATGCATCGGGTATATCGTTAGGCGGTGATAAACGCGAACCGAAAATAAGTAGAGAAAACACGGTAGTGGGGCAGTCGCACTGCTTACCCTTCGCCGAAAACAGCATTGATGGCTTTCTACTTGCTAATGAATTAGATTTTGCGCAAGACCCTCACGAAATATTAAGAGAAGTAGACCGCGTTATTACACAAAACGGTTATGTGATCATAAGTGGCTTTAACCCCTTAAGCCTCGCCGGCATTGCCAAATTTCTACCTGTTAAGCGCGGAAATATCCTACACGATGCACGCTTTTTTACGTCCTATCGCATTAAAGATTGGCTTCAGCTGCTGGGATTTGAAATTGTTGAACAACGTCAAGTGATGTTTTCAACGCTCTTTTTTCAACAAAAATGGAAAGGGGCGGTTAAGCTTCAAGACTATTTAGCATCTTATTTGCCATGGTGCAGTGCGGTGTACGTAATACTCGCGAAAAAGCGGGTTATACCCATGACCGCAATAAAACCCAAACGCAATTTGAAGCCGCGTTTTTCGGCGGTGGGCGCCACTGTAAGGACCTCTACGATGAATCGCACGCTGCGCTAGTATTGTTAATGAGTATGCCATGTGCAAAGAGAGCACGCCAAGCTCTTAACTTGAAAGCAGCGACAGACGCTAACCATCTTCTATATTTACCAAGATGTTGTAACTAAAACGGATGGCTTTCGCGTTTTTAAGCAAGTTTGAAAGGGGAATAGGAGATAGCATAGACTGCTATCTCCTAACTGAGACGTTAGTCGTTACTCGTTTTATAGAGGTGCACATCTCGCTGTGGATATGGGATGCTAATGCCTTCTTCATCAAAAGCTTTTTTAACTTTTTCCTGCATATCCCAATAGTAAGGCCACAAGTCATCTGTGGCGACCCACGGTCTAAACATCAAATCGACTGAGTTATCGCCTAATCCGCCTACACAAATTCTTGGTGCAGGGTCGGTTAACGAGCGCTCATCTTCTTCAAACAGACGCTGCAACACCTTCTTGGCTTTATCGATATCGTCATCGTAACCTATACCAAATGTCATGTCGCAACGGCGTTTATCATATACGCTAACGTTAATTAACGTAGCATTAGACAGGCTGCCATTGGGAATAACAATGCGCTTATTGTCAAAAGTGTTAAGTACAGTATAGAGAATTTGTATCTCTGACACTGAGCCTAAATGACCCTCTGCTTCAATGGTGTCACCCACTTTAAAGGGTTTAAAAATCAGTATTAGTACACCGCCAGCAAAGTTCGCCAGGCTGCCTTGAAGTGCCAGACCAATGGCCAAACCTGCAGCACCCACGACGGCAATAAATGAGGTGGTTTCAATACCTATCATTGAGGCAACTGAAATCAACAGCATTACTTTTAGCACCGCACTAATAAGTCCGCACAGAAACTTATTTAACGTGGGGTCCTTTTTACCTAGCCGATGATCTAATAGGTTTACAAAACGATTCACTAACCAGAGACCCACCACCAAAGTAAGAATAGCCAATAATAATTTGGGGGTGTAAGTCATCACCAGTGAAATAGCTTTTTCGGTTAATTCCGATAAATCGATATTAGTCCCGAAGAAATCTTCCATAAATACCTCTTTTATTAATTAACCACGTTGATTACGTTAAAAAAAGAGGGTTAGATCGCCTTGATTCAAACCGAACGGAACTGCGCTGTTTTTTGACAAGAATTTTCTAGCCGATTTGCCTTATGCAGATAAGGTTAGTGAGTGGGTAAGTAATTAGTGAGTGAGGAGTGTAGGATGATAAGGCTTATTAGCATACCAAGTTACGTGCTTGCACCTTGATTCTGGTTATATGATTTTTGCTTTATAAATCTAAGCGCTGCTTTGACCGCCCAATAAAAAAGGTGACATCCCGTCGCGTTATAGCGCTGAATGTCACCTTACTTTTAAGGGGGCGCTTTACAGCTTACTTAACACGCATACCCGGCTTTGCACCTTCGTGCGGCTCAAGAATGTATAGCTCGTCGCCACCAGGGCCCGCTGCTAATACCATGCCTTCACTCATGCCAAAACGCATTTTACGAGGAGCGAGATTCGCCACCATTACCGTGTGCTTACCAATTAGGGCTTCAGGCGAGTAGGCCGACTTAATACCTGCAAAAACTTGCTTGGTTTCGCCGCCTAAATCTAGCTCTAAGCGCAGAAGCTTATCGGCTTTTTCTACGTGTTCAGCTTTAGCGATACGCGCAATACGTAAATCTACCTTGGCGAACTCATCAAACGAGATAGTGTCGCTAATAGGGTCTTTAGCAAGCGGGCTGTCTGGGTCGATTGCCGGTGCTGCTGGCGCTAGGCTTTCTTTTGAATCTTCAACCATGGCGTCGATTTTCTCCATTTCTACACGCTGCATCATCGGCTTGAATTTGTTGATGGCGTGGCCTTTCAATAGGGTTTGCAGTGAATTCCAGTCGAACTTATCGTTTAAGAATTCTTCTGCTTTTTCTGCAAGTACAGGAAGCACAGGCTTCAAGTAAATCACCAACAGACGGAACATGTTAATACCTAGCGAGCATACATCGTGTGTGAACTGCTGCTTAGTCTCGTCTTTAATGGTTACCCAAGGTGCATTGTTATCAATGAACTGGTTTGCTTTGTCAGCAAGGGCCATGATTTCGCGCACGGCTTGGTGGTACTTACGCTTCTCGAAAAGTGCAGCAATGCTCTCTGACGCGTTTTGGAACTCTGCAATAAGCTCTGGCTCAATCACATTGTCAGACAGCTTTCCGTCGAAACGCTTGGTGATAAAGCTTGCACAGCGGCTTGCAATGTTAACCACTTTACCTACCAGGTCTGAATTCACTTTTTGTGCGAAGTCAGTAAAGTTAAGGTCGATGTCGGTAACACCGTCGCCTAACTTAGACGCAAAGTAGTAACGCAGATATTCTGGGTTCAGATGGTCAAGGTAAGTACGGCCTTTAATAAACGTACCGCGCGACTTTGACATTTTCGCGCCGTTCACCGTTACGAAACCGTGAATATTTACGCCAGTAGGCTTACGGTATCCCGCACCTTCTAGCATCGCAGGCCAGAACAGGCAGTGGAAGTAGGTAATATCTTTACCAATAAAGTGATAAAGCTCAGCCTCTGAGTCTGCTTTCCAGAAGTCATCGAACTCCAAGTTATTTTGATCGCAGAAGTTTTTGAAACTAGCCATGTAGCCAACAGGTGCATCTACCCACACGTAGAAGAACTTGTTCGGCGCACCTGGAATTTCAAAGCCGAAGTAAGGCGCATCACGGCTAATGTCCCACTGTTGAAGACCTTCAGTGAACCACTCCTGTAGTTTGTTCGCCATTTCTTCCTGCAGGGCACCTGAGCGGATCCACTCTTTTAACATGCCTTCAAATTTTGGCAGGTCAAAGAAGAAGTGCTCAGACTCACGCAGTACTGGTGTAGCACCCGATACAACGCTGCGCGGGTTCTTTACTTCTGTTGGGCTATACGTTGCGCCACATACGTCACAGCTGTCGCCGTTTTGATCTTCTGCGCCACAGCTAGGGCAGGTACCCTTAACGAAACGATCCGGCAAGAACATTTCTTTTTCAGGGTCGAACAGTTGATTAATAGTGCGTTTACTGATGTAGCCCGCATTATCTAAACGGGTGTAAATTTCTTCACACAGCGCCTTGTTTTCTGGCGAATGGGTTACATAGTAGTTGTCGTAATCAACGTGAAAATCAACAAGGTCTTGGTGATGTTCAGCACGCGTTCTTGCCACCATTTCTTCTGGTGTAATGCCAAGCTCTTGGGCTTTAAGCATAACCGGCGTACCGTGTGCATCGTCGGCGCAAACACTGTAACATTCGTTTCCGCGAAGGCGCTGAAAACGAGTCCAGATGTCGGTTTGAATGTGTTCTAGCAAATGACCTAAGTGAATAGAGCCATTTGCGTATGGCAACGCACTGGTTACCAGAATTCGGCGTTTTTCTGACATAATGACGTTATTGATTCTTTGCGTTTCAAAATGGCTGCAAATACTAGCGGAAAACCGCGTTTTTTGCATTACGTAATTCACACAATTCTACTACTAGTAAGGCATTTTATGTTCTTTTCTCGCAAAGCAGAGCCGGCAACTCAAAAAGTTGCTGTAATTTTGGCCAAGTATTTTTCGTTAGATGTTGAAGATACCTTGCCATGGTGTGCTTTTAGCCAGCCAGAAAATGAAGATGCCGGTGTAACAGTTACCTTGCCGTTCTGTATTGCTACACAGCTAGACCCGCTTAAACAAGAAGTGCTTAACCAACTTAAAGGGAAGCTTGACGATGACCAGCTTACGTTTAAACATAACGTAGCAAGTGGAGAAACAGAAGTAGCGCCGGTCACCAACATTAAAAACATCATAGCAGTGGCTTCAGGCAAGGGGGGCGTAGGTAAATCGACAACCAGCATTAATTTAGCGTTTGCACTTATGCAGGAAGGCGCGAAAGTTGGGATTTTAGATGCCGATATTTATGGGCCATCAATTCCCATTATGTTAGGTAATCCCGATGCACATCCTGAAAGCGAAGATAATAAGCACATGCAGCCCCTTATGTCACATGGAATAGTGGCGAACTCCATTGGTTACCTAGTGCCTCAAGAAGACGCCGCCGTATGGCGTGGGCCGATGGCAAGCAGGGCGTTAAAACAATTATTAGATGAAACCTTGTGGCCCGTGCTGGACTACTTAATTGTAGATATGCCACCGGGTACCGGCGATATCCAACTGACAATGGCGCAACAAGTTCCACTAACCGCTTCTGTTGTAGTTACAACGCCACAGGACTTAGCGCTAGCCGACGCCCAAAAAGGCATAAGCATGTTTGAAAAAGTGAACGTACCTGTATTAGGGCTTATTGAAAACATGAGCTATTACCAATGCAGAGCCTGTGGCACTAAAGATTATGTATTTGCAAAAGACGGGGGCGAGGCGCTTGCCGAACGCCACGGACTGCCGCTTTTGGGACAGCTACCGCTTGATATTCATATTCGCGAGCATGGCGATGCCGGCACGCCTTTGTTAATTACCTCGCCCGAAAGTGCATTGAGTGAAAGTTATCGCGAGGCTGCTCGCGCTCTGTCTATGCAACTGGCCCTTACTGTTGCGCCACGCAAAGGGGCAGTAAAACACATTAAGGGCAACCCTATTGGCATTGTTGGTAAAGAGTAACTAGCTTGAAATACCTAGGTAACAAATATCAGGAATGCCCGACGGATAGGTAAATTCAGACAGGTGTAGTAAAGGTGAATTATAGCCAGGTTCGATTGCTTAAATTTAAAATTTGATAAAACTATACGAAAATTGCGCAAAAGCAGATAAAACAAGCCTTTGAGCAGTTGAATGCATGCGGCGACATACGCATAATAGCGGCCTAACGAAATGAGGAATACACCATGCGCTTGTGCGACCGCGATATCTACCAACATCTGCAAGATGGAAAAATTAAAATTGACCCTACACCCAGCTACGATCAAATAAGTGGTGTAACGGTAGATATCCGCCTAGGTAATAAATTTCGCGTGTTTGAAGATCACCAAGCGCCGTTTATCGATTTAAGTGGGCCGAAAGCACAGGTTCAAGAAGCGCTCGACCATGTTATGAGCGATGAAATTGAACTAGAAGAGGGTAAAGCCTTCTTTCTACACCCTGGGGAGCTAGCGCTTGCCATTACCCACGAGTCAGTAACCTTGCCTGACAACATCGTAGGTTGGTTAGACGGGCGTTCTTCGCTTGCGCGTTTGGGCTTAATGGTTCACGTGACCGCGCATCGAATAGATCCAGGCTGGTCGGGCAACATCGTTCTTGAGTTTTACAACAGTGGTAAGTTACCGCTGGCGCTTCGCCCTAAAATGAAAATAGGGGCACTTAGCTTTGAGGTGCTATCGGCGCCCGCTGAAAAACCGTACAACGCACGAGTGGACGCTAAATACAAAGGCCAAGCAGGTGCAGTTGCAAGCCGAATCTCGTCAGACGACGAGAGTAAATAAAAGAAACCGTCTTAAAAACACGTTTTTTTCGCAAAAGCGTAGTGCGTTTCCCGCTAATTACTGATAGAAAATATAAGAGCAATAACTAGCACTTATAATAAAGCTATTAGTAACGGGAAGCGCAATGAACACAAACTCTGAACCTTCTTCAGAAACTCTACAACGAAAGCCAACACGTAAAAACAGTATAATTCTATTTGCCTTTATCGCTTCAGTACTATGTGGCTTGGGATTGTGGGCTATTGCTCAGCCCAGCGAGATCATTTTTACCGCAGCAATTACGCTATTTGTCGCTGTGCTCTGGGTGACTGAAGCGCTCCCCATTCCCGCTACCTCACTTTTACCCTTCGCGCTATTTCCGCTATTTGGTGTGTTGTCTCACAGCGAAGCTGCCTCTGCTCTCGGAAGCCACGTTATCATTCTATTAATGGCTGCTTTCATGCTTTCAAAAGGGTTGGAGCGTGCTAACTTACACAAGCGTTTCGCCATTTACATGTTGCGTATAACGGGCAGCGGCAGCCCGCTCAAGCTGGTACTGGGCTTCATGTTAACAACCGCAGTACTCAGTATGTGGATTAGTAATACGGCAACAATCCTAATGATGTTGCCAATGGCTATCGCTATTATCAACGCAGTAGACAATCCGCGATTTGGCGTGGCGCTTATACTTGGTATCGCTTATTCGGCAAGCTTAGGTGGGGTAGGGACACCGATTGGGACGCCACCTAATATTATCTTTATGAGCGTGTATGAAGAAACCCAAGGTATTGAATACAGCTTTATCGACTGGATGAAAACAGGCGTACCAATCGTAATACTAGGCGTACCTATTATGGCCTTATGGTTAGCGCGCGGTATTAAACAAGTGGGGAACATCGATTTACCTGTCCCAGGCACATGGACAAAAGCCGAGAAGCGTGTTCTTGCTATTTTTGGCACTGTCGCTTTAGCTTGGATTTTCAGACCTTTTTGGACTGCTTGGATAGGCATAAGCACAATAAGTGACAGTACTATTGCCGTAGCGGGTGTTGCGGCTATGTTCTTTACAAACAGCGGAAACGATAATGGTGAAGTAGACGAAAAAGGAAACAACGACAAACTGCTTGATTGGAAAACCGCAAACGATATTCCGTGGGGCATGTTGTTATTGTTTGCTGGCGGTATTTGTATTGCCAAAGCATTTATGTCATCGGGCTTAAGTGTTCTTATGGGAACATGGCTAACGGGACTTTCTACGCTTCCTGTTCTTCTCTTGGTACTTGGAATTTGCTTGTTCGTTACCTTCTTGACGGAAATTACCTCCAACACAGCAACATCTACACTATTAATGCCAATTCTAGCGGCCGCGGGGATGGCTGTGGGCGTAGATCCTAAGTTGTTGATGATCCCCGCGGCAATTAGCGCAAGTTGCGCTTTTATGCTGCCAGTAGCTACAGCGCCTAACGCCATTGCATACTCAACGGAAAAGTTCGACATAAAAACTATGGCCAGAGAGGGTGTGGTGCTAAACGTGTTAGTTGCACTGGTAGTCACTGGGGTGTGTTACGTTACGCTGGCCTAGCTTGAACGCGCTTTTGTGAAGGAGATACGCCAATCTCTCTTTTAAAAGCCTTTGAAAAAGAAGCTTCCGTTTCGTAACCATATTGGTTTGCAATGGTAATTAACGGCTTGTTGCTTTGGATTATTTCTGTGCAGGCACAACGCAGGCGCCATTGCGTTAGGTATTTAATTGGAGTTACGCCTGCACAGGCTTTGAACTTTGCTGCGTAGTTAGATTTAGACATATTCGCAATACTCGCCAGCATCTCTACGTTCCAATGTTGTTCAGGCGCGTTATGCAGCGCTTGAAGGCTATTTGCTATGGCCGGATGCAGTAGAGCCCCTAAGGTTGATGAGTACTTGCTCATTAAATGCTTCACAATCAAAAGGAATACAACCTCAGCGATTTTGTTTAGCAGAACCGACGAAGTGAAGGTTGAGTCCGACACTTCTAACGACGCGCTGATAAGTAACTGCAGACTTTCATGTAGCACTCTACTTTCTTTTGATGCTTTTTTAATTATCCAAAATTCTGGCAGTTCTTTTGTTATTACTCTCATTAAAGGGTGCTGATACTCGAAGTAACCGCAAAGTAGCACCGGGCCTTCAGCTCCTAGTTTCTCGCTAACAGGAATAGAACTTGCGCTAACATTTTTGTGAGTGTGAGTTTTTGTAGGGCTTAAAAGGTGTGGGCTATCAACAGGCAGTAAAACCATGTCGCCTTTTTCTAACAGAACTGGGCCGTCGTCGTTACGGTGTAAGTAGCATTGACCGTGAGTTACGGCGTGAAAATTAATAAAGCCGGTGCCAGAAGTGTCAATTTGCCAGTTACCGCAATATTGTCCGTTGTGAAATACATTGGTGGTTATTTGAAGTTTGTCAAAAAGGCTTTCTAAATTTTTCATGGTGTTTTGGACAAGTATTTAAGCGTTTGGAGCATGTTTGTATAAGACCGAAGTACGTACCATATTCTTCGAACTTATACAGAGATAGTGTGAAAACACTCGAAACACCAATGTGGAGAAGAAATAGCATGAGAGTATTCTTAAAAGGTAGTTTATTTGCAGTTTCACTAATTGCTAGTGGCGCGGTATTCGCTGGCGTTGATACTGAGACCGACGAAAACGGAATTATTTTAGCCGGGCACGACGCTGTAGCTTATTTTACTGAAGGTAAGCCAGTGCTGGGTAAAGCGACTATAACGGCTGTCCACAACGACGCTATTTACCGATTTTCATCGCAGAAAAATAGAGACATGTTTGTAAGCAACCCAGACAAATACGCACCAGCGTACGGCGGCTTTTGTGCCTACGGCGCAACGTTTGGTAAGAAATTCGAAATAAACGGCAAAGCGTTTGAAATTGTTGATGGCGTACTTTATGTGAATAAAGACGAAAGTGTATACAAAGCATGGGCTAAGAACATTCCTACTCATATAAATGAGGCGAATGAAGAATGGCCAGAAATCAAAGATGTAAGTGCAGACGACTTGTAATAAGCTTCGTTTTAGTTGGGTTTTGATTACCAAATAATCGTTTAGGCGGTTATTTGGTTTTTTTACATTGCAAAGTCGTTGAAATTGAGTAGACTTGTCGGCTCTTTCGGTCGGTGTGTAGCGCAGCCTGGTAGCGCACTGTCATGGGGTGTCAGGGGTCGGAGGTTCAAATCCTCTCACACCGACCAACTTCTCCTTTAAATTCAGCCCCTTGCACGCAGTTGTCTTTTAATTTCTCTCAGATGATATTAGACACTTAATCTTAATAGCCACTTAGTAGCCATGTAACTACGTTTCATCCTTTGGTAGAGCAACACAACGCATATTCAAAATACCTGCATTGCGGTTATCATCGGCATTCTCAATTATTTCAATTGCGTCATTACATTGCTCTAGACTCCCGTATATATTGGGTGTCATAACAGCAACTCTGTCAGAGCCTGCATGAGCATGTAACACCATAACTATTGTATATACCAGTTTCATTCAATCTATCTCTATACGGTTGCATTATTGCTTACTATGTTTCATATCTAACAGGATGCTCCCCCCCGTCATATATCGTTTGAATCACCAATTGAATAGCCTCGTTAGTATAAGTTACACGAGTTGATTTTCGTTCGTCGTTAACGAAACTCCCAGAAACATTTTCGACGATGCCCTTTATCCATGGTAATCCCTCAATGAGACCTACTTTTTTTTCGATGTCTTCATACCCAGAATAACCAAAATTTCCTTGTTCTCTGATTGTGTTTAGAGCCTTTACTGGTGCATAGAACAAACATAACCCAGAAGAAAATGTTTCTACATAAATCCATTGTTCATGAATTTTCAATTGAAGTTGCTCATCAATACCATCTACTTGAATCAGCATCTCAGGAGACTTGGCTAGCGAGTTATCACCGTGGTGAAACCATAACTGTGAATTTAGTGGGGTGGCTCTTAATGAAGTAACTTCTGCAATCTGAATGTTGTCGTTGGTTTTATCTAAAGTGTTAGCTAGCTGAATTGCTGGTGGTTGTTTAGAGTTGTCAAACTCTTTGCAGATACTCCTTACTTTGTCATTTGCGAATCTTACTTTTAAATGAACATCGAAAAAGACGTTGTTCTTCTTAAACATTGCTCACATGCCTCCTTGTACCCGTGTGTTTAATCGTTGCTCTCTGACCTATTATATTTTTCTTTTTTGGCTACAAAGTGGCTATCAATAATGTCAGGTTGGTTGGTAATTGCTTTGTAAACATGTGTTTAGTGATTTAAAAAGCTGTCTTAATAGGAAAGGGGGCTTTAGTTCGCCCCCTTTTCAGTAGATAATTAATAGCAGTTGCCAAAGGCATCGCATGTTGTTGACTTAGACTTAATTCCGTCACTAGAGTTGTGGATTGTCGTGCCATTCCCAAAAGTCGTGCTGTTCCAAGATTTTCCTGAACTACTACTACCGTTTGTAATAGACATATCCCCCATACGCGTAGTGCTTTGATTCCACGTAGTACCTGTGCTGCTAGTGCCATTGGAAAAACTTGAATTGCCTAATCGAGTAGTGTTCTGACTCCAAGTTGTGCCAGTATTTGCGTTGCTGCCATTAGTTATTGATGATGTACCAAAATCATAAGTTGTATAGGAGTTTCCGCTCTCAGAATCATAGCAACTAGTTATTGAACCTGTTTTTGTGCAATTAGCGCTGGCTAATGTGGATATTGAGGTAATCGCTAGAATTAAGAATACTTTCTTCATGGTGAAGTCCTTGTCAAGATTAAGTGTGAGTCTTCACTCAAAGTTACTCTTTATTCCTCTTTGATTCAAATTATTATGGCCTCCTGCCACGCATCTTTAGTTAGATACTAATCTCAAGCTGCAGGATGACGGGGTTACAATAGGTAGGGGGCACTCTCCGTCTAATCCCCCAGTACGCAAGTCGTTTTAACGTCCACCGCACCTGTGGAAGTAATCCCTCGGGTTACTTTTCGTCTGCCATAGTATTTAGGTTAATATTATTTATCCACTGTACTTTATTACTGTTAATTAAAGGATGAGTCCTTGAAAGTTCAAAATTCTCCGTTTGTTGATTACCTTCGTACAGCTAAGTTAAATAGGTGTGTTGAAGCTGTTTTTGAGGTTTTAGCGAGATTACTCGGGATAATATTGGTTTATGTATTCTTAAACACCGTTTTGATTTTTTTTGGCTTATTGGATAGCCAAAATGATTTGATGGTAAGCCTCTTAATTTTACCCGTTTTATACATTTTAAAAGATAGTTATAAAATTATTGAGCCATACACCGTAAGTGTCGAGTTGTATAAGACTGAAATTTCCGTTACCAGAGGTTTGCTCACTAAGGTTACTGATACTTTAGAATTTCCAACTGTAGACAATATTGAAGTAACGAAAACGATCTTCGGCAGAATTTATAACCATGCTTCGATTAGACTAATAGCACCGGGTGGGTGGGTAGAAATACCTCACTTATATGATTTCGAAAAGTTTGTCGATCATGTTCATCGCGCTAAAGAAAAAGATTAAGTTATTTACGTTTAACTCTCGCTTTTTCTTTAATGGGTAAGCATATTTTGGCAGGTGGCATGGTAGGTTTTGTTAAAAAGCAATTGCAGTAAACTCTGAAACTAGAGTTTATGTAGCCTGTTAAAATCTGAATTTGGTGCATTTACTAGGATAGGGTTCATATCTCAATAGCCTTGTCCTGATAATGAATTAAGTACAAAAACAAAGGATGGGATTATGAATTTTCTTGAATGGGTTGGCTTACTCGCCATTGTCTTATTTTTTATTAAATGGGCACTTAATATTGCTAAAACACTCAGTCCCGCCAAGTACTCGAAAGATCCTGCCTACGACCAAAGAGAATTAGAGTTTGAACGCATGTCAGCGGCTTTTGAAACCGACATTCCGCATCAAATTCAGGAATAAATCTCTTGGTATAATGTGCCAAGTACATCAATGATCACCTGCTGGCGCTCCTGTTTGTCTGTGATTAC
>NZ_JAKRFB010000037.1:0-43127 GCF_022348315.1 Alteromonas sp. MmMcT2-5 | reverse complement strand
GTAATCACAGACAAACAGGAGCGCCAGCAGGTGATCATTGATGTACTTGGCACATTATACCAAGAGATTTATTCCTGAATTTGATGCGGAATGTCGGTTAACAAGTTCAAATCTCGAAAACAAAAAAGGCGATAATATCACTATATTATCGCCTTCGTTTTTTACTTATCTAGGGCCTGTTGACCTAGCGTTATTAACGAAAAGTACCGTGGTTATTCAGCGCGAATAAGCGAAAGTAGCTCTTCGGTTTTTTGTTCCATCAACGCAATGTCGCATTTACTTTCAACGTTTAAACGAATAACTGGCTCAGTATTCGATTTACGTAAATTAAAGCGCCAAGTACCAAACTCCAGACCCAAACCATCGGTAGTATCGATTACGCTGGCTAGTGGCTGATATTTACTTGTAACGCGTTCCAGCGCTGCGTCAGCATCTTTTAGTTTACTGTTAATTTCACCAGAAGATGGAAACGCTTCAATTCGCGCTTTTACCATATTCGCTAGTGTTTGCTTTTTCACACACACCAATTCGGCAATTAACAACCAAGGGATCATGCCTGAATCACAGTAGGCAAAATCTCTAAAGTAATGGTGCGCACTCATTTCACCGCCATAGACCGCATCTTCTTTGCGCATACGCTCCTTAATAAACGCATGGCCGGTTTTCGACTTAATAGGTGTACCACCTGCATTCGCTACGATATCTTCTGTATTCCAGTATACGCGAGGGTCATAAATGATTTTACTGTCGGTGTTTTTCTCGATAAAGGCTTCAGCAAGCAAGCCAACGATATAATATCCTTCAATAAATTCGCCATCAGCGTCAAACAAGAAGCAACGGTCGAAATCACCATCCCATGCAATGCCAAAATCAGCTCCCGACGCTTTAACAGCGTCAGCCGTGTCAGCACGGTTTTCAGGTAACAATGGATTGGGGATGCCGTTTGGAAATGTACCATCAGCATTGTGATGTACTTTCACAAACTCTATCGGAACACCCTGCACTTTCATTTCTTTTTCAATAGCGTCTAGCGCGGGGCCTGCGGCACCATTACCTGCATTAACCACCACTTTTAACGGCGTAAAATTGCTCAAATTAACGTAAGAAAGCATGTGAGAAACATAGTCAGACATACACGATTTAACCGCATATTTATCGGTTTCAAAAAGCTTGTCTTCTTTTACATGGGCCGTACC
This sequence comes from Alteromonas sp. MmMcT2-5, assembly GCF_022348315.1. Lineage (NCBI taxonomy): Bacteria > Pseudomonadati > Pseudomonadota > Gammaproteobacteria > Alteromonadales > Alteromonadaceae > Alteromonas > Alteromonas sp. MmMcT2-5. Next base: position 41,931 of record NZ_JAKRFB010000037.1, on the reverse strand, counting down.
GTTAAAAAACGCATCAGCATCAATCAACGCACCCTCAGTGTAGTGTGCTAATCGCTCTGACACGAAGCTATCTTCTAGTGCTTCCGCTTTCTCTTTTATCGCGTTTAGGCCTGTGTCGCCACTAATTGGAACAGAGCCTGACTTCACCAGTTTCATACCGTTGTAATTAATGGGGTTATGACTTGCCGTTACTTCAATACCACCATCAACGCCAAGGTGTTTGGTAGCGAAGTAAATTTCTTCTGTTCCTGCCATGCCAATATCGGTCACTGTTGCACCAGCATCGATAAGACCTGCGCTTAACGCTAATTTCAATGGTGTTGACGTAAGACGCACATCACTACCAACAACAACAGTTTTCGCATTTAATTCTTGCGCAAAAGCATAGCCAATTCGATACGCTACATCTTCAGTCAGTTGTGAGTTCAATTCGCCACGAATATCGTACGCTTTAAAGCAGGTAATTGGGGTTGCCATTTGGATCGAAATTCCCTGTGTTTTAACTATTTATGATTACATTATCGCTTTTTACAACAAAAAAGCGTATACGCCCCTTTGTTATTGTCGTAAAAGAGATTAGACATACTGATATTAAATCATTAGAGGGAGTGAATTACTAATTCAATTTAAACAGCGCAACGTTTTGCTCATGCTGTTTTCAATCGATGAGTTTAAAGCGCGAGTTCGAAGTAGATACTGTTATGGAAAGCGCCTTGATAACGATACTTTCTGCTGTTGTAAGTAAAGCAATTCGCTAATGTGGTAGCCAACGCCATCCAATGAATAAAACGCTGCCTCTCTTGGTGCTATAGACAATTCAAAATAGGCTTTGTTACCACGCTCAAATTCTAAAAGTGATAGCACGTGTTTTTCGGCGACGCTTTCAAAATGCATTGGCAGTGCTGCTCCTTGCTGAACCTAATTAAGAGGTATTGATTAAAAGCCCAGTCTACTACCAGTCCGCATAGATAATTACCCATCGTCGAATCAAAACAGACAAACCTTGTATCTACTTCGCTAATGAACCGCTTTGGTAATCGTTAAATGCCTGAACAATTTCCTGCTGAGTGTTCATTACAAAAGGCCCATATTGGACCACAGGCTCTTCAATAGGTTTACCTGAGACCACTATAAACTTACAGCCCGTATCAGCGGATACAGATAGCTGCTTGCCACTTTGTGTCAAAACACCCAACTCTCCCTGCGACACAATTGTTTCTTTGCTCCGTTCGCCGCTATCAATGACCACGCTTCCCTCGTACACATAAATAAAGGCAGCTTCATCCGCACTCAGTGCAATTTCCGAACTCCCGCTTCGTAGTGCAACGTCTAAAAAAGTAGGAGCAACCGCCGTTGTCTTCACAGGCCCTTTCACACCGTCAACTTCACCTGCTAACACTTTGATTACTGCATCTTGAATGTGTACTGTAGGCACACTATCTGGCTGTATGTCTTGATAGTTCGGCGCTGACATTTTCTCTACGGCCGGAAGATTCACCCACAGCTGAAAGCCTTGTAACAAGCCCTCCTCCTGCTCTGGCATTTCTTCATGTATTATGCCTCGGCCCGCATTCATCCATTGAATGCCACCAGCATCAATAACCCCCTCATTGCCTACAGAGTCTTTATGGCGCATTTTTCCCGCAAGCATATAAGTAACTGTCTGAAAACCACGGTGAGGATGTGGTGGAAAACCAGCAATGTACTCTCCTGGATTATCTGAACCAAAAAAATCCAACATTAAAAAGGGATCGAGGCGAGGTAGATCAGGTTGTCCGATAATACGAGTAAGCGACACGCCCGCGCCATCACTTGTTGGCATACCTGTAACCACTTTCTCAATCGATTTTTGTTCACTCACTTCCACTGACATAATGTGTATCTACCTTAAATCTTAACCTTCACTATCTTTTACGAACTTCGCGTTTAGCTTTTTGTATTACTGACCTTTTGGGTGCTTTAACATTCTATTTTATCGCGACCGTGAGGCGACATAAGATCTTGCTCTGGCCCGACGGGGATTACCTGGGTTGGATTTATCATAGTATGGCTGTAGTAATAGTGCCTTTTGATATGGTCGAAGTTTACCGTTTCAGCAACTCCCGGAACTTGATAAAGTTCTTTCATATAGCCGTAAATATTTGGATAGTCTGCAATTTGTTTTTTATTGCATTTAAAGTGCCCGTGATACACAGCGTCGAAGCGTATCAGCGTGGTAAATAAGCGCCAGTCAGCTTCTGTTATTTTGCTACCAACCAAATAACGTTGTTTACTCAACCTTTCTTCAACCCTATCTAGCGCGCAGAACAATGCAGTTACTGCCTCTTCATAGGCCTCTTGCGTTGTAGCAAATCCAGCTTTATACACGCCATTATTTATGTCGTGATACACCATATTGTTGATGGCATCAATTTCTTCACGTAGGGCGTTAGGATAATAATCGTCTTCATTATTAGTCAGTGAATTAAACCCACTGTTAAAAATACGGATAATTTCAGCTGATTCATTATTAACGATAGTTTCTGTTCGTTTATCCCAAAGGATTGGAACAGTGACACGGGTGGTTATCTCAGGTTCTGCCTTAGTATAAATTTGATGGGCATAATCAAAGTTATAAAGCTTATCTCCCGTTGACCCAGGGTAATCTTTAAACTCCCAGCCTTGATCAAGCATCTCAGGGTGTACCACCGAAACATCAATATGCGCCTCCAATCCCTTTAACTTTCTAAATATGAGCGCCCTGTGGGCCCAAGGACAAGCTAACGAGACATAAAGATGATAGCGATCAGATTCAGCGGGAAACGTGGAACCATCTTCGTTACTGACTTTGTCACGAAATTTAGATGCTTGGCGCTCAAATTTCCCACCATTTTTGCTGGTGTCGTACCACTTGTCTTGCCATTTTCCATCAACGAGTAAGCCCATATGCCTGCCCCTTTTTATTACTTCATTAAACAATGAATTCATTTAAACATGTATTGGGTAGAACGTATGTCGCTTAAAATCGGATTTATTATTCGAAAAAACTGGAGTGTATTGATCTTTAGTGTCCACTTTTGAGATGATGCGCGCCCTGCTAGCGTGCTTGCACGTTTTTGTGTAAACACACGCCTTTGAGTTAGTTTATTTTTAAGTGAAGTGAAACATGTCTGATGATCCACGTTTAGGCGGTATTGTGCGTTTATATGGCGCACAGCAAACTAATAATTTAGCCAACAGTCATGTGGCTGTAGTCGGTATTGGCGGTGTGGGAAGTTGGACTGCAGAAGCACTAGCTCGTTCGGGCATTGGTACTATAACCCTTATTGATTTAGACGATGTTTGCGTAACTAATACAAATCGCCAAATTCACGCGCTTTCTAATACCATAGGAGAAGCAAAGGTCGACGCCATTGCATCGAGAATTCACTTGATAAATCCTGCTTGCAAAGTGAAATGTATTGAGGATTTTGTCACCCCAGACAATACGGCCACACTTTTAACCAAAGAAATGCACGCTGTAGTCGATGCCACTGACAGTATTCGCGCTAAAGCGGCGATGATAGCTCACTGTAAACGCAACAAAATTCCCATTGTTACGGTTGGCGGTGCGGGCGGTCAAATAGACCCAACTCAAGTCACTAAAGGCGATTTAGCTAAAACAACACAAGACCCCCTAGCAGCTAAGCTACGCAGTGAGCTTAGACGTAACTATAATTTTAGTAAAAACCCAAAACGCCGCTTTGGCGTTGAATGTATCTATTCAACAGAGCAATTGCGCTACCCACAACCTGACGGCTCGGTTTGTTACAACAAATCTGCAATGGAAGGTGGTACTCGACTAGACTGTGCTGGCGGCTTTGGTGCTGTGGTCACGGTAACCGCCACCTTTGGTATGTTTGCCGCTGCAAGTGTAATCAATAGATTAACTGGACAAAAATAGACTTTGGCCGATAACTTGCGCACAATAGTCAAAAACTTATAACACCTTGTCTTAACGACTTTTTAAGCGTTAGCGTGTTATAACAAAAGTATCGGTGAGAAGGAGAACAACATGTCACCTGATGAACTCAATAAATTAATGGCAGATTGCGCGAAGGACGCTGTGGTAACAGCAGCTGATGAGTTCGATATTGTACTCGACCACTCACCCGCTAGCGTAGCACTGGTGGACGACATTTTACTTAGTTTCGTAGATAAATATCACGATTTAGCGTTAGAAGATGAAGCAGTGTTCACCATCTGTAATATCTTTGGCGCTTACGTTGGAGAAATTTTAAAAGCGCAGCTAGATGGTGAATGGATTTACGATCAGTCAAATCCTAAAGCACCTGCCGTTTTTCTTCAGGTTGGTGAAAATACCTATGCCTTAGCGGGTATTTGCTATGAACGTCTGGTTAACGACAGTCAAATCAGCGTATTTGCCTACTATGAACAGGCGTTGGGAAACCACTTACGCAGCCACTAACGTTCTCACAGATTTTGCACTCAGTTTAACGTCTGTTCAATTGAGTGCATTAAATATATTTCCAATAAAGATGTTTTTGGAGAATGAGGTTCAGGGGTTAGGTGTTTCCCAATCCTCTACCATCCACTTTAAATGACGACTTTTTGAAATTGCGTACAAGGCTATACTGTAAAAAACGATTTTTACACCCGTAATAGTTTCAAACCCCCAGTGATGATGCATAGCGTAGTAAAGCTGCACACTCAACAATGCCAACACTCCCAATTGAGCCAGCGGAATAACCCATCGGCGCCATGCTAAAAAGCCTTTTTTCCATAAGCGATCTCGTTGGCTAACCAAAGATAACGCAATTAACACAGGTAAACTTGCCGCTAACCCCAACCCTAACGTTTCTTTTTGTGGGTAAAAGAACGTAAGTAGCTCACTAGTTTGAGTGCGGGAAGCCAGAGAAAAGACGAACGCGAGCCAGTCAATGCATAGAAGTATAAACACGCTGTAAAGCCAACGGGGAGGAAGAATTCGCCCTGACTCATCATAAAAAGTTAGCGGTAATTTAAGCATGCATTCACTTCTATTTTATTAATTTGAACCCTAAAGCGCATTCAACTCTGATAATGTTTGCTTTCAAGAAGTGATAAATGTGGGGGTGAGTAAGGTATTTTTAAACCTTGTTCGTGCCGCTTTTACAATGAAACCCGTGGCCGTTTAAACTTGTTTTCACATTTAGTGCCTAAATTACTCTGTACTGTGAGAATGCGTCAATAATTTATATCTTGGTCGCTAATTATATATACTGCGTACAAGCGTGTTTTCCTGTATAATCCGCGGCCATTTTAAGCTCAGTCATTTTCCAGGTGATATTTTAGATGACAGTAGAAACGTTTAATCCAAACAAAGTAGTAAATAAAACCACCACGCTAGAAACGCCAGTGAAGGTATTAAGTGACAACAAACCTTCGCAACAAAGCAATGGCAGCAGAATTGGTTTTGTTAGCTTAGGTTGCCCTAAGAACTTAGTTGATTCAGAGCGTATTCTTACTCAACTTCGCACCGAAGGTTATGACGTAGTCCCTACCTACAACGATGCCGACTTGGTTATCGTTAACACCTGTGGATTCATTGACGCGGCGGTAGAAGAGTCATTAGACACCATAGGCGAAGCACTTAAAGAAAACGGCAAAGTTATCGTTACCGGGTGTTTAGGTGTTAAAGAAGACGAAATTAGAGAGCTTCATCCAAATGTACTGGCTATCACGGGGCCTCATGCCTACGAAACGGTAGTTGAGCAAGTACACGATCATCTTCCAAAACCCCAGCACAATCCGTTTGAAGATCTGATCCCTGACCATGGTGTAAAATTAACGCCTCGTCATTATGCTTATTTAAAGATTTCAGAAGGCTGTAACCACCGTTGCACGTTCTGTATCATTCCTTCTATGCGTGGAGACCTTGTCAGCCGCCCAGTGGGTAACGTACTCGATGAAGCTAAGCGTTTGAAAGACGCTGGTGTTAAAGAGCTATTGGTTATTTCACAAGACACTAGCGCCTATGGTGTTGATGTTAAGCACAGAACGGGCTTTTGGAACGGCATGCCGGTTAAAGCACACATGCAACAGTTGTGTGAAAAGCTGGGCGAAATGGGCATTTGGGTCCGTTTACATTACGTGTACCCTTACCCGCATGTGGATGACCTAATTCCACTAATGAACGAAGGTAAACTCCTTCCTTATTTGGATATTCCGTTTCAACACGCCAACAAACGTATTCTTAAGTTAATGAAACGCCCAGGTAGTGCTGAGCGCGTATTAGAGCGCGTTAAAAAGTGGCGCGAACAGTGCCCATCATTAGTCATTCGTTCGACATTCATCGTCGGCTTTCCGGGCGAAACGGAAGAAGAGTTTGAAGAGTTATTGGACTTCCTTCGCGAAGCGCAGCTTGATCGCGTAGGTGCATTCGCCTATTCCCCTGTTGAAGGTGCAAGAGCAAATGACCTCCCTGACCCAGTGCCAGAAGAAGTGAAACAAGCTCGCCTTGCACGGTTTATGGAAGTACAGGGCGAAATAAGCGCAGCGCGACTTCAAGCGAGAATCGGTAACGAATATCAAGTTGTTATCGACAGCGTTGATGCTGAAGGTGCCGTCGGCCGTACCTATGCAGACGCACCGGAAGTTGATGGTCTGGTTCATTTAAACGGTGTTTATGACGTAAAACCTGGCGATCGTGTATGGGCTGAAGTTATTCACGCTAACGAACACGACGTATGGGCAGTATTGTCTGAAGACCAAGACGAAGAAGACGAAGGTGCTGATTCAGCAAACTAGTGGTAGGCCTGACAGGCAGCTTAAAAATCAATCTTAACACGCCACTTATTTACGTGAAGAAATAAAAAACCTATAGGCTCGTCGCTGATAGGTTTTTTATTGGTTTAAAGCGGCAAGAGTTTGAAGTTCCCTACCAAGGCAACTCGTCACCATTTGAATGGATGAAGCGACCTGCGTTAGATACATTTAGCTCATCTATGCGTTGTGACAAACGCTCAGCACAGGTATCAGCATCAATATCTCCCGCTCCATTCACCATTTCTGTTTGAACGAATCCAGGATGAAAAATACCTACTGCAATTCCCTTGGGTTTCAGATCATTCGCCATGGAAACTCCCGCCGCGTTTAGTGCGGCTTTGGACATTCGGTAGCCATAGTAGCCGCCTGACCCATTGTCTGCCATTGAACCCATGCGACTGGTAATCATGGCAATTTTACCGTCATTTGCCATTGCCGGTAATAGTGTTTGAGTAACTAACAATGGACCTAATGCATTAACCCTAAATTGATAATCGATGGTATTTGGATCCCAATCGTCAATACTCTCGCGTCCGAGCACTCCGGCATTATTAATGAGCAAATCGATGTTAACGTCCATTAAAGGTGCAAGCTTTTCAGCCAACATTTCTGGTTGGGATACGTCCACACCTTTGATGATTGTCACACCTGCACTGTTTAGCTCGTCGCAACTGTTTCGACAGGTAGCATAAACTTTCGCACCACGTGCTTTATATTGCTTGGTAAGCGCAAGGCCTATGCCTCTGTTGCCACCGGTAATAACTACGTTCATAACGGTTCCCTTGTTACTATGTGTATGCGTTTAAAAGGTTTCACTCACCTTTTACAAGAACTGGCTGTTTAGATAAAGCTTGTTGCTAATTTACTACAAAGCGTCAGCCCTATTTCAGCACTCATTTCTTATTAACTTATAGTCTTTAAAAGACGTTCTAGATCTTCCGGGGTATCAATTCCAACTGGCGGTGGCGCTATCGCCACCTCACAGTGAATCTTATCGCCATACCATATGGCTCGAAGCTGTTCTAAGGATTCAATTTGCTCCAGAGAGCTAGGCGCATAGGCAACATATTGCTTAACGTATTCAGCACGATAGGCATAAATACCTATATGGCGTTTGTACAGCGACGTATTTGCAGATTGCGGGTTTGCCATCATGTGATCGCGTTCAAAAGGAATAGGAGAACGTGAAAAATAGATAGACTCACCCTTTTCGTTTACCAACACCTTAACGATATTGGGGTTAAACACATCCTCAACACGTTCAATAGGCGTAGATAACGTAGCCATCTGGCACTGGGGCGCATTGGCAAGATTATCTGCAACCTGCCTGATGTTTTCAGCGGGAATAAATGGCTCATCCCCCTGTACGTTAACCACAATAGTAGAACTCGCAATGCCTTCTTTTTCGATAACCTCGGCAATGCGCTCTGTTCCAGATTGGTGGTTGACAGACGTCATGCATACTTGAGCAAAACCAAGCACGACGTTTTGAATACGTTCATCGTCCGTGGCAACAATGACGTTATCGGCTCCAGCTTCTTTAGCACGTTCAACCACATGTTGAATCATCGGCTTTCCGTCAATAAGCGCTAAGGGTTTGCCAGGAAACCGACTTGAGCCGTATCGAGCAGGGATCACAACTGTAAATGACATAACTTTATTTCGCCCTTATTTACCACTTAGTTTAACGTTTTATTACCGTGTTGCGTCTACATCGTCTAACGACAATGCTGTTGCTTTACTTTCGATAAGTACAGGGATGCCATCTTTAATATCGAAAGCCAATCTATCAAATCGACACACTAACTGGGTGCTATCATCACTCAGAACTAATTTTCCCTTACACACTGGGCAAGCCAAAACTTCTAAAAGCTTTTTATCAAAGGCCATTGTTATTATTCCTGTCCGTCTTGGTTGATCTTCAAACCTGCCTTGGCAAGTTTCACATTTACTAAATTAAAAAAGTCTGGCGCTAAATGCGCGGTAACAGGTAAAAACCAGCAGTCGTTATGAGCAAAAGGTGCAGCTTTAACGGCGTCTTTTTCTGTCATTAACACTCTGCCATTCGGTATGTCTGACCGTGTGATTGCGTGGTGATCCGCCAGCGGTGTAGCCGAAGAAAGCTGGATACCCATTTCTTTAAGCTGAGAGAAAAATCGCTGAGGTGAACCTATTCCAGCAATTGCGCTGCACGGCACTTTTTGTATCTCTTCAAGGGGACTGGTTCTAACTCTGTTTGAAACAGAGGTGAAGTCCCCTGGTACTAAGGTCATTAGATATTGAGGCGCTACAGCATGGCTAAATGTCGGCATTGAACGGCTATTATGTACTAGCGCATCAACGGTACCAAGGCGCCATTGTCCTTCGCGAAGGGGCCCCATTGGCAGCAAATAACCACTGCCTACTTTTCTATCGTCCATCACCACAATTTCAACGTCGCGATGAAGTGCGTAATGTTGAAGGCCGTCATCACAAATAATTAAATCGCAGTGTAATTCGTCACTTAAGTACGCGGCTCCGCGCGCGCGGACTGGATCGATAACAACGTCGCACTGGCTTCTAATGGCCAGTAAACGAGGTTCGTCACCCACTTCAGACGCATCATCTTCGCCTTTCACTAATCGCGGGTATTCTGATGATTTAGCGCCATAACCACGACTTAAAATACCGACCTTTATGCCCTGCTTCTGGTAATAATCGGCTAAAGCTAATACGACTGGCGTTTTTCCGTTGCCGCCCACTGATATGTTGCCAACGACAATCACGGGAGCGTTAGCCTTAAAGGCCTTTTTGAGTCCAATTTTAAAAAGTAACCGGCGAATTGCCGAAATAAAGTAGAACAGCAGCGCAAATGGTGAGAGCAGCCACACTAAAGGATGGCCGAAATACCATTTATCGTGCTTGGTTTTGCTTTGTGATTGACTCACTTAGTCTCACCAAATTGCAACGCGTGCAGTTGCGCGTAGTGACCACCTTTTTCAAGCAAGTCGTTGTGTTTACCTTTTTCAATAATGCGCCCCTGCTCCACTACCATAATGCAATCTGCGTTTTCGATGGTAGACAAGCGGTGCGCCACAACAATGCTGGTGCACCGTTTTTGCAGCGTTTCTAATGCGTCTTGGATCAAACGCTCAGATTCTGTATCAAGGGCAGATGTCGCTTCGTCAAGAATAAGTATGGGCGCTTCGGCAAGTATTGCCCTTGCAATGGCAATACGCTGACGTTGACCACCAGAAAGCATCAAGCCGTTTTCACCAATTACCGTATCTAGTCCTTCAGGTAAGTTCGATAAGAACTCTTCAACATGCGCCATTTTTGCCGCATTCTCAATGTCTTTGCGTGATACGTTTTGGCGCGCACCATAAGCAATATTGTTAGCTATGGTATCGTTAAATAGCGTAACGTTTTGCGATACTACGGCAAACTGCGCCCGCAGATCTTTAAGATCAATATCGTTGAGCGCCGTGTCATCCAAGCGAATTTCACCTTCTTGCGGTACATAAAAGCGTGTAAGCAGCGACGAGATGGTCGATTTACCACTTCCCGAGCGCCCTACCAAAGCAATCGACTGCCCAGGGTTTGCGATAAAGCTCACATTAGATAACGCGGGCGTCTGTTTTCCTGGATAAGAGAATGTAACGTCGTCAAATTCAATTTTTCCTGTTGCGCGCTCTACTTTGGTTTTCCCTTTATCTTCTTCGTCTGCTTCATCAAGAATTTCAAAAATACTGGCGCAGGCTGCCATACCTTTTTGAAATTGGTTATTAATAGTAGTGAGCTGTTTAAGAGGTTTAAGCAGCATCACCATACAAAAGACCACATTAATAAATACGCCTGCTGTAAGCTTTTCAAGCATACCGGGCGTGCTGGCAATAAACAGAACGACTGCAAGGGCAATTGACGCTATTACCTGTATTGAAGACACACTCAAAATAGAGGTGACATTCAGCTTCATTGACTGTTGACGGTTGTGATTGTTTTTCTGCTCGAAACGCTTTTGCTCTATTTCTTGACCGCCAAACATGATCACAACTTTGTGACCTTTCACCGCTTGCTCTACCGACGATGTTAGGTTGCCCATTGATTGTTGAATGTTTTTACTTACAACGCGAAAACGCTTACTGACGATAGAAACAATTACCGCCACAATCGGGCCAATCAAAAGAAATATGAGCGAAAGCTGCCATGAGTAATAGAACATGACACACAGCAAACCGATAACTAGTGCGCCTTCCCTCACCAATGTTAGCAGCGCCTTACCAGATGCATTAGCCACTTGCTCTGTGTCGTAGGTGACTTTACTGATAAGCCCGCCAACCGCATGATTATCGTGAAATGCCACTGGAAGATGAATGTATTTTTCAAACAACTGCTGGCGCATGCGCATTACCACCTGAGCACCAATCCAGCTTAGCGTGTAACTACCTAAAAAGTTGAAAACACCCCGTAACAAAAAGAGCGGCACAATCGCATATGCGGCTAGACGTAGATAGTCATGATCGTTTTTCCCCAGTGATTCGTCAATCATTGGCTGAAGCTGGGAAAATACGAAGGTATCTACCGCGGAATAACCAATCATACCAATGATGGCAAAAACGAAAGGCACTTTATACGCTTTAAGGTACTGTAAAAAGCGCTTAATTTGATAATCCGAGTTGTCGGCTTGTTGCATGTAGTTTTTTTAACCTGTTTGAAACGTTAACAAAAACGCGTTGAAAGTATTGTACTCGTTCTCGCTCTAATTCACTAATATAGCGGCAAAATTGGTTAGTCTGCCAACTAAGTGAATAATGTGTGGCCACTTCATACCTATTTAAAGGTATTCGTGCACATCTTCGTTTCGTTACTAGCTAATATTTTTGGCATTTGGCGATATTACTTAGTCTTTGAGGTGTCGTGGTGCAATGCCTGGTAAATACCAGCGATTATTCAACGTTCCACGTTGGGAATCTATATGAAAAGAATCCTTATCGAAGGTTGCGCTTGTATATCCGTGATAGCTTGTTAAATATTGCGTTACGCCCAAACGCTCGTAACGTTTAGCCACAACATACGCAGGAAACTGCCATCGATTCTCATAACCTTGCGTAAAAATCACAGCTTTTGGTGCAACGTGTTCTATAAAAACATTAGTAGAAGACGTTTTGCTTCCGTGATGCGGCGCAATAAGAATGTCGGCAGTTAGATTTGTAGATCTCGCTAAAGTATCCATTGAAGCCCCCTCTGAAAAACCATCCATGATTTCACGGGTTATCAACGCGTACTCACTTGTTTTCTCAATGTCACCAGGAATTAACACGCTACCAGAGTCGCTTGTTATTTTAACCACACACGACATGGCATTGTTGTCTTCTTTGTTGCCATTTGGCGGCCATAGAAAATTGATTGTTAAATTCTGCCAGCGTATACGCTTTCCTCGCTCACAACCTAATGTTGGTGTGTAGAAAGTGGCTTTTTTAGCTAAGGCGTGTTGTTCAATGGCTACTGCGCCACCTGCATGATCGTTGTCACTATGCGTATGAACTACAACATCTATATTCGAAATATGCTTACTTTCTAAAAAAGGTAAAAGGTGTTTCGTTGCAGTATGAGCATTGCCATTAAACTGAGCGCCAGAATCAATAATCATAGCCCGACCTCCCGCAGTCACTGCAATAGCACTGGCCTGGCCCGCATCAAATACATGCAGCGCCCATATCGATTCATTGATAGGTAACCACTTTTGAAAAATGCTTAGCGATGGGAGCAAGAGAAGTGCTACGCAGATAGCTTTGTACCGCCATGTTGGCAAAAGAAAAATAAAAAAAGCGACAATTAGACAAAGTGCCGCACCACTACTTACGTAAAAATTGATAGCGCTCCCAGAAAACTGACTAAGAACGTTCAAAAGCGATAACAAATACCCTAAACATACATCACTGTAATGCATAAGCATGCCCGTAACTTGTTGTGCGAAAGGCAACTCAGCAAAATGAAGGACTAACAACGAAATTAAACAAATAGGTAAAAGTAACGATATGATGGGCAAGGCGATTAAGTTGGTAACAACTGCAACAAAACTGGCGCTACCAAACCATATTAGGGTTAGGGGCATCATTATTACGGTAAGTGCTACTTGTAGTTTAAACAAAGACACATACCATGGTGCTCGCTGTAGCCCCCAAACAACAACTAAAAACCAAATGCACAGTACAGCCCCTATGCTCAAGTAAAAGCTAGCGCTTAATATAGAGAGAGGAAACAGCAACAAGCTCAAAGTAAGCATTGTGAGCGCAACATTTACTGGCCGCCATGCATGTCGAGAAAGAGACAGCACGCTCCCCATCGTTACCAGTATCAGCGCACGCACAACCGGCAATGCGCCTCCACTAAGCAACGCGTAACAAAAACAAGCAGCGACAAGCACACAAAGCACAGAGGCTCTAATTGGCGCGCTGGTTTGAAACATCTTACTTATTTGCTGTTCTCTGTTCTTTTGACCTGTTGCCGGATAGTTGATGGAGGCTGAACGTACTAACCAATATTTCGCTCTGCCTAATAGGCCTGTAACATGCGTGAGTAAAAATATAACGGGGTTAAAAAACAATAAGCAGACCCCAGCGATAAGTGATAGATGCATGCCTGATATACTAAACATGTGCCCAGTGCCGGTGCGTTGTAACAGCGTCCAATCACCCAACGTAAAGCCCGTTTTCTCCCCTAGCAGCAATGCGCGCCACCATTTTTCATGAACAAGGTCTAGCTTCTGCAATGTTGTAGCAAGTTCATAACGCACTGAGTGATTATGCTTTGTTTTATCGTGCTCTATCGTCTTGATATAGCCAGTTGCATGAATAAATTGGCTAACCAACTGCTGTTGTCGGCTAGCTCCAACAGGATTAGCCGTACCGTATGCAGGTTTAAGTTTTACAATTGCGGTGAAGGTATCGCCGTTGTGCAAACAATTTAATTTCACCTGAGACGGAGAAGCTGATTGAGGCCGCACGCCTATAGTCCCCTGTTGAGCATATGCGATTTTCTTATTGTCTAAGCTTTCGCTTTTTCGATCATTTGGGAATTCATAACGTTGGTGAGTAAGACGAGCTTTGAAATTAAACGTGTTAGTTAAAACACGCTTAGGCAAGGGGGAAAGTATACCCTTGTCTAGAAATGTCGCTGTGCTTTCGCGGTTGACAGACTCAATAGCGACAACATAGTGATAAGTCGCTTCCGGCACCCTAGCTGTGCCGAAGACACATCCCCCCGACACAACTCGACCTGAAATTGTGACATCTTGTTGAATTTTCCCTTGGGGCAGTTGCCAAGCGTAGTAAAAATGCCCTACACTCGCCACCCAAAGTACTCCAGACAGCAGCCCGCTCACTGCCCAACATAGCAGCACCTCTGGAAATGCATGATGTTCAGCGGGTTTTGTCGTCGAAATGAATATAATGATAGTCACAGATATTATTAAAATGGCAATCATCAATGCCATGCTGTGAGTACTTGGAAGTTTTTGCCAGAAAACTGCACTTATTGCGCTAGCGCAAAAACAGCTTAAGCAAATTGTGATACGATTGACCATGTTTTCACGTAGCAATTGACAGTGAGTGAATGTGGGTGGTGCAAATTCATGTTGCGCAATTCCGTTTACTGTTATTTTTTCTGTCTTTTTTGATTTTATTTTCGAGATGCATTGATATTTATGCCTAAGAAATTTATCCGACGTTTTTTGCCAGATCACCAAAGCATTAAGCAAAACAAAGCTTTAAAAATTTTTGGTAGCGTATTGCACGAGCCTAATCTTTGGCACTTAAACCGTCGTTCTGCATCTGGTGCATTTGGCATAGGTTTATTTTTCGCGTTTTGGCCGGTACCGTTTCAAATGTGGCTTTCTGCCGGTTTAGCTATTCCATTTCGAGCAAACCTGCCCTTATCTGTTGCAACTGTTTGGGTGACTAACCCATTCACTATTCCGCCTATATTCTATGGGGCTTACAAGGTTGGTACTACTGTACTTGGGACCAAGCCTGAGCATTTTGAATTTCAGTTTAGTTGGCAGTGGGTTGTAGAAAGCATTAATACCATTGGCCCTGCATTTTTAGTCGGGTGTGGAATTTGCTCGGTTGTGTTTGGTCTAGCGGGTTATTTCTCTTTAAACTGGGTTTGGCGCTTTCAAGTGAAAAAAGCTTGGGAAAGGCGCAGACAAATGCGGAATCAAGAAGCCCACTAGCGTGAGAGCCCTACACTTGAGGGTTTGTAGAAATATTCACCTTTTCTCAAGCCCTTTACAACGTTCAGTACAAATTACGCAGTAAGAGACAAAACAAGAATTATAAAAAAACACCACTTCATAGAAGTGGCGTTTTTTTTTGGTAACTATCAATATGAGTTCGGCGTCAATCTATTCAGGAAAACCATTACGCCGAGCGCTCTTATTGAATTTAAGCCAGACAGGCTACTTTTCATGCTCTGATAAAAAAGCGATAAGCGCAGCTTCGTCCCATACCTCCACTTCTAGCTCTTGTGCTTTAGTTAATTTGGAACCCGCTTTTTCTCCTGCAACTAGGAAGTCGGTATTCTTACTTACCGAGCCTGCCACTTTTGCACCAAGTAACTGCAAACGGGCTTTCGCATCAGAACGCCCCATTTCGCTGAGCGTACCTGTAATAACGCACGTTTTGCCTTCAAGAGGCAAATTATCCGAATCTGGTTTTTCAATAGCAGGCCAGTTAATTCCTTCTTTTAACAGCGCATCAATAACATCGGTATTATGCGACTCGTTGAAGAAATTAAATATGTGGGTAGCCACCACTTCACCAACGTCTTGGACTTCAACCAGTGCTTCAAGCGACGCCTCGCGAATAGCCTCCAAGGTTTCGAAGTGCGCAGCCAAGTTTGCCGCAGTAGCTTCGCCAACCTCACGGATCCCCAATGCGTATAGGAACTTGGCAAGCGTGGTTTGCTTTGAAGCTTCAAGCGATGCAAGTAGCTTACTGGCAGACTTTTCAGCCATGCGCTCTAGCCCAACTACATCGCCTAACGAAAGCGTGAAAAAGTCGGCGGGACTGTGCACAAGATCAGCGTCAACTAACTGATCGACTAACTTGTCGCCCAGACCATCAATATCGAATGCTTTACGCGAAGCAAAATGCTTAAGCGCCTGTTTGCGTTGTGCAGCACAAATTAGCCCACCGGTGCAACGAGCAACCGCTTCATCTTCTAGTTTTTCGACCTGCGAGTCACAAACCGGGCATTGGCTTGGGAAGGTAATGTTAGTTTCGCTACCTGTGCGATTAGCTTCTACCACAGACACCACCTGAGGAATAACGTCACCCGCACGGCGGATTACCACGGTATCACCAACTTTAACGCCTAATCTCGAAATTTCGTCCTGATTGTGAAGTGTAGCATTCGACACAGTTACTCCACCTACAAACACGGGCTCTAAACGAGCAACCGGCGTGATTGCACCAGTCCTTCCTACCTGAAACTCAACGTCAAGTAGCTTAGTTACTTCTTCTTGTGCAGGAAACTTCTGTGCAATGGCCCAGCGAGGCGCTCGAGCCACAAAGCCAAGGGCATTTTGCAGGTCAATACGGTTTACCTTAAACACCACGCCGTCAATGTCGTATGGCAAACTGTCGCGCTTTTCCAGAATGTGGTTGTAGTACGCCAAGCAGCCTTTACCGCCCTCGGCGGTGTCGATATCAGGGCACAGCGGCAGCCCCCAATTACCTAATTGCTTAAGGCGCTCACTGTGTGTTGTGGGCAATTCAAAACTTTCGGGTTGCACTACGCCAAGTGAATAAGCATAAAACATCAGCGGGCGCTTGGCTGTAATTTTAGAGTCTAGCTGTCGTAAACTGCCGGCCGCGGCATTACGAGGGTTGGCGAAAACCTTACCACCCGTTTCTTTTTGGTGTTCGTTGAGCTTTGCAAAGCCCTCACGAGGCATAAACACTTCACCGCGCACTTCTACGCGCTCAGGATAATGCTCACCACGAAGCGTTAACGGCACATTTGAGATAGTACGCACGTTAGCCGTGATATTCTCGCCTACCTGGCCGTCACCACGGGTGGCAGCACGCACTAATTCGCCATTTTCATACAGAATACTTACCGCTAAACCATCTAGCTTGGGTTCGCAGCTAAAATCTAACGTTGCCGAATCTTTTAGTCTGTCTTTTAAACGTTTTTCGAAGGCAAGCAGTGATTCTTCATCAAAGGCGTTATCCAGCGACAGCATAGGAACATCATGGGTAACTTGTTCAAAGGCCGATAACGCTGCGCCCCCTACTTTTTGACTGGGAGAATTCGGGCTTTGAAGCGTAGGATATTGTTTTTCTAGCGCAATAAGCGCCTGCATATCTCTATCATATACTGCATCAGGAACCGAAGGGTCATCCATCACATAGTACTGATAGTTATACTCATTAAGTGTGTTGCGAAGTGTTGCTATTTGCTGCTTTGCTTGTTCTAAAGAATCTGACATGGAGTTGTTGTCACGCCGTTTAAATAGTTAAAAGTATTACAATTCGTTGCCAAGGCCTATTCGCCCAAGCCGCTGTATGTTTCAAATGGGCTGCAAAAATCTGATCTATTTCAGTCAGGTTGTGAAACGAACAGCCACGCTACAATGCTATGGCTTGCTAGCCCTTGTTATACATCAAAGATCAATAGACCCTAATCAACAGAAAAGGACCTGGGTATGAGCCAAGTCCTTTTTTGTTGTTGCACCTGCATGAATAATCCACAAGATTGAGGCGCAAGTGATAAATTAACGCTAGCTGCGCGCAATCATACGCTTGCGCTCGAACTCACGAATTTTCTCGACGTATTGCTGTAAGCCCTGCTTCGTTAATACGCTTCGGCGCCCATCAAGTACTTGTGCGCCGAACTCATCTGCCAATTTGCGGGCGGCATTGTGCATCATGTTAAACACTTGATGAGGGTCACCCTCAATAGGCAATATCATAAACAGTGAAATACCTTGGGTTTCAAAGTTCTCTAGGTTATCAATATCGAAAACCCCAGGCTTAAACATGTTAGCAAGGCTAAACAATACTGGCCCTTTGCCATTTGAGTTTACGTGGCGGTGGAAGATGTCTTGATCGCCAAATTTAAACCCTAATGTTAATAGCATAGGTAATAGTGCAGCACCTGAAATGGGCTCGCCTTCTGGCGTTCTTACATTTAATACTAAAACCTCGGGTTCAATCGACGACTTAGTGGTCTTTGATGTAGTTCCAGCACCATCAATGCCTGATTCATTAGCACTAAAGCTTTCATCGCCAAAATCAGCGCTAGCTGCTTCACTGGTGTCAAAATCAATACGCATTTGATCGTCACCAAAATTCGGCTCTTCACGTCTTCTCACTGGCGTTTTGCTTCGTTTGTTACGTGCAAAACGTCGCGGCTGTTCATTTTCTTCATGAACATCGCTGGATGAAACAGACTCTTCGGGTGCATCTAAACTAAAATCAGCAACTTCTCTTTCGTTTTTAGCCGGCGGCTGCACTGTTTCAGGCTCTTCCTCCAGCGTTGGGTCGATATAAAACTTCTGTGCAGGACGAACTGGCTCTGCACGCCCTCTTTCTTGATGACCGCCCGCCTGACTCTGAATTGGGTCATGCGATTGCGCGTTATCCGCTCTCTCTTGAATACTTGGAGTATTTGGCTGTTCACTCTCTTCACGCTGAGCATGCGACGCTAAAGACGTTTCCTCTTGCTCTTCGCCTTCACGAAGTAAGAAGCCTGGAGGTTCAGGGAACGCGGCAAGGTTTTCGTCGCCTCTGTTAGCACCTTTTGTTGATGGGCCATCGGGACGAGTTTGCCCTTTCATGTGTGGCTTCGGATTCGTAACCACAGAGCCATAGAGCTTTGGTGCTTTCTCAGCTTCTTCTTTCCCGTCAGACGGCATAGCTGAATTACCGACGCTGCTTGAGCGTTTACCCGCATGCTCACCGTGTGCGCCCTCTTTTCCATCACCGTGCTCTTTTGACGTGGCATGTTGAGACAAGCTATCGTCGTCATCAGCTTCTTCGCTGCTGTAAGCATGTTTTTCATTGATATCGTGATGCGCAGGGCTTTTTGCCGTATTCGTCGATACGTTGCTTGCAGCCTCATGCTCTTGGTTTTGTGATTTGCTAACCACGCGCACCGCGCCAATGCCAAGCTCGTCAAAGCCTTCTTGCTCGTCGGACTCGAAATCGTTGTCATCATCTTGCCACTGACGGGGCTCTAAGCGCTCTTTTTCCGAAGGCTTACTGTTTTTACGAATTTTCCAAATACCATGGGCAAGCACTGCGATGATAAAAACCGTGCCTCCAAGGAGTAAAAATAGACGTAATTGATCTTCCATTTAATTTCTTTCGCCCTTTGTTATGCTTCTGCGAAGGCTACAGCCTCGTCCACATCTACCGCTACCATACGCGAAACTCCCGGTTCCGCCATGGTAACACCGGTGAGGTGACTGGCCATTTCCATCGCTATTTTATTGTGGGTGATATAAATAAACTGCACTGTTTGTGACATTTCTGACACTAAGTTACAAAAGCGCCCTACATTTGCATCATCCAATGGTGCATCTACTTCATCCAGCAAACAAAATGGAGCCGGATTTAATCTGAAAATAGCAAACACCAATGATAAAGCGGTTAGTGCTTTTTCTCCACCGCTTAAGAGGTGAATCGTACTATTTTTCTTACCAGGGGGGCGAGCCATTATCGTCACCCCAGTTTCTAACAAATCGTCATCGGTAAGCGCAAGATACGCCGAACCGCCCCCAAACACTTTGGGAAATAACGTTTTAAGGTCTTCGTTAACCTGCTCAAAGGTAGTAGAAAAGCGCGTGCGGGTTTCTTTATCAATCTTCCGAATGGCCGACTGTAGCGTTTCTAAGGCTTCAGTAAGGTCGTTGTGCTGTGTATCTAAATGTGACTTTCTTTCCGACTGGGTTTCATATTCTTCAACCGCGGCTAAGTTCACTGCACCTAAGCGCTGCAAATTAGCCTGCGTTTTTTCAAGGTCTTCTTGCCAGCGCTTCTCTTCGGCATCTTCAGGTAAGGTTTCTAGAATGCTCTTCAGCGACTGCTGCGTTCCATCAAGCTGTTCTAAAATCGTATTCGCACGTACTCGGTAGCCTTCAATATCGATATTAAGTTTATCGATGTTTGTCTGTCGCGTTTGAATATCTTTACCCAGAGCTTGATGCCCTTTTTCGGCTTCTCGCAACCACTGCTCTATATCTTCAAGACTACTTTGCTTAGCACTTTTCAGCTGTTCTAATTCCGCTTTGTTTTCCAACAGCGACTGAAGCTCTGCTTCTTGAATTTCTTCAGGAGACGTCAGCTGTGTAAGTTCTTTTTGTAATCTTTCTTTGTTTTTTATGTACTCTTCACGCTGCTGAAGGTTACGTGTAACCTGCTGGCTATATAAATTCTGGTGGTTCTCTAGTTGCTGCTTCTTAAGTGCAAGCTCATGATTTTGCGATGTTAATGTATCAACTAACGCGCGTAGCTCTGATGTAGTTCGCTCATTTGCATCACGCTTAGCGTTCACATCGTCAATGTGTACTTCGTGTTCAAGAATTTGTGCCTCTTGAAGCTCTAACTTTTCCGAAAGCTGAGCTAACTGCTCTTCTTCTTTCGCTAACATTAACTCTTGCTTTGCTAACTCGTCACTAAGTTTGGCAGTGCGTGTAGACTGCTGCTCTAGCTGCATTTCAAGCAAAGAAAGTTTATTTTTAATCTGTGCGCGCTGGTTTTCTTTTTCACCCAAGGCGCTCTGAATAGCCTGCTTTTGCGCTTCGCTCTGTTCAAGTGCCTGTTTGGCGCGCTCTAGTGAATGCTCAATCTCATCTATAAGGCTTTCAGTTTCTTCAATGCTTTCTACCAGTCCCTTAATTTTGTTCGCCCGTTGCAAAGCACCGTCGCTTGCTTCGCCAGGTTTCACTACCCACTGCGAGCTTGCCCACAACCCTGAAGGCGAGATTGCGCTAGTAAACCCCTTGGCTAGGCCTTCAGGTTCATCTTCTTTATCAAGAACGCTTACAAAAGCCCTTTCAATCGTTGTCGCAAGTTCGTCATCGTTGCTACAAAGGTAAATGTCATCAAAAAATGCGGGAACACGCTGTGTTGACGATTCATTTGTGCTAGATTCAGTTAATAAAGCGTGTGCAAGTGAACCCGATCTGGCAGTGCTTACAAACGCCTTATCGGTAAACACTTTAATGCCGCTTGGCAAATTATCTTGGTTTTGCAGCAGTGCCTGTATGTCATGGCTTTTGGCAACAACGGGGTCTTTTGCGTGTTGTAAAATCGATTCTACACAAGGTGCAAGAGTTTGGTTAGAGCTAAACTGCTGCCACAGCTTTTCTATCCCGTCTAACATTACGTCTTCATTATTTGAGGCATCTTGTTGAAGCGCTTCTAGCGCAGCTTTTGTGGACAGTGCAGTTTGTAACTGGCCCTGGGTATCACGGCGCTTCGCTTCTATTGCGTTGACTTCGTCTTGTTGCTGCGACACCTTTTTATTGGACTCTTGAAGTAATTGTTTAGCTTCATCAATGTCAAAATCGAGTTCGCTACACTGTTCTTCTAAAAGCGTTATCCGACTGACAAAATCTTCTTCGTCTAGCTGTTTTAGCTCGTCTTGTAGTTCGCTGATACGCTGAGAAGTGCGTAACTGCATGCTCATCGTTGACTGAATTTGGCTATGGTATTGCTGAACATTCTGACGAAGTTGATTGTAGGTTTGTTCTTGCGCTCGCGCTTGTGCGTTAAATTCTCTTAGCGCTTGTTCAGCGTCTTCAAAACGCTCTTTGGCATGCTCTAACTCTGCTTCCTTAAGGGCAAATTCAGGCTCAATGTTTTCAAGCGCCTCGTTTGATACCGCAAGCGCTTCCTGTGCCTCATCAATAGAGTGGTTAAGCAATTCGTGTTGCTCGCTAATTCGTGCTAACTCTTGCTCTACCTGACCTTTGCGTTGTTTTGCGTGCAGCGCATTTTGCTCTAGTCGCGTTATTGCGTTACTGGTAGTAAACAGCTGCTGCTGAAGATCATCTATCG
The DNA here is from genome assembly GCF_022348315.1 of Alteromonas sp. MmMcT2-5. Classification (NCBI taxonomy): domain Bacteria; kingdom Pseudomonadati; phylum Pseudomonadota; class Gammaproteobacteria; order Alteromonadales; family Alteromonadaceae; genus Alteromonas; species Alteromonas sp. MmMcT2-5. The sequence goes on along the minus strand of NZ_JAKRFB010000037.1, from coordinate 20,095 downwards.
TTTGTTTTGTTTCCAGCTGCTTAGTTTTGTACGACTCAAGCCCAGCTTCGTCGCCCTGTAGCCGGGCAACTAAGTCATCCACTTCTAACTGGAGTGATTGCTGCTGTTTTTGCAGCGCTTCAATATGTTCACTATTTTTCAGAAAACGAAGGGCTGCTAACTGGCCTTTCAGCTCTCTGGCTTGTGCACGTAGCGTTTTGTAACGAGTAGCCGCGGCTGCCTGACGCTGTAATTTTTCGAGCTGCTTGCCTAATTCGTCGCGCACATCATTCAAGCGTTCAAGGTTATCTTGCGTGTGCCTTATACGGTTCTCTGTCTCTCTGCGGCGCTCTTTGTACTTTGAGATACCCGCGGCTTCTTCTATGAATACACGCAAATCCTGTGGCTTAGATTCAATAAGCCGAGAGATCATACCTTGCTCAATGATGGCGTAAGACCGGGGGCCTAGCCCTGTTCCTAAAAACAGATCGGTGACATCACGCCGGCGACATTTAGTGCCGTTTAGAAAATAGGTAGAGGTGGCGTCCCGTGTAACTAAGCGTTTAACAGATAGCTCATTGTAGTTGGCAAATTCACCTGCTATCCGCCCTGCACTGTTGTCGAAAACAAGTTCAACGCTACATTGCCCCACTGGCTTACGAGACGAAGAGCCATTAAAAATCACGTCGGTCATTGCATCGCCGCGTAAGTTTTTGGCAGAACTTTCACCTAAAACCCAACGTACAGCATCAATGACATTCGACTTGCCGCAGCCGTTAGGGCCTACGATGGCGGTCATTTCACCAGGGAATGGAATGGTAGTTGGCTCAACAAAGGACTTGAAACCCGCAAGCTTAATCTTTTTAAGCCTCACACATCATCCCTCTTAAACACAAAGCTGCACGCGGTATCGCCTTGATATTAGCCAGAAACCAGCTAACCATCGGCTGAAATAGCAGTTGATGTAGAAATGATGCAATCACACGGAAGATTCTTTTGTTATTATGCTCCGACTCTACCAAATCTAACAGCTTGTAACAATTACCATTTCACTGAGTTAGGCAGAGAATACGCCAAGCGCGTATGATAGAGCAGATAGTTAACAAACACAGCGTTTCAAACGCGAAGGAGTACGAATGAGTTCAGGCGGTGTACATTATTTCTTTGAAGGCTTTTCGCTCATAAAAACCAAAGGATTAAAGCGTTTTGTTTTTGTACCCCTAACAATAAACTTAGTGCTTTTTTCTGTGGCTTTTTACTTCTTATTTGGCCAAATAGAAATGGGTATCGCTTATGTGATTGATCTTGTACCTGAATGGTTAGGCTGGATAAAAACAGCGATCAGCTTTTTCTTGTGGCCCCTAGCAGTCATCAGCGTATTGCTCATTTTCGCACTGATCTTTGGCACACTCGCAAACTGGATTGCAGCGCCGTTTAATGGCGTTCTATCTGAAAAGGTTGAGCGTCACTTAACGGGTCAAGATTTAGGTGACGAGGGCGTGATGTCTTTAGTTAAAGACATTCCTCGAACAGTAGGCCGCGAACTCACCAAGCTTATCTGGTATGTACCTCGCGCTATTGGTTTTTTGTTATTGTTCTTTTTCCTGCCCATTATTGGGCAAGTCTTGTGGTTCTTATTTAACGCCTGGATGATGGCAATTCAGTACTGCGATTATCCATACGACAACCACAAAATAGATTTTACGCGCATGCGCCTGCACCTTGGCGAACACAAAGGGAAAGCGATGACGTTCGGAATGATGGTGAATATATTCTCACTTATTCCCGTGGTTAACTTTATCGTTATGCCCGTAGCAATTTGTGGTGCAACGTCTATGTGGGTAAGAGAGCTTAAAGATACACTCGCTAAATAGTGGCGAGTGTATTGTTTTAGTAATGACAGCTATGGTTATTTGCCACCAGTAAACGCTTCGTATTCAGCTAACCAGTGTGCGGCTTCTTTTTGGTTGCCGCTATTGTGGAACGCCTGGAAAAAATTCATTGAAATAGGTCGCTGGGCATTTTGTTTTTCCAGCTGCTGCTGCCACAGTACCAAATATAAAGGCGGGATCACGCCGCTATCGTGATGTTCCATAAAGGTAATTCTGCGACTGGGCTTATAGCTGTTTTTCCCCAATACGGTGCACGTTTTGGCGCGTGCAATAATGGTTGCAGGATCTATCTCTAGCCAATTTTCAACCGTTTCGTGAGGTGCGTACCAATACTCAGAGTCTACGATTAGGTTTGGTGGTGCAAAATCGCTTATTCCATCTTCATCGCACAGCCTATTCGCCATGCCCTTGCCAATAGGATATTCGTCAGCGAAGCCTGCGAAGTGCGCTAGCTCATGAACAAACACTGAATAAGCGTCACTGATGTCTAAGTACATTACGCCGTTTTGAACATTTGCCTTACCCTGCTCTGCCACTACTACTGCATGACTAAATTTCTGCTTTTTCGCAATGCTTGCCAAAGGAGTAATTCTACAGCCTAAGATCCCAGCGTTCTTATAATCCGGATCGCAGCTTAGTACATCGGGTTTAAGCCAAATAGGCGGGGCCAGGCAAATAGAAAGGTTCTGCAGGCGCTTGTCGTCATTGAATGAGTTATAAAGACTGTGAGCACGCATGATAGTAGCTAAACTGGTAGCAAAAGGCTGAATACGCTGAAGGCATTTCCCTTCATTCTCCCAGTTAAATGAAGGAGACTGCTTTAGTGCTTGCTGTATAGAATACGGCGTGTAGAGATTGATGGCCTTTAAGGCTTTTTCCGCTTGAAGATGCCCTTTCTTCGCGGCATAGCTAAAATGCTCCTTAGCCTCAGAAAATTCCCCTTCGTCCCACAGAAGGCGAGCATACTTAAATGCACTTTGCATGTCTAAAGTTGCTGTTGCTGCGAGCAGTGGTTTCGCTAGTTGTTGTTGCCCGTGTAAAAGATACCAATCGGCCAATGCGGCCTGTGCGGGTATGTAGTTTTGTGAAGCCGCGCGTACCAGCCACTTCTCACGTTTTTCTGGCGAATCGGTAGACATTGCAAACGCAAGCTGTGCTTCTGCGACCTCGCCGAGCGCCGCTAAGCGCATAAAGCGCTGTGACGCACCTTCTTCACCTAATATTTGGTACAGCAGCCATGCAGCGTCTGCGTTTTCAAGATTCACTAGCTTCTCTAGAAAATAGGTTGCAGTGGCTTCATCGATATAGTCAGTAGCAATGAAGCCTGCGTTATACGCACGCTCAAATTCACCGAGCAAGCGTGCCTGTGCATTTTCACTGCCCTGCTTTGCAGCTAACCAAAGTAGCGCTAGTGCGTCATGCTTAAGGTGATAGTCAGAATAATTGAAACGTTCGGTAATATCCGAAGTTTGAGCGTCGGGAGAAGATTCTGTGCTGTCCTGTTCCATGCCGTCGGCAGCATTTACTGAAGCAGAGCTCGCCTTTTGAGTTGGGTCGCTATCTGACACTAGGCTTGCCGGCGTAAGCACCTTGCTTGCATTAGCAATTAGCTGCGGGACATAGCGTCCGCTATCGCCCGCAACTATGAGCAGTGCGAACACTGCTAAAAATAAGCCTCGCATAACGCTTGCTGCTTACTCTTCGCTAACCAAATCGCTGCTAGCCAGTTCACGCAAACGGTTAAGTTCCATTCGTGCGTAGCGGTGTTCAACGTAATCAAATACATTGGTGCTTAATGCAAGCTTGAAGTAATTTGATGCAATACCGCTGTTGCCGCGCTGGGTATGAAATTTACCTAAGTAAAAATACGCTTCACACAACCTGTCTGTTAACGCTTTTTGGCTTTTCACACCGTCTAACAATGAGTTAAGTACATCGTTCTCATCAACAGTACCTAAAAACAAATCCACCAGCGTAGTAGCCCAGTGCTGGTTGTCCAGCGTTGGTCGAATAGAAGCTAAGTATTTTTGTCCTTCAAGCTCTGACATGTCGTGATGCGCAAAGTACGCCCACAGAGCACGAAATGGATCGCTGTCATCTTTTTCAAAAAAGCGGTTTAGATCGTTGGTCGCGAGTTCGGCGCGCCCACCGTAATAAAGCGCAATACCGCGATTTAGGAACGCGAAATCATACTCTGGGTTGATTTCCAGCGTAGAGTCGAATGCGTCGTAAGCCTGAATAAAGTCGTTCTGCTGAATATAGTGAATACCCATAGAATTATAGGCTTCAGCCAAATCTGGCTTTAAATTAATGGCTTGGGTGTAATCAAACTGCGCTAAGCCCGATAGGCCCACGCTGTCGTACAACATGCCTCGTTGAAAGTGCAGTTCAGCTTTGTCTTCATCTGATAACGCAGGGCTGGTAAGCACCTGATTGTAACGAGCAATAGCCATTTCGGAACGAGGATTAATGGGCGCAGGTTCGGCTAAAAGCAGGTTTCCCATTTGTGGTCTTTCTGAAACAGGTGGTGTTTGCGCACAACCGGTTAAGATAGCAGCGAATAGAGAAAAAAAGATGAGACTAACGTTTCTGCACATGGTAAAAAAGCATTCTATAAAAAAAGAAAAAACCGCCTGAGTATTAAGTATACGCTTGTTGCGGCGCTAATGCCGCCAACCTTCTCGCATTTGATGATAAAAGTAAAGCGTATTGGGTGGTTAACACAGGTAGCTATGAAGAAAAATAATTTAGAACAACTATCACAACTTGCTTTTGACGCACAGAAAAACTCACACTCACCTTATTCCAACTTTAAAGTTGGTGCTGCGGTGCTTACTCCAAGTGGCGAAACCTTCTCTGGTTGTAATGTAGAAAGTGCTGCTTTTCCATTAGGACAATGCGCTGAAGCCACAGCTATTGGCAATATGGTCACACAGGGACACAAACGTATCTCGCATATCGTTATTGCGAGCCCGAACGACGAGTTTTGCTTTCCGTGCGGTGGATGCAGACAGAAAATTGCTGAATTCGCCCCAGATGAAACTCCCGTAACCATGGTAAGTCAAAACGGCGAGACATTCGAAACCACCATTGGTGAGTTACTTCCAAATGCCTTTAGGGCGCACGATCTAGACAAATAAGTCATTCCTAAAATACTGTTCGTAATCGAGGCTCGAGCGAGTTTCACCGCCCTTACCTCGTTTACGAAAGGCGCTTTTTTAAACGGTAGTACACTTTGGTGTGTTAAGTGCTTTGGGTTGGCGTTTGGTAAAATTGTTGTTTGCATAATGTTCCCCCTTTTTTCACTAAACGGGGGAACTGATATAAAGGGGTGAAAAATATGAACGTTTTTATTAAACGTTGACGTTTTACAATGAACGAAAGGTTAACTTTTATTTTGGTTACTCGGCTTTTCGCCTTCACGAGTAGGCTCTGCAGACGTCTGATTGGCGCGTTTTTCTTCTTGGCGTTTATTCAGCTTAGCAGCGGCCATAAATCCAATAAAAAATATGGCAAAAATAACCACGCCTACCCAAATCAAAACATTAAAAAGAAAGTCCATATCATTCCCTAATCACAATTTCGTGAAATAACTTTAACATTTATTTGTTTGAGTAGGTTAATTAGATCACCACTGTAACTACACCACCAGCTTAGTTATTCAGAAACTTCAACACCAATAGCCATAACAGACTGTCCATCTTTGATGGCTGGCATTTGATTAACCATCATAACCGTGCCCAAGCCCGAAGCCGCCGAGTACGCCGTAGTCCAAGTACAGCAGCCAAAGATGATGGGAAGAGATACCTATCGAGCCAACAATAAAATCACCGCCCCACAAAAAAGCCACAACCACGCCTACAAAACGAGGCCCTACTTTTTGTGGCAGAGCAACTAGCGTAATGGATACTACTATTTTGCGGGTTGTAAATCTGAATCTTCTGCAGTTTCTGGCTATTGATTCGCTTATCTAGCTTTATTAGCTAATAGTTCCTGTAGCGCTTTCGGCAGTATCGCTTGCGCACTCTTTGCTATGCGAGCTTCATTCTTTTGCCACCAAATTCCCGAATATACGACGCCTAAGCCGATCGCTGATAGCGCCACTGGGAAAAGCCAACTATCTTCAAAAACGGTAGAAGCAAGATGACCTAAATATAAACAGCTTCCCAAAGCACCAAATATGACAAATACACGTCGAACCAACAGAGCACCAGCGCCAATCATGGCAAGGTTTATACAGAAATAGACAAACTTAGACAGTTCGCTGTCTGAATCTTGGCTGGTAAGGCCGCCCCAAAACGCTAAAACGCCGAAAAGATAAAGCCAAAACGCGTAATCTGCTGTGTTTCGTGCTCTGATGTCCACCCAGAACGCCAATAGCGTCATCAACGCGCCAAAGTACATCGACACAAGTGCTCGGAATTGCCACGTGTAGCTGTTCCATAAGTCCTCATGGTCAATAACGAGCATCACAGCGTCCATACTGATATACCAGAGCGTTACCGCAATCGGCATTATTAAGAACGGGTATTTATATCGCCATGCTACGACAAGTCCAGTTACTAGCGTTCCAAGTTCCATATATAACCATAGCCATTTAATGCGGTGGTGAAACTGGCGATAAACCGTATTGTCGTCGGGCCATAGCCCTAGCCATTGCTGAGCTCCGTAGATAGCAATTGGCGTTAAACAAACTACGAACGTGGCACAGATCCCTGCTGGTATTATTAAATGCTTACGCGCAAAGGAATTGGCAAGCTTTAAGCCCACGCCAGCATAAAGCATAGAGATAAATACGATGCCGGCACCACCAAATTGCTCCCAGCCTAAATTCATAAATAGAGTCATGGCGCCAATTGCAATAAGGCCACCTAAGTAGTACAGAATATGGGTGAAGGTAAAAGAGGGAGTATGCTGATTTTCTTCTTGGAAGAAATTGTACAGAGCAATGCCCTGTTGCTCGGAGATGATATTGTTAGCTACTGCTTTTTGAATACTGGCTTTAGATACTTCCATGTACTTCTCTAAATAAGCTTGAAGAGCTGAAGATTATTACTTTACTTTGTTATGGGTAAAAAGCCAGCCTAATAGAAGTTACTCGCTTCCTATCTCGATATCTAATTGCGCTCTATCGATTAGCGTAAAATAGTCTTCATCAGCGTAAAGCTTTAAAAAGATAGACATTGTGATGCTTGTCATTTCATTTGCCGCCTCTTTGAACCCAGTATTAACGTGAAGATCAAAGCCCGTTGGCGTTGCAGAACCCATGAACTCTTGAAGTTCAGTGAATTCTTTTATTGCGTCGGCACTTAACCCTAAAATGTACTCAGTTCGCACTGGCGTTTTACTCAGCCATCCTGACTCGGCCGGCAGTGTTTTTTCTGAAATAACCTCAAGATTATACTTAAAACTTCTTTCTTGCTTTGAGGAGCTAACACCCAAGGTAAGCCAGGTGCTTTTTGGTTTTATTTCGGCAGGCTTGTCTAAGTGAATCTTCGTAAGTAAATGATTGGGGTCGAGTTCAACAAATTTCTCCTCATCAAATGAGCGAAACTCAAGCATTGTTGCAATAGGTATATTGGCGCAACTTACTACAAGCAAAGTTAATGAAACAACAAATAATTTTTTGATACTTAACAACAGCGGCTTCCCTTCATTGGTTATTGCAAGACATGTTCTGGCCATTCTATACAGTTTTCGTCGTTTCTTTTGCAAAAGCTTTTTCAGATTTGTTCCACATTAAATGGCCAAAAGCGATACCCGCAATGGGAAAGATGATCATCGCAATGGCGAGTTTCCCCCAGACATTTTCGGAAGGCTCGACAAACGCCATTAGTAATGACCATAATAAACCCGTCGAGACTCCCCAGCCTAAAACGCCGTAAACTAGAACGAAGCGCTGTTTTCCTTTTTCTCTTATGCTCGCCCACTTTTCTAATTTCATCGCAGATATCCTTTTTCAAAACTAAGCAATCATTGCAAGACAGACAAAAACCACCACAAAGCTTATAAAACCAACAGCAACGGTCCTTCCCTCATCACGACCTGCTCTTGGATATTTTCCGAAAGTCAGCAATTTAAGCACCACATGGCCCGTGCCCTTCAAAACAAATTCTATAATTGCGTCTATGATAATCCACTTTATTACTCGAAGCATAAAGCGGCCCAGCGGTTCAAAAACTTCTTCCATAACCCTTACGCTCTTTAACCTAAAACCTGTTCTATAAAAAGCAACAACCACATTGCAAGAACGGCAACGAAGTTGATGGTAAACACCAAACCACGCAATCTAATATTGTCTGTAAATATTTGTACAAGACTATGCAGCACTCTGCCAATAACAAATACCCACGCAAGGAAGACTTGTGAATTGCTGATTGGCTCACCTAAGGCAATTAGCAAGGCGCAAACAGCGTGAAAAAATAACGGCCACTCAAACTGATTGCTCAGATTCGCACTTACTTTAGGCTGTATATCGGCAAACGGGTTTGAACCATCTTTGTTTTTCCCTACTCCCCATACCGAAGGCGCGCGAGCTAGCGTGAGAAATACGTAGAGCAATGCACAAAGAAGAATGTGCATAAACATAGGGGTTATTAAATTAGACATCTTGGTTTAATTATCTCGTTGTTATCAAATTTCGTTAGCTATCAACGCAACTATTATATCTTTGAACACCTTTCGGCAGACCAAGTGCTACACCGGTGAAAGAGAAAATAAAGATAATCGATATTACAGTTAATCCGGCAAAACTAGACTCGTTTATGTTGGGGCTGACAACTATCGAAAAGGTGTTGATACAAAGCAAAGCAAGCTTATTTTTGAATACCCTTTAAAGCCTAAAACTCCAGCGAGCATAAGCATTAAAAACGAGCCCGCAACTGCCGGAGTAAATGGCGCTGCGGCCAGTAGCAAACACAAAACCGATATAAGCACAGATAACATTAAGAAGAGTTTTTTCACGTTTTGCCCCTTTTTTGCCGAGCAGCTGAAGATATAAAATAACCACTAAAAGCATAGAGTAAAAACGGCGAATTAATAAACTAAGCTCATAATAAAAAGCGCTCTGTTGCCACCCATTATTTTCTAACTTCTAATGATTGGCCTACACTGAAAAAACGTTGAGCCAAGCCTACCACCTACTCGTTTTCTGCTTTTCTTAGTATTTTAAAAAGTCGGCTAATTGTGATTTCAGACAAGTTCCACTCATAACCGTCAAAGTCAGTGGTATTGATAAATTGAACGACCACGGTACCGAGGTCTTTGTCATATTCTGCAAGGCTCTGGTAGCCGATAACCAAGCCTCCATGCTCGAACACATAAGGGTAAAGTTCCGCTTCGCCTTCATTGAAAATAGCGCCGTTGTTTAGCGCTCGTAAGAACTTACCCACATCTTCTGCTGTCGCTAGCATACCGTTGTCGCGCGCCTTGACATCTTCCTCGTAACCAACGTAGTAGCCGCTCATCACGTCGTCCATATTGACTTCGCTCAATGAAAAATAGGTGTTGTTCAATTGAAGTGGAAGCAAAATGTTTTGCTTAATGTACTTGTGGTGACTGTACCCCAAAACCTTATCCATAATATTGCGAAGCAACAGATAGTTCGTGTTGGAATACTCATATCCATCACCGGGCTCAAAACTCGCCGGAAGATCTAGCGCAAAGTCGAGCGCTCGCTTGCCGTTTTCCGGTTCGTTTTCCCAGTAGGCAGCATTATCAGTAAAGTTAGGGATTCCTGACTTATGCTGCACCATCATTTTAAGCGTTATTTTTTCTGAATGCTCAATTCTGTCTTTGAGTTTGGGTAAATGATCAACGAGTAAATCGTCTAGGGATAGTCGCTGTTCTCGCGCCATTTTGGTGATAGCCACAGCAGTGTACAACTTACTGATACTGGCAATTTTAAATAAAGAGTCGGGGGCAGCGGGTATTTTGTTATCTCTGTCTTTCCAGCCTGCTGTGTAAGAAGCTGGAGGTTTTCCCGCCTGATCCACGTAAACAATCATGCCGTCAAAGCCGTGGCTAATTGCTTCATCAACTTGTTCTTGTACTGTGTGTGGCAAAGGTAGGATCCAGGCTTTAACCAATATCCACGGAACGAAAAACAAGGAAACAATAGTACTGACTAGCAGAAGAAACCTGATAATGGTTTTTCTTCGGTTCTTCGTCATTTTACCCCGTCCTTAAAGATCATTTTGTAACACTATCACTAGGTGTACGCCAACTTATTGCAACCGAAAATACAATTGTTACCTAAACGGCTATCGAAAATGAAACTTACTCATGGTACTTTCGAATTACAGCAATCTTACCGTTCTCTATTTCTAGTACTTCCATCATTACTTGACTGTATTCAATAGGTTGATTGTTTTGCGGGTGCACGCCCTTGGCATAATTCTTATATCTGATAGCAATAGCAGAATGATTAAATGTAAAAACATCTAACAGCTCAGCACTATATTCTGTATGTGCGCCTAAATAGAACGTCATGCCCTCTCTCATTTGCTCCTTACCGTCAGGTAATCGCGTATCGTCTTTCACCCATGGCAAATGTGAATGACCAACATCATCCGCGAGCAAATTTAAGTGATTTTCAAGCTCAACTTGTGTAGCGCCTGGGGCCTGAGTAGCAACCATTGTGTCGAAATACTGTTGCGCAAGCTGCTTAAGATCTATTTTAATGTCTTCAGCCGACACCGTACCTGATACTAGAAATAATAATGCTAAAAGTAGATTTATCTTCATTGAAACTCCGTTTCACTTATTTCATATATTAACGAATTTGCCTAACTTGGCTCGGTTGGGACATTTTGAGTAATCATCTTCTTATGACCATGGTAACTATCATAAAACTGCTTATGAGCCGCATAAGAAAATGTATCGTTTCTTTCTGAATATTGCCCAATCCAATCAATAAGCATTGCTAAGTTGACATCTTGGGCTTGCTTTGTTTTGTATTTATGGGGCTCCCAAGGTCTCGCCTTTGCGTTTGAAATGCAGGTTTCAATGGATAAGTTCATAAATATAATTTCAGTAGACTGCTGTTCTACAGTTTTTAGTAAGTCTGTATAGCAGCCTTCAATTACCCATTTGTCGTTAGAAGAAATAAAAGCCTTTATCTCTTCTTCAGACTCATCAATAGGCTTTCTCTCAGGTGGGCTAGTAGGTTTCCACGCTAATGTATCTAGATCTAAATGAGCCAAACCTTGTGTTTTGCATAAGTGCTGTGCCAGCGTAGATTTTCCAGAACCAGAGTTTCCAAATATTAAAATTTTTGCCAAAACCACCCTCCTTAAATCAACTAATAAAATGCTGAACTAACAATGCGTTTTAAACGACCTTAAACAGTCCACGGCAACGTAGCCAGAAACTACCAAAAGGCCATTAAAAGTGCACTAGCGCTTAAAGTTTTGACTGTGAAGAACCCCAACCGCGTTAACTTGTTAAGTGCTATGTAAATAATTATTAAGCTCATCGACTAACTCAAGTGCTTCGCTTTTCGTTAAGTAAGGTACTTTTATCGTTCTGGCCCAAAAGAAACTTTTACCTGTTTTAGAACTCACTTCTGAAAAAGGCATAGCCAATAACGTGTTATCGTTTCGGTTGGGGATGGGAGTTAAAAACTCTACGTCTCGATACAGTGTTTCACTGTCTGGCGCTTTAACCTCACCTTTCACTTTTGCAGCAGCTATCAAGCCACACCATTTGTGGGAAAAGAAAACAATGTCGCCTATATGAACATGGTGAACAAACCTTTTGGCGTCTCCATACGCCTCCAGACGACTATTATCCATCATCGACCAAATAGAGTCCTCATTCCAACTGCGATTTGTATCAAATAATACACCTTTTACATCACTTGGGTTTTTGTGCTTATCATAGGGAAGCGCAAAGAACTCAAAGTACTTTTCGCCAGCAAGTTCATAAATTCTATAGGGCAAGAAATCGATGGATATACCACTTTTCTTCCAGTAGTCGACTGAAGATATTAATGAGTCATCCGCTGCACTGCCGATAACTAATAAGTGCTGTTTATTATTAAATTCTTTAGGCTCTAATTGGTGCTCAAGACTAAAAGCCTCTCTGTGTGCTTCAACTAGCGACATGTCGCCTTTGCTATATTCTTTGAACTTATTTTCTAATTTTTGATAGCTCCATTGACCAGCATCTTGCGCATATCTTAGCGCTTGATGAACGGCATCTTTCCCGGCAGATGCACGCTTTAGCTCGAATATGACTAATTCGCCACTTTCATTCAGTGCATATATGTCGGCTTCTGCCTGCCATTGTCGTTCTTGAAACACCGGCATCAATCTAGCATCTTCAAATAAAACGTCTAAAATACTGTTCGCAATTAAATTTTCTAGATCTTTCTCTAATTTTCCAAAGCTAGAAAAGTCTTTGAACTCTACGGGTTCCAACTTTTCAAATATTTCTGCTTGTTCTTCTATTTTGTAGAGCATGCTTTGCATTCCTTTGAGTGAATAACAGGTAACAGCTTTGCTAAAGCCTTCTGCGGCTGTATCAAAGCTGCGATGTTAATTGACTTGTTGTATCTTACTTGACAGCCACTTGATAACTTCAGTTTTACCTACAGGAGAGTAGCGACTTAAATGAGGTAGGCCTTTATGCTTCATGACTACTATAGAGAACGCTTCCTGGTTCCTCTAGATATTCAGACAGCGCTTGTTTAGCAATAATAGGTATTTCATTTTTGGTCATTTTTGCCTCGAAAAAAAATAGAAAAATTTAAGCAGTACAAAAAAGCTATCGCAGCACGTTCTTCTTCGCTCCAACTAACTAGTCACACGGTTATCGTATGTCTTTATATTCAATTTTAGTTGCTGCGAATATGTTTTGAGTTTTGCCGCGTTGCCACTTGGTATTAAAGACAAGACGAACGAGTCTGATCCATCGTCAATGCCAATAATTTCTAACCCCATGCTTTTTGCACAGGTTGAGAATAAAAAGCCAGATTCACTAGATTCTAAGTAGTAAGATATATTGAACTGAGTTTGCATCATATCGTCCGCCAGCTGTCTCGATATGCTGCAAGTAGAAAGTGCATTTTTAGATAAATCGTTTAATAAATCGAAGACATGTTGCGCATCCTCTCTCCAATCTACAATCACCACACGGTTGATGCTTTTTAGACCTTCTATAATTACAAATGTAAGGTCAAATGAATTTTCAAAGGCTCCATCAAATCCGCTTTCTTCTAGTCCGTCTTTGTGTTTTAGTTTGTATGCATTCTTATCAGAAAGATAAAGTTGAACTTCATTTACAACGGTTTGATTTCCATTGCCGATTATCTTCGCTAATGCAATTTCTGGGGAGTGGTTTTTCGGCTGATTTTCATTACAGCCTATAACAACAAGAGCAGTTATAACTATCAGTAATCTCTTCATCATTCCTTGATTCCAACTTGGTTTTATCCACTACAGTGGGCTTCCATATATAGCGGATACCGACTTAAAAATAGCTAGTTAGACAGACTCATAATGTACACCCTTTTAGACAAAGATGCCTGTCTCGTTTAGTCGATGATTCTCTTTAAAGGTGCGAATCCCGTATTCTCTCAGAGCGTGTAAGACAGTTACCAAATGTCTACCGTTGTAAAAAATGACTGTCTTGTCTAGTGCCAATAATGGCTTCTTTCAATTGTTGAGGAAATTGTTCAGGTGGTAAATTGCGTCCATCTACAACAAAACGGGTAATAGTAAGCTTAGTGAATGACTCAAGTAATTCGTTTTTATTGAGCTCCCAAGTGCCTTGAGCTATAACATCGAATTCAGCCTCTGTACCCGACTCTTTCATACTCATTTCAAACATCACGTTTGAGCTGCCATTACTTACATACTCCGCACTCCCCGTGAACTTGGCGCCATCGCCTTGTCCACTACATTCCCAGTGGCCTTTTAATAATTCCTGCTGACTTTTCGAGCAGCCCGCTAGCATAATTAAACAAGCCATAAAAAAGCGTTAGTCTTGCAAAGTGTCATAGTAATATCCTTTTATTGGTGTTCTGACAGATTAGTAATAATTATGGCAGCTTAAAAAGACTTTATTGAATTTTTTTGGCGCAAAAGAGTGAGCACAACAACGTAAGCAACCGTAAGCAAGACAACAACGTAAGCAAGACAGCCATAATTCGAAAACACCCAAACTGTCCCTTCGTACACTTTCTTTAATCTAAATACCCATCCAAACTGCTAATCGAGTTAATCAGAGTCGGACAGTCGCAATGCCTAAAGCCCGAAAGTCTCAAATTAGTTTATCGGATACGCCCTATTACCACTGTGTTTCCCGCTGCGTTCGTCGTGCTTTCCTATGTGGCGAGGAAAACGGTAGAAGCTTTGAGCATCGTCGCCAATGGGTAGAAGACCGTATTCATATTTTAAGTGAGGTTTTTGCCATCGATGTATGCGCTTATGCGGTAATGAGTAATCATACGCATCTGGTATTACACGTAAACAAAGAGAAAGCAGACGCACTGAGTACAGAAGACGTGATTCAACGTTGGCATAAACTTTACAAAGGCACATTAATCTCACAGCGCTACTTATCACCAGATTTACGTAAAGAATTACATGAAACCCAAATTAAAACGGTTGAGTTAACGGCTGAAGTATGGCGTAAAAGGCTATTCGATATCAGTTGGTTTATGCGTGCACTGAATGAATACATTGCCAGGGCCGCAAATAAAGAGGACGACTGTACTGGTCATTTTTGGGAAGGACGGTTTAAGTCACAAGCGCTATTAGATGAGTCAGCCCTTGCCGCCTGTATGGCTTATGTTGATTTAAACCCAATACGAGCAAAGATGGCCAAAACTCCTGAGGCATCGGACCATACCAGTATCAAATACCGTATTAACGCAGCCAGGCTGGGCAAAACACCTAAAAGACTTATGCCTTTTGTAGGCAATCCAAGACAAGAGATGCCACACGGTTTACCTTTTACTCTTCCAGACTACTTACAGCTTGTAGATATAACCAGCCGATATATTCACCCAAACAAGCGTGGCAAGGTTCAACATAACCTACCCCCTATTTTAGAGCGTCTCAATATTGAACACGAACATTGGATAACATTAACCACGCAATTTGAAACCTGCTTTAAGCACGCCGCCGGCAAAGTAATTCACCTAGAGCAATACGCGCAGAATCAACATCAGCAACGGGTTCAGTGCCGACACAGTGCGATGCGATTACTCGGTTAATTTTGCAGTTTAATTGAGAGTAAGACCGGCACTATATGTATACATCTCTACATAACAATTCCGGGCTTGTTAAGAACCTATTTTTTGCAATGCGCATCCCTATGCGTATACTTAATATGTAGAACAATTTGGAGTGATAGCATGCAAGATTTATATGACATCCATGCCCCAAAAAAAGCGACTAATTTAAGCTTAAACAGCGATTTATTGCAAAAAGCTAGAGACTTAAAAGTTAACCTGTCTGCAACCTTAGAACAGGCACTTAAAGACAAGTTGAAAAGTGTTGAAGATGAAAGGTGGAAAAAAGAAAACAAAGCTGCCATAGCTGCGTACAACGAGTTTGTTGCTGAGAACGGCAGTATAGGTGATGAGTACAGGAACTTCTAATGGCACAGTTTGATGTTTACAGAAACCCAAGCTCAAAAACTAATAAAGCTTACCCCTTTCTTGTAGATGTTCAAAACTCTGTAATTGACCAATTAGCAACAAGGTTAGTTGTACCGCTGACAAAGAATACGACTAGAAATAATCTTTATATGAAAAATCTTACGCCGGAGATAGAATTCGAAGGCGAGACATACCTATTCCTGACTCAACAACTGAGTTCCATACCCGAAGATGTGCTACAGGACTGCATCGGTACTTTAGCGCAATCCCGCGAATTGCTAATAGATGCAATAGACTTTGCTATTACTGGGATATAGCCTTCGATTTCAGGCTCCGCCAAGTGGACATGACGGCGTAATTTGGCTAGAAAAGTAAAGCGATGAGCTAGTACATATTACAGGGCTTTATAGTGCGAGTACTCGTCGCTTCCGATATCTCCGGTACCACCACCATCGGGATTGCCGTGGTCTGACGACAATACATAAATATGCCTGTCTTGTTTAGTCTGTAGTTCCATACCTGAAGATGTGCTTAATGACTGCATCGGTTCTTTAGCGCAATCCCGCGAATTGCTGATAGGTGCAATAGACTTTGCTATTACTGGAATATAGCCTTTCTATAAGAGATTCTGACAGGTGGGCATAACGACGTAATGTGGCTAGAAAAGTAAAGCGATGAGCTAGTACATATTACAGAGCTTTATAGTGCGAGTACTCGTCGCTTCCGATATCTCCGGTACCACCACCATCGGAATTGCCGTGGTCTGACGACATTACATAAACATGCCTGTCTTGTTTAGTATTCATTGACTGCATCGTTTTTAGCGCAATCCAAGGTATAAAAAGATGACTGTCTTGTTTAGTCCCTAGATGAATTTAGTGTATTTCACGCAAGCCAAAAACAAAAAAGCCAGTATTAGCTGGAGTACATAAACATGCCTGTCCTGTTAAGTAATAGACTTTGCTATTACTGGGATATAGCCTTCGATTTCAGGCTCCGCCATGTGGACATGACCGCGTAATTTGGCCGAAAACGTGCACAAAAGAGCCTGCCTTATTTAGTCTTCTCCATCCGTGAAACAAATATGCCTGTCTTGTTTAGTGATTCTAGTTGAGACCTTTGAAGGTAAACATGCCGTTTTCTTCTGAATACAGCGCACTCTTAATTTCAGAATTTTCATTGATTGATTGAAGGCTATTGTCAATAAATTCATCAATGTCCCCTCCCCTAGGTAGGCTAACCCCCCCTGACACATGATGAGGGAAGTTGTGCATCCTTTCGAACTCAATTGAATTTTTAAATTCAAGATATTCAATAGAATCAATTTCAAGATCGTTTTCCTCTGTATAGAGGAAAAGCTGAACTCCGAAATTAAAAATACATGGATATATATCGACGTACTTCTTGTAATACCTACAAGTATCTTTTATCGCCGCCCTACTTAATTCATTTGTGCTTTCACAAATCAAATCGACGACATCAATCGGTAACAAGCAAAGTATATTCAGGTCGGCTTGTATGGGGACCGACGATATGAGAGGCAGTGCTTTAGCTTCGTTATATATCTCAGCCTGATGAATTGCATAATTTCGAATGGCTTTAATAGCAAGAAACTCGTAACTGTCGAAAAAATTGGGATACCCAGCTTTTCTTGTTTTGTCATTCACACTATAGATCGAAGCCAGCACCTCTCTAACTGAATCTGGATCTGGGCTTTGGCAGTACGAAGAGTAATATTTGAAGAATCTCCGTATTTCTGCCAAGCAATCTTCCTTTGTCACAATTCTTGCCATGTCTCTAATTTTCTCCATTTAAAGAGTAAGGCAGGCATAAAATTTATATACACAGATATGCCTGTCTTGTTTAGTGTTTTTATGCCATATGTTGCTGAAAGTTCCCAAAATAGGGTTTTAACGCATTCTTAATTTCTTCTTTAGAATCGCCCCTCACAAGTCGGACGATCGTTTCTGGCAAGCTTCCATTTGCTAAGCCCAATGAATTACTAACTTGTGAAGAAAGGGACTTACGGTTGTAGAGCGCCAATAACTGCTCATAGTCCTTTGTATTTAGAACATTGCGATAAAGTGAATCTGTATCAGCATATATTTGGTTTACATCAATACTCGAAACAAGCGCTTGCAGTGCGTTGTTTATATTTTGAGCGCCAGTTTGACTTGCATCAAACATATTCAGTTGGAACTTAACTTCACTAGATACGCGCAATGACACTTGATGGTCGAGCTCTCCCTGAAGTCTACCAAACACGGTATTGGAAACCGCATCAAAATCTGATGCTGGGTCACGAGCTAGCCTATTGCTTACTATTGCAAGAACCTCTCTCGCACAAAACAGATTCTCAACTTCTGCTACGCTCAATACATAAATGGAGTCTTGTTCAAGCTTTGTAATTTCAGCGTGAACCCTACGGTCTCTGTCGATTAATCCGTACACATCCAAATGATGTATTTGTGGGTTTGCTTTTAACGCTTTTACAGATTGGATTACTTGAGTGCAACTCCCCCTTGGGATAACGAGAAAATCTGATAAAAGTTCTCTGTATAGGCTGACATCAAAGCTGCCATTTTCGCCCTCTACAAATACAACAGGTTTTCTACTCCCCAAAACCTCAATAAGTAAATCGTCTGGGAGATTTTCATCGTCTTCTATTTGCTCCCATTCCCATTTTTGGCCATCGAAAGATTTCAGCCACACTCTTTTCGCTGTTTCTTTAGCAGCTGCAAAATCAACATCATGCGTTAAATAAACAAAAAGGCAGTCGTCTCTTAGTTTTTCTACAGCGTCCCATAATGGAGCCTGGACAGACTTGTGCAGATGTAATTCGGGCTCATCTATAACAATGATTCCATCTTTTGGAGCGGCTAGGCACTGCCCTATGAGGTAAAATATAACTCTCTCTCCATCACTCATCTCTGATGAGTTATATATTTTGTCCTCAAGTCCCCTAACGCGTGTTTGAATTCTTAATCCTCCAATAACTAATTCCCTGTGAGGAAGGATTGTTTCCCATAATTCTTTTACGCGATCAATCTTAGTTATAGGAGGGGCAACACGTTCTTCACTTTCTTTGCAGGCCCTCTTGAACTTCGCATTCTCCTCAGTTTCATCCGAGAACAAATAAACCATGAGTTTTTGGTAATCGTTTAGAAACGCAGTAGCTGGTTTGTTCTGCCACTTGCTCGCCTTATTCTGGTAGGTCCACCCGGGGTTGCCAAACAAAAGATCCTTCTCCGCTTGCTCTATCGATTGAGGAGTAGTGGAATCAGGTAAGGAGAGGGATTTTTGCGCAGATATTCTATGTACTAGGTGTTTCTGAGGTGAATTTATTTCAATCCAAGTGCCAAGACGGGTTTTTCCAGAGCCATTGGCGCCCACAAACAATATGCTTTGAGTTGCTTCAATTGATTCGTTGTTATTTTCTTTTGGAAGAATCAGTTCTTTCATATCGAGATTTCTCTATCCATGATTATTGGCATAACTTTAAGCTAAGGGGCACATACGCGGGGTTATAATCGGGAAGCGGCCACGCGTATGTGTCCCAGCGACCGAAGGGAGCGAGTTAAGCGCCTTGTTAGCCATCACGACGCAGAATCACGTAGTTGATTTAGGATTGGCAAAGCGGACTCCTTTTTGTGTTTTATTATTGAAGCTTTGGTTTCGCCACCAGTGATAACCATAGCTCCAGCAGGGATTACGTAAAAGTCTTCTAACTCATGAGTCCATTCCAAAAAATAAATCTGTCCGGTTTGTACTTCTATTTCGACCGAAGTTTCGTTAGCCCAATCATTTTCTGTAACTTTAGGTAGGCTGATAAACCGTTTGCCAGGAAGAATTTCAGTTTTTAAAAATCCAGCGTTTTTTATACAGCCAACTTTTTTATTGTCTATAAATACATCTCTGCAACCAGCCGCACCCAAAAACTTACTCAGCCTCATAAAATAGACGGTAGCTGATTCTTGGTTTACCAATGTGGCTTCCGAAAACTTTTCGCCAGTCGCCGAACAACCGCTTAAAAATGCAGTAAATGCGAAAAGAAAAATTTTAATTAAAGGTAGTTTCATTCTTTCTCCAGTGATGGCTAACTGCTAGCTAAAGGGCAAAAATACAATGCCATAATCGCGAAGCGGCATTGTGTTTTTGTCCCAGCAACCCGCCCCGCGGGTTGCGTTTTAAGCGCCTTGTTAGCTGATTATTTGCTCAGGAGTACAACTAACTCGTTAGGGTTTGACACTATGAATTGGAATGTACTGCCATCAAGTAATGAAACTTCAATTGCATCAGATGTTATAGGCAGAATACCCGCACCTTTACCTAAACATTTTTCTACTTTTGAAATTGAGCTCCTTTCAATTTTAAGAGGCCCAAGCCCATAATCTTTATTATATGGGGCAAAATGAATATCAGTTTCAGTAATCCAAAATTTCCCATCA
This sequence comes from Alteromonas sp. MmMcT2-5, assembly GCF_022348315.1. NCBI lineage: Bacteria > Pseudomonadati > Pseudomonadota > Gammaproteobacteria > Alteromonadales > Alteromonadaceae > Alteromonas > Alteromonas sp. MmMcT2-5. Next base: position 167 of record NZ_JAKRFB010000037.1, on the reverse strand, counting down.
GCTTTTGCAACACCATTTTGAACTGTGGCTGTAATCGATTTTAAAGTGGCATCTTGCATTTGTATTCCCCCGAATTCAACTGCGAAGTGCGACACTCGTCAATATCAAGCAGCCAATGCCATTTCTTTAAATACAATCGCTGGCTGCTTGAAGCCTAAACACTTTCT
>NZ_JAKRFB010000036.1:0-43412 GCF_022348315.1 Alteromonas sp. MmMcT2-5 | reverse complement strand
CGTCCATAAAAAAATCCGATATCAGTTACCTGATACCGGATTTTGAAGCCTTAAAAAGATCGGTCAACCGATCATTAAATTCTTAACTGATCGGCATTAACCTAAGTGGTCGGTTTTTTGATGGTGTAAACATTTTGTATACTTTCGATAGTACAAAACCCGCTGTGTGCGTGGAATTTGTGTTTACGTCTATGCTAAATTAGCGCTCAAATAATGAGGAAAACGACAGTCTATGCATATTTCCAGTCAATTCGACAGCGGTAACATTGAAGTTGTTAGCGCACAATCACCAGACGATATCCGTCTAACCATTCCCAACGACAACCAATCTGAATTTGCTCAGTGGTTCCATTTTCGTTTAGTGGGCGAAACTTTTGTAACTCACACAATGACTATTGGTAATCTGGCTAAGTCAGCGTATCCAGAGGGTTGGAAGGGGTATAACGTTCTAGCGTCTTACGACCGTCAAACTTGGTTTAGAATTCCTAGCGAATTTGACGGTGACAATCTTACGTTCTCACTAACGCTAGAACAGCCAAGCGTATACTTCGCGTATTTCATTCCTTTTAGCTACGAACGTCACCTTGATCTTGTGCACGACGCGCAGATGTCACTACTGTGCGAGCACAAATTCCTAGGCCTTACCCTTGATGGCCGTGATATGTCTATGCTGGTTATCGGTGAAGAAACACCAGAAAAGAAAAAAGTCTGGATCACGGCACGTCAACACCCTGGCGAAACCATGGCCGAGTGGTGTGCCGAAGGTATTATTTATCGTCTGCTCGACGAGCAAGATGGTTTGGCGCGACAGTTGCTTGATAATGCTGTTTTCTACATTGTGCCAAACATGAACCCAGACGGCAGCGCACGCGGTCATCTGCGTACCAACGCTGTAGGAACCAATCTAAACCGTGAGTGGGCGACACCATCGAAAGAAAAAAGCCCAGAAGTACTTTACGTACTGAATGCAATGAGCGAAATTGGTGTAGACATGTATCTTGATTTGCACGGTGATGAGGCATTGCCGTACAACTTTGTCGCAGGAAGTGAGGGTAACCCTAGCTACAATGACACCATCAAAATGCTTGAAAATACGTTTAAAGATGCGCTGTTGAACGCTACGCCAGAGTTTCAAGATGAATTTGGTTACGATAAAGATGAGCCAGGCAAGGCTAATTTAACCGTAGCGTCAAATGCGGTGGGCGAGAAATTCAAATGTATGGCATATACGGTGGAAATGCCATTTAAAGACAATGCAGATGTACCGGACGATATCTACGGTTGGTCGGTACAGCGTAGCCGTCAATTAGGTGAAGATTTACTTATTGGTGTGAATGCAGTTGTTAAAAAGCTAAAAGCATCAGAGCAATAAAATAAAAATAAGGAAGCGAAAGTTTCCGCAAAAAGGCCTCGACAAAAAGAGGCCTTTTAATTATTAAAATAAAACAACAATTAAACATAATAAAAAAGGGGAATAACGTTGGAAGGGTTATATGGTTTTCTAACTATGCTCGATGGATTCTTAGGAGGCGCGTTCTGGTTTCCTTATGTACTGTTAGGCGTAGGTCTTTTCTTTACGGTTTATCTTAAATTTCCGCAAATTCGTTTCTTTAAACATGCCTGGCAAGTTGTTACCGGTAAGTTTGATAAAGAAAGCGATCCAGGCGACACCACGCACTTTCGCGCACTTACAACCGCACTGTCTGGTACCGTAGGTACAGGTAACATCTCAGGTGTTGCATTCGCTATTTTCCTTGGTGGCCCCGCTGCACTATTTTGGATGTGGGTAACCGCCTTTTTAGGTATGACTACAAAATTCGTTGAAGTTACTCTATCGCACAAATATCGCGTAAAGACAGAAGACGGCACCATGGCCGGTGGCCCTATGTATTACATGGACCGTCGCCTAAACATGAAGTGGTTAGCGGTTGCATTTGCTGTTGCAACGGTAGTCAGCTCATTTGGTACCGGAAACCTTCCTCAAAGTAATGGTATCGCGCAAAGTATCGAAGCAACATTTGGCTTCGAACCTTGGATGGTAGGTAGTGTACTGGGTATTCTTCTAGCCTTGGTAATTCTTGGTGGTATCCAACGCATTGCCGCGTTTACAGCGCGTGTTGTTCCAGTTATGGCTGTTATCTACCTCATCGGTGCGCTAGCGGTTATTTTCGCTAATCTTGACAACATAGGGCCTTCGTTTGCCGCAGTTATCGGTGATGCGTTTACTGGTTCAGCTGCCGCAGGTGGTTTCTTGGGAGCTTCGTTAGCTTATGCGTTTAACCGTGGGGTTAACCGAGGCTTGTTTTCAAACGAAGCGGGTCAAGGCTCTGCACCTATCGCTCACGCAGCGGCAAAAACAAAAGAGCCTGCTTCAGAAGGTATGGTGTCACTGCTTGAACCCTTTATCGACACTATTCTAATTTGTACCGTAACGGGTTTGGTTATTTTGTCGTCTGGCGTGTGGAAAGAAAAACACGAAAACGTCTTCGATCGTTCAGACATGTACTTTGTTGCAGGTCAATACGACGACTCGAATCAGGATGACGTAAACAAACTATATGGTTACTTGAATGAAATTGAAGGTAACAATGTACAGCCTTATACTGGCTCAATTACCGTTGTTAACGGCACGGCGGTAAGCGATGGTTTTACACTGCTTAACGCTAGGTCTGTAGCAGAAGACGTGAAGTATGCAGTAGGTAGTGAAGACTTGTTTACTGGCACGCTTAAGATTGTCGACGGAAAGCCGGTTAAAGAGAACCTTGAAGTAAGCGGTAAGTCACTGGTTCACTCGGCAGCGCTCACCACCATTGCCTTTACTCGCGGTTTCTTTGGCGATTTCGGTCAATATATTGTGTCAATTGGGCTTATGCTGTTTGCGTTCTCAACCGCCATCGCTTGGTCATATTATGGTGATCGCGCTATGACATATTTGTTCGGTCCTCGCTCCGTAATGCCGTATCGCGTCATCTACGTCGCCGGTTTCGTTTGGGCTGCATTCTCTGACACCACATTAGTTTGGGCACTTTCAGCTGTGGCTATCGTGGTAATGACCTTGCCAAACTTGTTCGGCATCATGTTGCTTTGTAAAGAGATGAAAGAAACGGTTAACGACTACTGGTCTCGACATAAAAAATAAGGTGAGTATTGCCTAAAGCATCGCCCCTTCTTGAGTTTCACTGAAGGGAATGCAACTTGGCTATCAGGTAAAAATGCGTAGCGGTGAACTTTGTATAAAAGTTAACACCCTGCGCATTTTTGTTTTATGGCGATAAGGTTAATCCACAGAATCGACTTCATTGTTGTGATGAACTTAAGTATGATACCCATCCGCGTATAAATGCGTCTTCGCTCAATAGCGAGTTGCGCATTTCCATTTCGCACCCAATAAACAGGAGCAACATATGGCATTAGTTGACTGTCCTTCGTGTAACAAAAAAACGTCTGACAAAGCGAAGACGTGTCCTCACTGTGACTTTAAAATCGGTGATGCGACCTCTGAAGATATAGAGCGCAAACAAAGCTTACAAAGATTTAAAAAGTTAGCCAGTATCCAGAACCAATCCCTTCTTGCTATGCTGATATTCGTTGCGAGTTTTGGCTTCATGTATTGGGGCGGAACACACCCAGGTGATTTGCAACATAATTTAGCTATTTTGGGCGCAGTGGTTGGCTTTGTTTGGTACTTAGTAAACCGCGCGCGTATTGTTTACATAAAGCGTTTTTCCTAAATGAATATAGAAGCACTTTTAGCCAGCATGACGCCGGAGATTTACGAGCGTCTGCGTCAGGCTGTTGAAACAGGTAAGTGGCCAGATGGCACGCCTTTAAACGAAGAGCAAAAAGCAAGCAGCATGCAGGCTGTTATGCTGTATCAAGCAAAAATAGAAAAGTCCTCTGAGCATATGACAGTAGGTGAAAGCGGCGAAATCGTACATAAAAGTAAAGCCGACTTTAAACGCTCGTTACGCGATGAGCAGGATGATAATAATACAATAGCGCGGTTTAAACAGGATGATATTTAGTCGTATATTTGCGCCTTCACACCAAAGCCCAAAGCCTGAAAAACGGATGCAGGCAATCGAGAGTCTCTCTCCCGAAAAGGCACAGGAAAAAACAATTCTTCACGAACTGGCATTTAATGACGAAGATGCAAATGTCAGTTTAGCAGCACTCGAAAAGCTTAATAGCTTTGTGCTGTGGCTTAAAATGTCACAAATTGCCAAGCAGTCTCGCGTTAAAAAAGCGGCGGAGAAAAAGGTAAACGCCGCTTTGTTAGGCGAGGGGGATGTCACACTCTCCCGCCAAGAGATATTCTCTTTTTTAACTGAAACAGCCAACGCCGATTTGGTAGTGCAGTTAGTACCGCAAATGTTGAAGAAAGAGCCTATGCTGTTACAAGATGATGCGCTAGCTAACGCACTAATCGAAAAAGTAGCGAAGACATCTTTCACCCAGTTTGTTTTTTTAGAAGGCGCAAGTCCCCAACTGAAAACCCAGCTAATAAACGCCCATTCAGACGTATCAGATTTACAGAAACTAGCTAAGAAAGTGTCAGATGATGCGCTTACAAAGCAGATTAATGCACGTATTGACGCTATCAAAGAGGCTGCAAAGCGCCCAGTGGAGCTTAAAAAGCAGCTCACTCTGGGACTTTCAAAATATCAGGCTTTACTCGACAAATCAGATGTAGAAACCATTGATGAAAAGCGCAGCGAACTTGAGAGCGAATTGACTGGGTTGTTTGCTCAAATTGACTTACTCACTTCAGAAGAACGCGCTGATTATGAAGAAAAGCGCGCGCGTATAGGTGAGCAGCTCGAGCGATATTTAAGCCGTATCCGCCCAGCATGGGAAGAGAAGCAACAAGCGTCGCAACGTGCCAATACCAAAGCATTGTGCGAACAGCAGCTTACTTATGCCAAGGAGCAGGTAGCTTGGTTGTACAATAACAGGCTTTGTGAAGCGACGCTTGCTGATGTTGCTACGGTTAATGAAAGCGTGCGCGGTGTTGAAGCAACGCTCGAACAGCTAGCGCGTCTCGATGATGAATCTGCAACTGATAAGCGAATTACACAGATTAAGCGCTCTGTCGACGAACTAAACGAGCAGCTTGATCGCTTCTCTATGCAGCAGCAATACGGCCAAAAGCTACTGATAAAACTTCAGTCGCTCGAAGACATTGCCGCTAAGATCGTTTCGGCAGGCGATAGCGAGTCGGACAAAGACGCCCGTGATGTGAGCGTTGAAGAAGCTAGCGCATCGACTGAGGATTTGAGTCAGGTAAATGGTGGCGACGCATTACAAAGCAGTAGTGTAGTGGCTCTTAAAGCGGAGTTTGACGAAGCACGTCAAGCGTATAAAGCGCTTAGTTGCGAAATCGATGCCATTCCTAAGGCGTTGTCTAAACGTTTCAACGCAGCGACAAGCAGTGTAAATGCCAAAGAGCGCGCTCAAAAATCCAAAGAAAATGAGCAAGTAAAACACATTAGAAAGCACATTAGCGTTATCGATAACTTAATTGCTCAGGGTAAATTCCGCGTTGCTATTTCAAAATTTGCAAAGCTTCAGGAAAGTTATGCTGCGCTTCCTGGTTCAGCGAAAAAGTATGTAGAGAAGCGTTTTGAAAAGACCGCTGGTGATGTGTCGCGCTTAGAAGGATGGCAGGATTACCTTGCTGCGCCGCGCAAACCCGCTCTTGTAGAGGAAGCAAAAGCGTTAGCCAGCGCTGATGCAGAAAATATTAAGCAAAGAAGTGAAGCCATTAAGTATCTTCGTAAGCAATGGTTATCACTAACACCGTCATCGTCAACGAGTGAAGAAAGTAGTGATGACGCGTTGTTACAGCAGCAATTCGATGATGCACTTGAAAAGGCCTTCGAGCCTTGTAGAGCGCATTATGCGAAGTTAGATGCACAGCGGGCTGCTGCGCGTGAACAGCGCATGTCGATTATCGCTACGGTTAAGGCAATGGACATTAACATGCCGGAAGCCGAGTTAGTGAAAGTTTTCGATAGAGTGTCTAAACAGTGGCACGCTGCAGGTCAGGTTGAACGTGAAATTTATGAACAGCTGAAGCAAGAATGGAAGGCGGTATCATCGCCCATTCAGGCAAAAGTAAATCAATGGCAAAGTGACAACCAAGCCCAAAAGCGTGCGTTAGTCACCCAAGCTTGTCAACTTGCTACGGAAGAAGATGTCGCTGGCGCTGCCGACAAGGCTCAGCAATTACAAAGCCAATGGAAGCAAGTAGGCCATGCAGGTAAACGTGAAGAGAGTAAGTTGTGGGCAGAATTTAAGGCTGCCAATGACACCGTATTTGAACGTTTAAAAGCCGAGCGGAAAGTACAGAATAATGCATTTAACGCGTTAGTAGATTCGCTACTCAAGCAAGTGGAAGCTGTTGACATCAACAGCGATGATGCAACGTTCAGTCAATCAATAAGCGACGTTCGCGTTCAGTTAACCGACTTGCCTAGAGCGCAACGTACGAAAGTAGATAAAAAGATTGATTCACTTGAAAGTAAGCGCGCGGCGCAAGCGAAAAATGCACAATCTCAAGCCCGATTGGCGCGAGCTAAGGCTCTGATTTCTTTACTACAGCTAAGTGTAGGTGAGGGAAGTGGTGATGAGCAATCTCTAGCGGAAACGTTAGGGAAGCGTTGGTCAAGCGTATTGGGTCAGTCAACTGGAAATAAAAAAACTCAGCACGATAGACAATGGTTAACGGTAGCATTAGAAGTCGCAACTGGTATGCCAAGCCCAGATGCAGACGCATCTATACGCTCTAGCGTACAGCTACAAATGATGACATCTAAGTTGGAACAAGGCGAAGCGGCAACAGCTCCCGACATTCTTGCTGACTGGTTATCATACGACTCGATAAGCGAAGAAGATAACCATTTGCTGCAACGAGTTGTTTCAGTTATTGATGCTCACCCTGAAATTGTTGCTTAAACGGAAAGCCTAAATGGAAAACAGTGTTGAGTTTCAATTTGAAACAGAAATGTCTGCTTATCGCTTTTTGAATACTGTAAAGCATATTGACGCAGAAGGGTTAAGAGTGAAATTCGGGCGTACGGATCATCACGTGAGTGTAAAATACCGTTACGGCGTAGGTGAATTTGATTCGACGCTATCTACACTAGACGATCTTGCTCGTGAGTTAGGTGGTGAAGAAGTGTCTTAACTAACCAGTTAGGTCAAACCACGTCGACTGTAAACACAAAAAGGGCCAGACAATTGTCTGGCCCTTTTTTGATAAAAACGTGATTAACAGTCTTTATCTTCAGCGTCTACGCCTTCTTTCACATCTTCACAAGCGTCTTCAACGGCATTACCTGCATCGGTAACAATTTCGTCTAGCTCTTCGCCTGCGTCTTCCGCTTCACCGTCACCGCAAGCTGCTAGTGATAGTGCAAATGCTGATGCTACTAGTACCTTTGATAAGTTTTTAAATGAAAACATATCCTTACTCCTTTTTCCTATTAAAATACTTCTAACTCTTAGGCTCTTGGTGCTCTACCACGTAACGCATTTGCGATAAGTGAGATTACTAGCAACGCGATAAACACAAAGAAAAGAAACTGTGCGATACCTGTTGCTGCACCTGCGATGCCTCCAAAACCAAAAACTGCTGCAATAATGGCGATGATAAAAAATGTGATTGCCCAACCTAACATAACTAAATCCTCGTATTGCTTCCGTTACTTTCACTTTAACTAATGCTATCTTTGTGCCTGTTTTTTAAGTTATTGAAATATAATGATATAATTTAATTTTTCTCTGGTTGTCAGGCCGTATCTGCAGGCAATTAACGTCACGATTACACGTACGAATGCATTTTTTACATGATTGAGTAAGGCCCTAGTCACCCAACTTTACTCTATGTGTGTTAAGGGCCTTTGGCTGGAGTTATTCTTTGATTCTTACCAGCTTCCGAAGAACGTGAGAGCAAGGTTGTGGTTTGTTATGGCGACTGAATTGGCGCCTGGCGACGCAATATGATTCTGTAAGTATCCCATCTCGACGCGCCATTTCTTGTTGAGGTGATAGGCCGGTCCCACGTAAAGTCTATTTTGATCAAACCCGCTAGTTTGGCCCCAGTCTGTGTCGTTCAAACCCAAAAATACCTCGTCCCACACGACCATTGACCATTGCTCATTTAAAGGTTTCGACCACCGTATAAATTGTCTAAACCGATAGCCTGTATCACCGCCTTCATCGCTCCTGAATCGCTGCTCCAAACGACTTCTACCTGAAATGGTACCGCCCATAAATTTGCTTAATGAATACGTGGCTTGCTGCCACACCCTGTCTTCTTCAATTGAACCGTTGTCTGAGTCTATCGTTACTCTTGCAACACCCAGCCACAAGGTTGTATCGCTTGATAGTTTGTAGCCGACACCGGGACGAACGATAGAAGCGCCTAGGCGAGATGCGTCGTCTTTAAAGCGTAAATGACCGTCAAACCAAAATTGCCATTTACCTTTATCATCGGCATCTCCAGTGAGTGCGAGGGCGTTCCAAGATTGAAAATCTGACTCGGCGTGCGACTTAACGCCGGCTGTCATCGCCATCACAAGTAGTAAGACGCAACGCGTCATAATTCGTTTTGCGCACATAGTTTTTCTCGTTGAAAATAAAAAAGAGGCAAAGCGAAAGGGAAGGGACGCCTTGCCTGCAAAGGGAGAGTGTTTCGCCCCTCACACTTCCTAAGAATGGAGGGGCAGTGGCCTATTTAGTTACCGTTTGGGTTGTAAGGTAACGAAGATTGGTGAGCAACAATACGCAGGTCGCCGTCACTATCTTTGACATAGGCAAAAGTGTATTCCACCTTCGTTTCGCCACCTTTTGTATCGGTAAAGAAGTAGTTGCCCATCGCCACGGCCATGCGACAGCTGTTGTTGATAATACCCACATTATCGAATTTCACATTTGTGTAAGGCTTTATTGCAAAGCCTTTGTCCTCTTCGTAAGCGTCGTTACCACCAACAAAGTATGAAAGCGCAGCATCGAAGCTTGAACGGAACTGGTCGTTAGCTGCAAGCGTTGGTTTAAACAGTACGCTGCTTAGATCATAACCATACATAGCTTGGATGAAATCTGCGGCTTCGCCAGAGTAATCACCATCATTGCTAAATACTGCACCAATTCGCACTATCCCGTCGCCCCACATCTTTTGTGCCGTTACCACTTCTCGCTCAGTAATACATTCGTCGGAATAAAGTAATGCGTTGTCGAGTGCTTTAGTTTTTAACGCCGGAACATTCGAACTAGCTGAATGCTCCATCTGCGGTTTTGCTACTGCACTGCAACCAGTCACTAACATTACTGTAGCTGCTACAAGGGTAGTTTTTGTCATTAACGTGCTTAGCTTTCTCATCGCCTGACTCCTTAGTCATTTGCAAAATAAATATGTGCTATTAACTGATTCAATTGCTTAGAGCAGTACCGCTATAACGCTGTCGATAGAGGTATATAAATCTGCTCTGCAGTTCATGGGTTTAATGATAGCGAGCTATGATGACGGAGACTTTTGTACAACATTAATAGAAGATTAACGGGCCATTAAAAATGCAAGAAGCAATTCAGGAGAATGGACAACAGCTATAAATTAGAGGCTGTGATAGCAGCAGTGTCATCGACTCTTTAAAGAAGAAACGAATATGACACCGACCAAGTTTGTAGAAAAGTGAAGAATGCAGTTAGCCACTGGCCTGTTAGCCACAACAGAAAAAGTAATAAAGACTAGTGCACAGGTTGATGGCTTTGAAACATATTACGGTTTTGTTTATATGTTTGAGCGATGCTTTTCAGTAACTGCAACTAGGGCCTGAAAAGCATTTCTATTAAAACTGATGTTTCAAAGCATTAGTGAGTGGCAAAACGCTCAGCTAGTTGCCATTTTTTGGCTCTAGAGGCTCTGATAGTACCTCTAAGACAGTAAAAGCATTTTTACCTAGACGCGTTTTATCATTCGCCATCATTACATCAATAGTAAAGTAGATGTCGTTAATTTGAGTTTTCACAACGTCGTTTGAGCTTGGGACGGCCATAGGCTGTGCCACTTCATCGCAGCCTGACATAGTGCACTGCCTGTCTGTTTGAAATGCCACGGGCTCTTCCTTGTTCGCCATAACTTCTCGCGCAATAACGGGCTTTTTATCCACGTTGGTTTTAACAATAGCTAAATAGGTAAAGCCTTGCTTTTGTGCAATTTCCGCTGCTCTGTAGAGGGCATATTGCTGTACTTTATCAGCAGGAGTTTTGTCTGTTGCCTTAAAAAGAATCTTATATTCGTTCTCAGAAATTTTTTCGCTTGAATAACCATAGGCAGCTTTGGTACTCGCTGACTTATAGGGGGTTGGGGCTGCTACAGGGGTCGATGAACAACCTACTATTGCAAGGCTAAACGCCGCACCAACACAGGCAAGCATCATACGGCTTTTGTTCATATTTTTTTTGTTGTTCATCTCACATATTCCTTGGTACTGTGATCATTGAAATAGCGACAATAACGCAGTCCTACTTATTGCCATTAGGGCTTGATTGCGTTTTGCTTTGGGTTTTGCATCTACCGCACCCTTGTATGCGCCAAGGGTTGCGATGCCAAGCAATGTTTCAGGCTTTCCCATCATCAGTTTACATTGCCTCTTTGCTTGTGTAAGTGCAACATCTGCATGATGTTTTTGCGAAAAATAAGCATGCTCTTTCTGTGCTATATCTTTCATATTCGATTTTAAAAAAATGTTCATCTCTTTTCCTCATTATTGGCCGTGATTTATTACGCAATGGTGAGTGTGTTCACTATCCGAAAACCCGTCGCCACGTTTGAATGAGTCTGCTAAAGCTCAAGTAATTAAATGAATTTTGTGCAAGTTTAAATAAACAAAAGGCCGCAACACTGTTAAACACCAACAACAGGAGTGGAACTACCACATAGCTAACGCCCACACTATGAAGTATAGCGCCAATAGCGATGTTTAAAATGAGCCAACATACAGTGCCCACCGCAAATGCCGCTAAGCATGCAAAGACTGTAACAAAGAAACTCTTTTTAATGAGCATCAATTCACTGTTAGTGAGCTCTAAAAACGCTAAACCCTGCGCTTTTCGCTGGGTAAATGCTTCAGAGAATGCCGAGAAGATATCCGAAAACGATGGGTCGGGGTAATTCTGTTGCGTCGACTTGTGTTGCGTAGAGTGTTCAGAGGCTGCTGATGCAGCGTTAGCATTGTCACCGTTGCTTTTAACATTAAGATTCGCCTGCGCCGCGGGCGGCGTCAGGCGAAAAGGATTTTCTGTGCACAAATTGTACTTTGCTCTTCGAAAATCAGGTACAGTCATCGAATTACTTCTTACGTAAAAGTGACGTCACTAACATTCCTGCTGCGAATGCGATACCCGCTGTCGCTACTGGGTTTTCAATGGCATATTTACGTACGTTTGACGCCTGCCATTTCTGCTGCGCCAGACGCTTTCTCGCTGACATGTTCTCTGCAGACGATGTAGCAGTGCGACGAATGTTTTCCTCCGCAATGCCAGCACTGTCTGCTAACTTGTCGACTGACGCATGAAGAGAATCTTTCAGTTGATCCGTTACTGGGTGACTCGGCTCAGCCACGCTGTTTGTATCGTTATGTTTAACTGTTTGCGATTTAACTGAAGCTTGTGTAGCCATAATACTCTCCTTAATATTTTAGGTTCATATAGGTAGCTGCAACTGATATACCAAATTATTATCTTACTGTTTTATATGATTTATTTTTATTTTACTATTGTTGCGTGAAGTGCTTATGTGCAAGTCTCACACACTGTTGTGTCTTACGTCTGTAATATTTTCTTGCTCTTGATGATGCGCTGCTCAACCTCCGACATTCGGTACAGGTTGGCAGCGAAATAATTAACTTTTCAGCCCACTACCGAGGCTAAATCGTCTTTAGTGACAGGTTTGAGCAGTGCACTGTTGATCCCTATAGTTGTCATCGTTTCGGAGTCCGCTTCGTGGCCGCTTACAATAGTAAGGATGGCATCTGGTAGCTTTTTCTTGAGCTCACTCGCTAAGTCGTAACCGTTATAATCGGGAAGGGTAAGATCCATAAGAATGTGATCGAAACGTTGATTTTCTGCAGCCTGTAATGCTTCAGCACCGCTGTACTGAGTAGTGACCGTATGACCTAAGTGGGAAAGAAACAATTGTAGTAGCTCCGCCGCATCCTCATCGTCTTCAATCACAAGTATATGCTTATTGGCAGGCTGATCTGAATCACCTTTTGAATCAGTAGACTGGATTTTCTGCTCTGCTTGCCCATTATCTGCAAGTCCTCGATAAGCGGTTTCGTCCTCTGGAGCGTGCGGCTTGTCTATTGGCATGTCTGCAACTTGTGCCTCCACGTTGGTAAATGTTACGTGATTACCTGGCGGGAGGTATTGCGAAAGCAAGTTAGCCAGTGCAAACCGGTCAATCGGTTTTCCAATTACGTCGTTAAACCCTTCGCGAATTAACGATTCTCTTAAGCCTTTGCGGCTTGCTGCTGTGACGGCTATCACTGGGATATCCTGCCCATGTCGTCTAATCGCATGTAGGGCTTCTATGCCATTCATCACTGGCATATGAATATCCATTAAAACGAGATCGAAGGGCTGGTTGTGTTCATCCGCCTGCAACACGGCTTCCAGTGCTTTTACGCCATTTTCAGCGTAGCTAATGTCAGCTTGAGATTGACTCACAAGGTGGCCGGTTAGACGTCGAATTTCTCGCAAGTCATCAACAATTAATACGCGTCCAGTTACGTTTAAATTGATGCTACTAGACTCGACAGGTTGAATTTGGCCTAACTCAAGATCTACGCGAGGCTGTTCAGAAACATCGCCAGGGTTTATATCAAATGTAAATGTGCTGCCTTCTCCTAGACGAGATTTAACATCAATGTCGCCGCCCAGTTTAGTGACTAGCTCTTTGCAAATGGCAAGTCCAAGTCCTGCTCCGCCATGATTGGCACGCATTACATCTTCTATTTGTTCGAAAGGCTGAAAAATGTTGATGAGCTTATCAGGCGGCATGCCGATACCTGTATCATCTACAGAAAATCGCAGCAGTGTTCGACTCGAATCGTTTACAGACGGCTCGTCGAGAGAGATGGTAAGCGTGATACTGCCCTTATCGGTAAATTTCACCGCATTTGAAATTAGGTTCAACAATACCTGACGCAGGCGGGTAGGATCTGTGTGAATAAACTCTGGTATTTTTGTTTTAGAAACAACGTTAAGGCTTAGTCCTTTGTCTTTGGCATTCAAACGCATTAATGAGTGAATGTCCGTTAAAAACGCGCTTAAGTTCACTTCTTTAATGTTGAGTTCAAGCTTTTCTGCCATTATCCGCGACATGTCCAGCAAATCGTTGAGTAGGCTCAACAGGTGCTTGCCATTAGAGTGGATAATAGATAACTCTTGTTGAAAAGGGCTGTTTCTCGCATCGTCTATAAGCAGTTCAGTGTAGCCAAGAATAGAGGTGAGGGGCGTGCGCAGCTCATGCCCTAAATGCGCAAGGAACTTATCTTTAGCCTTGTTCTTTTGCTCTACTTTGTTTCGCTCAATTCGCTCGTTCTCTATGTCACGGCGAACCATGGCGTATCTAATCGTGCGCATAAACCGCGGTGATTCAATTTCCGATTTTTGCAAGTAGTCTGCGGCACCTGCTCGCATGACCATTTCATCCACCGTAGCATCCGATTGTCCGGTAAGTATCACCACGGGTAAATTGAACTGGTTAGATTTTAAAACACCCAATACATCAATCGCGTTCTCTGCACCCAGTAAGTAATCTAACAAACACAGGTCGAAACTTTGTGTCTTTAATGCTTCCACTGCGTCTAAGCTATTCGTCACCCACGTCAACTCAAACGTAGGTGACTCGCACTGTGCTAGATAGTCAGAGGTTAAGAAGTAATCATCTTCATCATCCTCTACCAATAAAATTTTTATTACCTCTGACATCTAGTACCTCGTTTACCGATGGGGTATTTTTGAAACTTTATTGAGTAACATGTTTGGGTTGTCAAAAATTCAACTAACCCTTATTTGTTTACTCGTGTGGTAATTCTACGAACTCTATCCAGTAACGTCCGAGCGCGCGCATTAGTTCAACCAATCCTTCAAAGTTCACTGGTTTTGTAATGTAAGATGCGCAACCTAGATCATAACCGCGTAGCATATCTTCCTCCTCTTTAGAGGTTGTGAGAATTACCACTGGGATACTGCGAAGCTTGGGGTCGTTTTTCAGTTCTTGCAGCGCCTCTCTACCGTCTTTTCTTGGCATGTTTAAATCTAGTAAAATAAGACTAGGTCGCGGTGCCGATGCAGGATCTGTATATTTACCTTCATGACGAAGAAACTCTAATAATTCAACGCCATCTTCAACACAAAACAGATTGTTTAGAACGCGGCTTTCATTGAGCGCGTCAACCGTAAGTAAGCGGTCGTCTTCGTCATCGTCCGCCATAAGAATATTGATAGGCTGAGTTTGTTTACGCGTCATTGTGTGTTTCTCCATTATTGTTGTTAGAACCAAACGGTTCGCTATTTTTGGGTATTATTATTGAGAACGTTGCCCCTTTTCCGGGAGAACTAACTGCGGTTATTTGACCGTTGTGCCGTTCTACAATACGACGACAAACGGCAAGCCCAATACCCGTACCTTTGTATTCGCTTCTACCGTGAAGGCGTTGAAAAGGGGCAAATATTTTTTCAGCAAACGATTGTTCGAACCCTATACCGTTGTCTGATACGGTGATTTTTGTCCAGTCATATTCTTCAGCAAGCAGAATGTCTTTCGTTTCTTCTTCCTTCGCGTCCCTTGCAGATATCGTTACTTCTGGTCTCACGCCCTCGCTCTGAAATTTCAGTGCGTTAGACACTAAGTTTAAAAACAGCTGCTCTAATTGCGATTTGTCACCGCGAATAGTGGGCATATCGCTAACATGTATTTGCGCAGACTTTTCATCGATAGCGATTTCCAAATCGCCCATGATGCTATCCACTACGGTGCCTAGATTAACGTCGTCAAACTCTTTACCTCGTGTGGAAACACGAGAAAAGGCGAGAAGGTCTGAAATAAGCATGGACATCCGCTCTGCTGCATTTAGCATGCGCGCAAGGTAATCTTTGCCTCTTTCGTCTATCACATCGTTGTAGCCCGATTCTAAGCGGTTACCAAATGCCCGAATTTTTCTTAATGGTTCTTGAAGATCGTGTGACGCCACAAAGGCAAAATCTTCCAACTCTCTATTACTTCGTGCTAATTCGTCTGAATAGACACTTAACTCCTGCGTTCTATCTGCTATCCGAGATTCTAGCTCTTCGTTAACAGACTCTAGGTCAGCTTGATACTTCTCATGCTCACGGGAATTTATTTTGAGCAGTAAAAATACTGTAATAATCAGTAGCAGAGTCGTTGCAGAGGAAATGATCAGTGTATTAACAGAGTCCCTTCTTAGGCTCATTAAGTTGGCTAAATGTGTGCCTTGCATATCTCGTTCTGAACCGTCGATTTCTCTAAATAAGGTTTCAAACTGTTTGTAGAGTTTTATACCCTTATCGCTATTCACTAAAATGACAGCTTGTTGCTCTTTCCCTTCTTTATACAGCTCAACTACTTCAATGACTTCATTGATTTTTGCTTTGGTTAAAGACAAAAGTTCTTCGATGCGGATGGACTGGTCGTTAATATCTGAAGAGAAGGAGCTTACTTCTACCTCATCCATTAATTCGCCGATTACGCTTAACGTTTCGGTGTAGTCGGTAAGATATTCTTTATCGCCAGTTAGCATATAGCCGCGCTGACCAGACTCCACGCGAAGTACAGCAACGTGAAGGCGGTTAACTGCATTGATAACACGGTTCGTAGTGAACAGCCGCGCTTCCAGAGCAGAAAGGTCATTCAATGTACTAACTACGTAAAATGAATTAGCAGTTATTACAATAATGACCAGAACAACTAAAATTATCCAACTGTATAGTGAAGACAATACTTTAGTAATCATTTACTTAATCCGAAACATTGCCACTTAACTCTGATGTCATTTCAGCAAGAGTATGGCTGCAGTCTTTAGCACTGCTTATTATTTTATCCAACGCCACTAAAGCCTTTTCAGGTGCAACGTCACCGTTTAATGCCATTTTCACTAGCTCAGCTTGCATTGATATTCTGTTTAATGGTTTGCGTGCATCATGCACATAAACACTTAGTCGAGAAAATTCTTCGCTAGTCATGCCGAATACCTCTTACTTAGTCGTCTTTACTTAAGTCACCATATGCATGAAGACGGTTGTAAAGCGTTTTTGTACTAATTCCCAGCATTTCTGCTGCGGTGGTCTTATTGCCATTCACTTTTTCCAACGTGGCATAAATTAGCTCTTTTTCCACGTCTTCAATGGTTCTACCGGCTTGAAGTGCCGGTGTCGTGCTCTGTTTTTGAGCAAATGGTGACTCAATGGTTTTTGGTAATTCAATCTCACTCTTTTCAGGGTCGCTCATAATGGCAGCGCGATGCACAAAGTGTCTTAGTTCACGCACGTTACCGGGCCAGTCGTAAGCTTGTAACGTATCGAGTTGACTATCTTCCCACTTAAATTGCGAGCCATTATCTTTATTGAATTCAGCAATAAAGGTTTTTGCTAGTAATGGAATATCTTCCTTTCTTTCGCGTAGCGGAGGAATGGTGATTGGGAAGACCGCAAGTCTGAAGTAGATGTCTTCGCGCAGTACTTTGCTTTGCGCAATCTCTTCCATTGTTCGGTTCGTGGCAGATACAACGCGGCAGCTCACCGGGATGGTCTTCGTTCCGCCCACACGAATAACAACCTTGTTTTCTAAAACGCGGAGTAAGTTGGGCTGCATATCAATGGGCATTTCTGTGATTTCGTCCAAAAAGAGCGTACCGCCCTCAGCTTGTTCGAAAACACCTTCTTTACGTCCTACAGCGCCGGTAAATGCTCCTTTTTCGTGACCGAAAAGTTCACTACCTATTAGTTCTTTTGAGAATGCACCACAGTTGGTTGCAATATAGGGGCCTTCACTTTCTGAAGCACGATGAATTGCGGCAGCCACCACTTCTTTACCTACACCGCTTTCACCAAGCAGCATTACATTTGCGCTGGTTTTACTCACTCTAGAAATCAGCTTGTAGAGCTCTTTCATAATTGGCGATTCACCAATCAGCAAGTCAAAATGTTTCTCTATTTTGTCTTGTGCAGGTGCTTTTTCTTTTGGCTTTTGACTTAATACAGCCTCTATTTCCTCCCGTTGAATTGGCTTAACGAGATAGTCGACCGTGGGGCCACACAGACCCTTTATCACGCTTTTCACAGAAGGGTGACCCGTTATCAAAGTAACGCGAGGGCGCTTAGGAAGTGCATCTAGTTCATTGAATAAGTGCGCGCCGCTTCCATCGGGTAACATGAAATCAAGCAGTACATGGTCAAAGGTTTCTTTTTCTAACCAATCGCGGGCTTCTTTGAGTGTGGCAGCGGTAAGTACTTCGTGGCCAAGAAATTCGATGATAGTACAAGCTACTTCTGTGAACTCGGCGTCGTCATCAACTAAAAGTACGGTAAGCAAGTGGGTGTCCCTCTCTTCTGTCGTTTCCTATTCAGAAAAATTATGGAATAGAATCAATGTTATAGTCTTATCATACGCTATTAACAACTGAATGCTAACGCGCATATTTAAAATTTATTTATACGCTGGTTTAAATTGATAAGGCGTTAGCGCATCGGAAAATATTTAAATGCCTCAAGCAATCCGGAAATTTTGTACATTTGCCTTGATGCCAGAAATAGTCGGTTGCGCTACCTTCTTCTAATTTATCAACTCTTTGCGATCAGCGGTACACATCGCACTAAAGTACAGAATGTCTATATCTGTTTTTGTTTTATTAGGTGATTTTATTTTACTTATCAGGAGCATTTGCAAAAAGTATTCCTGTCTTTAACACACTGTCACATGCAATCGATGGCATATTTTTCGCACGATTTGCCTGTCTAAGGTTACTTGCAATTTCACTATGGCAAATCGAGTAGGTGCAAGAAATGTATATTAACTAGGCGAGGAGCCCGTCTGATTAGCGCGACGTTCGCTGGTAATGTGATATCAAAGGAATTGAAGATGTGGGGAAAAACAGCTGTAAGATCAATGACCTTATACGAGTTGTTGGGGAAAATGCAGCCGCGAGCAAGACAAGATACGTTCGAGTTTGCTGAGTTTTGGGATGTGATGGAGAAAAGAGGCTTTGGACCAATGCTGGCGCTGCCATCTTTTATCGCTTGCACACCGATTGGGGCCATCCCTGGGATCCCATCTTTAGCGGGTGGGACGATTTTACTCATCGCGTTGCAAATTTTACTCGGTCGTAGGCATCCTTGGTTACCGCAAAAAGTGATGCAACTAAACTGTGACGCCGATCAGCTTCGCTACATTGTCGAAAAGGTTAAACCGTATGCAGTACGTGTAGACCGCTTTTTAGTTCCTCGGTGTTTTTTCATGCGCCAGCCTGTGTTTAGATCACTCATCGCATTGTGCTGTGCAGGTTGCGGATTTGTAATGATTCCACTGGAGCTTATTCCCTTTATGGGGCTTATTCCCGCTTTTGCTGTTTTTATTATGGCAATAGGCATGGCCACAGACGACGGTGCTGTGGCGTTAGTTGGTGTTTCATTATCGCTATTTGGCTTTATACTTGGGTTTGAACGCCTTGCAGTCGCGCTAGGTTGATGGTCTAACTACTCAGTACACGAATCGAGCATAAAATCTGACGATGGAAGGTTCATTGTTTGATATCGTAGCTCACCAATAAAAGCACGGGCAGCTGGTCCCAACGTATCGCCGTCTTCGAAAGACAAATAAAGGAGCGCCTTACGCAACGCTGCATTATTATCGAGGGGAAGGGGAACGAGTGTACCGTCTTCTAGCTCATCTTTAATTATTGCTATAGGCAGCCACGCAAAACCCAACCCCTGAGCAATAATATCTAATGACGTTCTAACGTGGCTTACGGTCCAGCGCTGCTCTGCACCTAACCAGCCCACATCAGCTTTACGCTCCGCGGATGAATCCCTTACCACAATTTGACGATACGCTTTTAAGTCTTCCAGTGTGAGCGTTCTATCCAATTGGTGTAATGGATGGTCGGCGTGAGCGACAGCTGCAAATTCAATTTCGCACAAGTCTTCGCTAAAGCCATTAGAAAACGCGAAAGGAGAGATGCCTAAATCAACTTTACCATTGCTCAAAAGTGAATTTGCGCCACTGAGTACAGTTTCTTCTATCTCGATACGAAGGAGCGGGAACTCAGCAGAAACTTTCGCTAGCACGTTATAAAGCAATTCAGACGGGAAAATAATATCCACCGCTATGCGTAAAGTTGTTTCTGTGCCAGATTTAAGGCTATTGGCAACGGCCTCGAGCTTGTGTGCTTCGCTAAGCAAAAAAGAGGCACGGCGATACATAAGTTCACCTTGCGGCGAAAGCTGGACTTTACGTCCAATATTCTCAAACAATGACACTCCAATGGCGTTTTCAAGCTTTTGAACCGCGTGGTGAACGCTCGATTGACTTTTGTGAACTTCAGCAGCAGCTTGATTAAAGCCGCCTGCATCGACGACGGCTTTGAACATTCGCCATTGTTCTAACGTAGATTTCAGCATACAGCGCCTTAAAACTCTTAATTAACGCTACTTATAGCATACGCTTGGTTAAGAAGTCATTTCTGGTTTGCTTGATTTATCGTGGGTACAGGGCATGTCACAACCGAAACGTTCTCATAGCCCATCTTTATAAGTTGCTCTGCAGCTAGTTTTGCTCGAACGCCCGACGCACAGTGAATATAAAGTGGCGCTGAAGCATCTTTAAACTGTTCCAGTGCCTTCATTTCGAGCACGCCGCGTGGTATGTGAAGCGCAGAAGGTACGGGCTGATTGGCAACTTCGGCACTCTCTCGTACATCAATCAGTATACCGCTATTGTTTCGGCACTCACTGGCCGCTTGCTCCGCAGATACAGTGCGTAAGTTCACGTCTATGTTTTCTATTCGAGTCTTCATGTCTATAAGCATATTTTTCCTTTTTGCCTAAACTTAGTTGAAATAAGTAAAATCTAATATATTGATGTCAGCGTAATAAAACAATGTAAAATACGGCGATTCGTCGCATAAATTGGCAGGTCGGCAAAATGCCTTATACTTTAGTATAGTAAATGGCTAAATTGGTGCCGAAATACTTTACAGATAGAGAGTGCTTATGTCCGAGGATATGGTAATAGGTTCAGATGATATAATGGAACACGCTGCGGAAGCCGAGATCTTCCTTAAGCAATTCGCGAATAAAACACGCCTTATGGTGCTTTGTTCGTTGCTGAAAGAGGAAAAATCGGTAACCGAACTTCTCGAAGTTGTTAGCGTCTCGCAGCCAGTGATTTCTCAGCACCTTGCTTTATTGCGAGAATCAAAGATGGTGGCCACAAGAAGGCAAGGTCAAACTATTTACTACCGCTTAGCAGACGAGCGCGTCAAGCGTTTAATTGCTTTGATGTACGAATTTTTCTGCGAGTAATCTTCTTTTTGTATCTTAAGCTACAATGTCCGCCTTCAACAACGGACATTGTAAAGTTCCTAACTAAAAATCGCCAACAATGACATTCTTCGGTTATTAATTTCCGGTTTTATTCAATTGCTCGCAAAGCATAGGCACATAGCCTTCTTCAGAAATTTTTTCACTTTCCACTTCAGGTCTATCAACCAATTCGTCGTGACTTAAATTCACTACTACGCTGTGCGCCGCCCAGTCGATACTTTCAATATCGCTAGGTAGAAGTGCGAGATGTTTACCACCCGGAAGCCAGTTGTTGGTATCTACCACTAGCATGATTATCTTCCAGCTCTCGGTGTCAATGACGAAGTTACTGATGTGGCCCACGTTATCTGTGGTTGTAGCTACTTCATATCCACCAACTTCGCCCACTGCTCTTAGGTGGTTGGTGCTTTTTTTCGGGGTTTCAGTTTCAGACTCTTCAGCGCGTTGTAATTCGACCAGTTCATTTGGATGTGCGAACTCTCCCCATGCTCCTGGACCAATCCAATAGTATCCGTAACCAAAATATTTGAAGAGGTTTTCTTCGTATTCACGTGACACAGGCTTATGTTCGTCAATAGAGGGGCTGTTTTTCAATGTATCAACTGTCATATTGATATGAACAGACTCACTATCTTCATCTAGCTGTTTGACAGATATAGGTGATATTACCACTTTGCGGCTAAGCGGTAGCCAAGTATTGGTATCTGCGACCAAGTAGCGAACAGTGAAGGTTTCGTCGTCGAAAAGGATATCGCGGATGCCGCCCACTTTGTCATCAAGGGCATGTATAGAAAAGTGAGTAAGCTGTTTTGAACTAATGATCATCGTTGCGCCTCCTTTGCATGGGCTCGTTTTTCAGAATGAAATGCACAATTCACTGCACATCACTCTGTATTACTACTAAGTGTAGACAGTCCTTAATGTTTCTTCATTTTGTTCTTGTCTGAAGTTGATTGAGATCATTTGTTCAATAACAAAAAAGCTCGCCGGAGCGAGCTTTTTAGTAATGATGTAGCATTATGCTACATCGAATTCTTCATCAGAGTAATCTTCATCATAGTCTGACTGGTTACTCGCACTGCTGTGAAGGGTGTAGAAGTGCTTTTTGCCCCTTGCTAATCTGACGTATTTCGCCCAGGCTTTTTCTAGGTTATTGCTAGCTTCAACTTTACCTGTAACGAATTCGACGAAATGTCTCTCATCATCACTTTCAGGCGACAACTCGCCATTTTCAAGTCCTAGCAGTGTTTTGCCGTAGTGGGTTAGAAGATCGGCTTCAGTAATACTGAAGTCACCTGATTTACGAAAACCGTATGGAAACTTCTGACGGTCAATATAAGGTTTTGCAGATTGTCGAATAGCTAAACTTTTCATGTTGTACCCAACGTAATGTTTTGTTCAGCGCACTTTTAAGATAATTAAAAACGAAGATAAAACAAAAGATTTTTCTCTTATCAATAAAAAATTTTTAACGGTATAAAATCTAACACTAAATTTTAGATTACGTTAGAAAAGTATACAGAAAGTACGAGGTGATAACCTCAAGTATGATGTGTCTAAGTTTTTGAAATTAAAGTGAAATATAAGTATCTATTTATTGGCCCTGCAACGGGTATCGCTATTACACGAGCGTAAATGAGTTGGACGTTAAAAGTCTATGAAAATCACTGATGAGAATAATCAAAAATTCTTGTCGCTACGATGATTAAAATTCGTTTTCTATTTTGTCACTTAAGATAATAATTGAAGTGTGTTAACAACCCAGAGAAGTCAATGAGTAAAGACTATCGTTACCAGCGTGATGAATGGGACTCGGTAGAAGAGGAAGATTTTCACGCTAAAAAGCCAAGTTCCAAACGTCAAAGTACTGTAAAGGAAAAGCAGAAGCGTGACCTGCAACGCCGTGACAAACAGCGTCGCCTGCACCAAGAAGAGTATTAATTCAGCGAGTTGGTGAAATTTTAATAAAGCGTACCGTTTATAGCGGTGCGCTTCTGTGCTTTTGTGTTTACTTGCCGTATTATCTGTGTCAATTTAGACCCACTTTGATTCGGTTGTACAATAAGCATGGATATACGCTTTCTCACCACCTTTATAGAGGTGGCAAAAACTCGTCACTTTGGTAAAGCGGCTGAAAACCTTTACCTTACTCAATCTGCAGTCAGTGCACGCATAAAGCTACTTGAAGAGTATTTTCATACCACGCTTTTTATTAGGCAACGCAACAGTATACAGCTCACTCAATCTGGTGAGAAACTTCTGCCTTACGCTAGGCAATTATGCGCAACGCTAAACGAAGCAAAACAAGAGCTCCAAATTCAATCCTCTGAATATGTTGTTTGCGGCGCAACACAGCTTGCGAGCGAGCTGTTATTGCCTCAGATGCTCAGTCACCTACACAACTCGTTTCCCGATTGGTCAGTAAAGGCTGAAGTTCTTACGTTAGATACCCTTTCGCGACAATTGCACGAAAGGGTGACGGACTTATCATTCTCCACGGAACCGTTGAAATCTGAAGAAGTAAATAGTGATGTATTGCTACAGCAGGATTTGGCGCTATATAGAATTGGACAAGCGTCTGAGACTATTGATGCAGCAGATTTTGTGGCTATTGATTGGGGAACTAAGGCAAGAGACTGGTTGCTTACTGCTTACCCTCAACTTCGCGATGCAAAGCTAAGAACCAATTCGTTGAATCTTGCGCTCAACAATTTACAGAGCGAAGGTGGTATTGCCGTATTACCGACCAACGTTGAGAGTCAGTTACCCGGTAGTGTGAAAGTGACCAGAATTGAAATGTTAGAAAACGTATCGTTTAAGGTGTATATGCACAGCATGAAGCAAGTCAGACGAGTGGGTCTAGCAGAGATAATAGAAAGCGTGTCTAAAGCGTGTTAACCGCTGCCATTAAATTTACCCACTGTGCCTAATTTAAAGGCATGTGAGTCGCAGAATTAAAGAGAGAAACTTATGTCACAATTACATCCTTTATTGGAAAAAAACGCATTTCAACGACTAGAAGCAAGCCTTGCAACAATTAAAGCGGAAGAGAAACTCTTCATTCTTAAAGATGAGCACGGCTGTGTAATGCTAACTACTGATGAAGAAGATGGTGTTCCGGTTTGGCCTGATGCTGAGTTAGCACTCTTGTGGGCAACCGAAGACTGGGCACACTGTGAAGCGATGGAATTAAGCACCGAAGAGTTTTTGACTAAGTGGGTGCCGGGCATGACGCAAGATGAATTAATGGTCATTGTATGTCCTGTACCTGCTGAAGAAGGAGAGGTGATTACGCCAGAAGAGTTCGCTGACTACCTTTAAAATGTGATCTCAAGGGGAAGACAAAGGGTAATTATCCAGTGAGCAAATGGGCATAAAAACGTTAGTTGGATACAACGTATCTGGCGTTTATTGTGCCCTTAATTAATAACCCAAGGAGGCGTTATGTTTACTGAGCAACCCACAATGAATAGTCTATTTAGCCAACTCGGTTTAGGAAGTTCAGACGAAGAAATTGCTGAATTTTTTGAAACACATCGAGGGCTGAATAAGAGCCAACATCTTCATGAAGCGCCTTATTGGAATGAAAGTCAGTCTGCATTTTTGAAAGATGCCATTGTTGAAGACGCTGCGTGGGCCGAAGTGATAGACCAACTTAATGCTGAATTGCACGAATGATGGCTCTGCGCTCCTAGATTTAAACGTCAAACTAATATTCAATGCTCTGAGAGAAGGTAATAGCCGTTTTGTTGCACCCATCTGCTGATGATTTGTGGTTTCTTCCGTTAGGCGGAACGGGCGAAATTGGGATGAACCTCAATTTGTATGGTCATGATGGTCAATGGTTAATGGTTGACTGTGGGGTTTCTTTTGATGAGCCTCTCGTACCTGCCTACAAAGGCGTCAGCCAAGCGTCTAACCAGAATACGTTCAAAGCCACTACGCATCGCGTTGTGGCTCCGAACCCTTCATTTATTGCTAAACAAAAAGAAGCACTGGCTGGCATTGTCATTACCCACGCCCATGAAGACCATGTAGGCGCAATTCCTTACCTTTGGGAACGTTTCCAAAAGCCAATTTATACTACGTCTTTTACCGCCGAAGTGTTAAGGCGAAAGCTTGCAAGGAGCAAATTGGCTAACCGTATTGCCATTATTGAAGTCGATGCAGGCGATACCAAGCAAATTGGGCCTTTTAGCGTTAACTGGCTAGCCATTACTCATTCGCTTCCAGAACCCTTCGCACTAAAAATCAATACACCAGTAGGCACAGTATTGCATACAGCAGACTGGAAAATTGATGCCAACCCCATAACAGGTTTACCTTTTGACGTTAGCCTTTACAAGCGACTAGGCAGTGAGAATATTCTTGCCATGGTTGGAGACTCTACCAATGCAACAAAACCTGGCTTTTCAATTTCAGAGAGAAATTGTTACGACGGCCTATTAAGCACTATCGCGCCGTTAAAGGGGAGAGCGGTGGTAGGTTGCTTTGGTAGCAATATAGCACGGCTAATTTCGCTGGCTAAAGTCGCCAAGAAAACTAAGCGTTACATGGCGCTGTACGGTCGTTCGTTAATGAACATGTACGGCATTGCCAAGCAACAGGGCATTTGGCCGGACGATTTACCGGTGTCCGATCCCCAGCATTTAGGTTATCTTCCCCCCCATGAAGTTTTAGCCGTAGCGACAGGCAGCCAGGGCGAGAAAAATACCGCACTGGCGCGTTTTGCAAAAGACACTCACCCTTACCTTAGCTTAGACAAAGGGGATACTGTGCTATTTTCTTCGATAGTTATTCCCGGAAATGAAGAGAGTGTAGACCGATTAAGTAAAGCGCTGCAGGCAAAGGGAGTAACGGTTATTCACAGTGAAGATAGCACGCTGCCAATTCATGCCAGCGGTCACCCCTGCGAAGAAGAATTAAAGCTCATGTATCATTGGGTTAAACCGAACATTGCTATTCCGGTTCACGGGGAGCATCAACACCTTCAAGCACATGCAAATATTGCTAAAGCGTGCGGTATTAAAAAGACCTATGTAGGGCAGAACGGTGATTTGTACAGGCTAGCGCCACAGCCTAGCATTCGCAGACAGGTTGTTCCAGTTGGTCGCATTCCTGTACAGCAAGCGTAAAATAAAAATATTGAAATAGCCCTAAGTGTATTTAGTCGGACGCGCCTTTTGCTTTTGTTCATATTGTACGCTTTAGAAAAATTAATTTTTATTTATCAATGCGATAGATGTGTCCTTTACGTTTTTTAAAACCTCATTTTAGAAGCTGCCCAAGTTTAAAACATTCTGTTACACTTGGGCTTATAATAAAAATTTAAAACGTGCGACCCATTTTTGATGAGATATTTCAACTATTTTTTACTGCTGTTTTTAGTTGTAAGCCTACAAGCGGTGGCCTCGCCGCGACTGTCTAATCCCGTCTTTCAGTCTTTATCGACCAAAAATGGCCTTCCGCAAGATATCGTCAACGACATTGTTATAGACGAAGATGGCTTTGTGTGGATAGCCACAGAAGGTGGTTTGGTTCGTTGGGATGGAGTTAGAACTAAACGAATAGCAGGTCCAGACAATTCTCTTATCGACTCATCCATTTATCGACTTGCCCTTCAAGGTACTGAAGCGTTGTGGTTTAGTGTGTACGGCAGAGGGGTTTATTATCTCGATTTGGCCACTCAAGATGTGGTGCAATTAGAGCCAACGTACTACCACGACTTTGAAGGTTTTGTGCAACATGCAGAAACCTTTCATTGGCAAGATGACACGCACCTTATCATTGCACTGGCAGAAGAAGTGCATAAATTTAACACGCAAACTAAAACCCTTGAGCGAATAGCAAAGCTCCCTGAGCCGCTGTTGGGTAACAGCCAAAGCATCCGGGCGGCAATCACCGTTGAAGACACCTTACTGGTAGCCACTACATCGGGGGTGTACGTCAAAAATATCAACAATTTAGAACAGTCTTTACGTCGACTTGATTACCTGGGTGATATTCCCGAAAACCTCGATAACGCCAATGCAAAGTTTCTACTTTTAGACGATAAGGACAGGGTGTGGATTTCAACGGTTTCGGGCGTATTTGTTGCTCAGAAACAAGACTTTCTCAAGCAGGTACAGGGCGAAAAAGAACATGTCTTTACACAGGTTCTATCTGACAGAAACGTGTGGACGTTGGTTCAGTACAAAGACGACGCTTTTTGGATGGGCACTAATAAAGGGCTATATCAGCTGAGTAAAAAAGCAGGTGGTTGGGAATACGAACACATCTTAGAACCGCATAACGGTTTCACCGAAATTTCAAACAAAAAAATTATCGCCATTGCCAAAGATGAATCTGACAACCTCTGGTTAAGTTCAGTCTATGCTGGTGCACTGTATTTCGGTGTGAAAAGTGCGGATATTTTTGCTATCCAGAATGAACGAGCCGGTGAGGCTAGCGTTTTGACTAGCCATGTGGTGTGGTCGTTTGCCGAGACTGAACCTAATAAAATATGGATAGGTACAGAAAACGGGCTTAATCACTATGATTTCACGACAAAAAAGTCTGAGAAGTATCTGTATTCAAAAAGTCAAAGAGCGATTATCGGCGAAGGCGCCGTAAACAAAATTGTTCCAACGCAAAGTGGCGAATTGTTTCTCAATACGTACAACGGAATACGGTTGTTTGATATGGAAACAGGGGAGGCTAACCGGCCAGAGGTATTAAAAGGTGGCGATGACACCGTATTTGATGCGTATGGCGCGGGAATGATGCTTTCAGATAAAGGAGATTTGTACTTTATTGGCAACGAAGGTTTTTTAAAGTATGACGTGGACAAAAAAGAAATTTCTTCTTTAGAGCTGGATCCTCGTGTTTTTGACATAAATTTTTCATTGGGTTTCTTGGGGCAGTCTCATTACCACAATGATCGATTATTTTTTGCTACCGAAGGTGGTTTGTGGTTAATCGACCCAGAGACGTTTCAGCATGAATTGGTCTATCGATTCTCAGAGCTACAGCGTGGCCGAGATCGCTCCATATCGTCGTGGGTTATCGACGATATGGGTGTGCTGTGGCTTGCATACAGTGGCGTAGGGTTGGTTGGCATAGACGCAGACACGTTTGAGCCGTTGTACAACCTAAACGAATCGAATATTTTATTATCAAACATTGTTTACGGGCTGCAAAAAGACGAAGCAGGCAATATCTGGTTTAGTTCGCACAAAGGGTTACACAATTACGATCCGTCTACCGGCCAAATCAAGAACTTTATCTACGGACGTGAGCTAAGTGTTTCTGAGTTTAACCAAGGGGCTTCGCTTAAGCTTAAGGACGGTCGACTGGCTTACGGCTCGACGAGCGGCGCTGTGGTTTTCTCTGCATCGCAATTGGAAAGCTTGGAAGTTGGAAGAAGTTTGCTAAGTAAGCAAACTGCTATAACGGAAGTTGCCGTAGATAATAGGGTGCTTAATCAGCCGCTTAAAAACCTAAGTGGACATCATTTCGATCTCGATTACGAAGATTATGGGTTAACAATCCATTTTTCGTCATTAGCGATGTCAGGCATAGGAAAAGTAAAGTACTACTACAAGCTGTTGAACGGTGATCGCGTCGTTACAGAAGGCGTGACTGACGATGCAAAAATAACCTTTACCAACATAGAACCGGGTGACTACGTTTTTTCTGTTGCCCCCACGCCAGGTAGTTTCGACTATAACGTGCTACCGGCTGAAATTACGCTTTATATGCCACATGCGCCTCTGCGTTCACCGCTTGCATATACTATTTACGCAGCGCTCATCGTAAGTTTATTCGTAGCATATTTACTCTCCCGTCAACGCCAACTGTTTAGACTACAAAAAGCGCAGCAGCAGGTAACGCTATTCAGTGACGCTTTTAGACAAACTCGAGACTGGGTTTTAATTTTTGATAAAGAAAAGCGTTTAGTTGCCGCGAACCCAGCTTTTGAACACGTGTTCGGCTTTAATAATAAAGAGCCGTTACCCAAGCAGTTGGCACGACTTTATTTGCGTTACCCAACGTTGAATAGACACCTTTCTGGCAAATTACCGGAAATGCAGGGAGGGGATTTTTGGAAAGACGAGGCCGTGATCGATGGTGCTGATGGCAAGCGCTACGACGTGCTTATTGATATAACAGCGGTAAGTGGCGAAAGTAATACTGCAGAGCATTACCTGATTGTTATTTCCGACATCACAGAACAAAAAAATGCTGAGCGCAAACTTCTGAAAATCGCGACCTACGATGGCTTAACAGGCTTGGTCAACAGAACATTGCTGCTAGACAGACTGGAGCATGCTATTGGGCTTGCCCGTCATCATGAGCATCGTGTGGCGGTGATGTTTGTTGACTTGGATAGATTTAAAGGTATTAACGACTCACTTGGGCATGACTACGGTGACAAACTGCTGCGCATTGTAGCCAACCGAATGCGAAACCTTGTGGCTGAGTCGGGCACCGTTGCGCGATTAGGTGGCGATGAATTCGTTATTGTTATTGAGGAAGTTAATGCCAATGACGACTTGAGCTCATTCGTGGCCCAAATCATTGAGTCAGTAGAAACGCCTATATCGCTAGCAGAGGAAGTGCTTCGTGTTTCTTGCAGTATTGGCGTGGCGTTTTATCCAGAAGACGCCTCTGAGCCTGCTGAGCTTATCAAGCAGGCTGATGTGGCCATGTATACGGCGAAGAAGGACGCATTAAGCGGCTTTACCTACTTTACGACAGACATGAATGAACGTGCCAAAACGCGTTTACAGCTTGAAAATAAAGTAAAACGTGCCTATTCAGATGACTGCTTCTTCAATCACTATCAGCCAATTATAGATGCCAGAACCAATACCACTATTGGGGTTGAGTTACTGCTGCGAGGAAAACTGGATAACGAGCCTCTTTTCCCCGATCAGTTCATACCGGTACTTGAAGAATTGAAGTACATAATAGAAGTTACACGACAGGCAATGCGAAGAGCGGCAGAGGACTTGTCGTCCTGGTATAGCCAAG
Organism: Alteromonas sp. MmMcT2-5; assembly: GCF_022348315.1. Classification (NCBI taxonomy): domain Bacteria; kingdom Pseudomonadati; phylum Pseudomonadota; class Gammaproteobacteria; order Alteromonadales; family Alteromonadaceae; genus Alteromonas; species Alteromonas sp. MmMcT2-5. The sequence continues at coordinate 13,769 of NZ_JAKRFB010000036.1, read as the reverse complement.
GCTTCACGGGGTTTGTCTCTATTAATCTATCTGCACTTCACTTCAAAACCGAATTCGACTTAACCGGTGTGCTAACCCTGCTTGATGAGTTCAATCTACCCAAAGAAGCGTTTCGATTCGAGATTACCGAAGGCGTATTGATGGATGACAGTGACAATGCGTTAAGACAGATTAATCGGTTTGTGAAAGAAGGTTTTGTATTAGCCCTTGACGATTTTGGTACAGGTTACTCGTCTTTAAGCTATTTAAAGCGTTATCCGTTGTCGGTATTAAAAATCGACAAGAGCTTCGTTAACGAAATGGCGCCGGGTAATGCAAACGAAGCGCTGGTAACAACAACCATTACGTTAGCGAATAACTTGAATATGAGTTGTGTTGCGGAAGGCGTTGAAACAAAAGCGCAAGCGGAAGAATTGATTGGAAAAGCGTGTTATTTCCATCAAGGCTATTTCTACGCCAAGCCTTGTACCGCCGAGGAAGTTGCACCGCTGTTATTTAAAGCGTGGTAAAACGTCGATATTTACCGCGTTTTTCTAACAGATAAGACCATAAAGATTTAAAAGCCAAATCTATAAGAAAACTAAATTTAGCCTCTAAAGCCTTGTTATTCGTCGCATAGAATGTAAACGCTTGTTTAAAAAGCTTGTTTTTCAATAAAAAATAGGGCTTATTAGAAGTCTGTGAAATCATTGTAAAAATGAGCTACATTATAACAACATATGAGTGACTTATGCCGCTAGACATGACAGCAAACGCAAATACCACGGAAGTAATAACATCGCCATTAAGTATGTTGTACCACTGGGAACAGAGCCGTGGGAACGACGTATTTCTTACGCAGCCTATTAACGGTGAATACCACGACTACACATGGAAGCAAGTCGCCGAACAAGCCAGAAAAGTGGCAGCACGTTTACGTGAATTCGATTTCCCGCAAGGCAGCCGTATAGGTATCTTTTCAAAAAACTGTGCTGAGTGGTTTATCGCTGATCTGGGCATTATGATGGCAGGTCACGTGTCGGTACCTATTTTCTCAACAGCCGGTCCAGACACGGTCCAGTATGTATTGAAACATGCTGACGTACAGCTATTGTTCGTTGGAAAACTAGATAATACTGCAGAACAAGTTGCCTCTATTCCTTCAGAATATTTAACGGTTGCATTTCCTTACCCAAACATTGCTACTAAACAGCAGTGGAAAGAATTTATGGATATCGCGCCCATAACAGACTCGCCTGTACCTGATATGGATGATTTGATGACGATCATTTATACGTCTGGCAGTACCGGTCAGCCTAAAGGGGTGGTGCACAGTTACAATACGGCTTGTTGGGCAGCGCGTCGCTCACTCGATCAATTGGGTATTAACCAAAACGATCGCACAATGAGCTACTTACCTCTTGCGCATATTACAGAGCGTGTACTGGTCGAGCTTTCAAGCTACTACAGTGGTGGCAAAATTCACTTTGTAGAAGATTTAACTACCTTCCAACGGGATGTAGGTCACTGTCAGCCAACGCTATTTATTTCGGTACCGCGTTTATGGACAAAGTTCCAGATGGGCGTGTTAGCGAAAATGCCGCAGAAGAAACTGGATACGCTGCTTAAAATTCCAATTTTGAACAAAATTGTTGCGAAGAAAATTCGCGATGGCTTGGGCATTAATAACGCACGTTTGTGGGCAAGTGGTTCGGCGCCACTTGCACCAGCAGTCATTGAATGGTTCGCGAAAATTGGTATCTACATTTCTGAGGGATGGGGAATGACCGAAAACAGTGCCTATGGCACCGGCAGTGTACCTTTCCGTCATGATAAAATCGGCTGTATCGGCAAGCCATACGACGGCGTAGACATTCGCACGTCAGAAGAAGGTGAGATTCAAGTTAAGTCGCCGTGCAACATGCTGGAATACTACTTGGAACCACAAAAAACGGCTGAAGTCTTTACTGAGGATGGTTATCTGCGCACTGGCGATAAAGGGGTCATTGATGCTGATGGCTACGTTAAAATTACTGGTCGTTTAAAAGACATCTTTAAAACCGCGAAGGGTAAGTATGTTACGCCAGCGCCGATTGAAGCAAAATTCATGGAAAACCCTATTGTTGAGCAAGTGTGTGTAACGGGGACTAATTTGCCTCAACCTGTGGCTTTGCTAGTGCTTAGTGAAGAAGCGCAGAAAAAAGACAAAGCGGGCATTGAAGCAAGCCTTAAGAAAACATTCGAAGCTATCAACGCAAAACTGGAAAGCCATCAAGTTATGGATCGCGTTATCATTATGAAAAACGAATGGAGCATCGAAAACGACTTGCTGACTCCGACGCTCAAAGTAAAGCGTCATGTTTTAGAAGACCGCTTTGTTGATATTATCCAAGGTAGCTATCGCGACAAATTAGTTTGGGTTGACGCGTAAAATCCTCGTTGAGTCTTTTGCTTTGGCACTAATTGAAAAAGCTCTGTCCATGACAGAGCTTTTTTTATTAGAAGGAGGGGCAATAAGCGTTAAAACTGTGTTGGGCTATAAGCACTACAGCGACGCTAAATCGCGTCAAACGAAACGCAATGGTCGCTTTAAGAAGGGTAGCGAGAGCGTAACCCTTCATATACTAAGTCGCTAAACTCTGGCTTCGTTAAATCTAGGGCATCCATTACTTCTACCAGGTGCTCGTTGTCTTCACGACCTTCCCACACTTTTACGTAAGTGCCTTCTTTATAGCCGTTATCTTGGCGGAAAAAATTGAGCACATTTTTACCTACGTACTGACGATACAGCTCGTCAGCTGACATTTCACACTGGCTTACGATGAACATGAATAGTGGCACGCTAAAGCGTTTGGCGGCGCAAAGGCCCGTCATGAGCTCTAAATTATCAAGAAGCGTCAGATTTGACGCGTCGTAGTCCTTTCCATCGAAGGTTACTAGCGTTTTGCCACTTGCTAATTCAGAAGCAATACTTTTTGCAGATTCAGCGATATCGCCTTTATATTCAATAATGCAGGCACTTAGTGCAAAGTGCCAGATATCCACCAATTCCATCTGAAGCTGTGGCAAGTCTTTTTGCTGTGCTTTCCACCATTTCCAGCCGTGATGCTCAATCGCTTCAACTGACTCTACCATTGCTGCACGTAAGTATCCGTAACCAGCATTTAGCCAGTCTGGGTTTACTTTGGCGTTCATTTTATCCTGAAGAGAAAGCATAGTGGCGAGTTGTTGCGCGGTTAACATTGTTGCTCCTGACCGTGAAATTGTGTTGCGTTTCGTAAAGGCGAAATTGTACTTGAATGACGCTTCGGGAGAAACTGCTAAATTTGCGGCAGCGAGAGTAAAGCGCTTTCTTTAATGTCTGCTTGCTTGTGGTGCACTTGCACCATGGTAAAACTATGACTTATTGGTCATGTTTTCTCGTTTCGTGTAAGTTGTTGATACTTAATGATTAAAAAGTTGGCATTCAACCTGCTAAACATAAAGCGTTAACAGTGCTGCTCAGTAGCGCTAACGTGAATGAGTGCCAGGCAACGCTTATTCACGTTGTTACTGAGTAGACCGTAAACCTTACCCATACAGATTTTTCGTGTCCTGAGGTCTGTGTGGGTTTTTTTTGTCTGAAAATCGCCCACACACGCTTCTTTGTACTCATTTACTGCGCCAGATCTCTCTATTACTTCGCTAAGAACTCTCCGGATATTGTTTTCGCCATGCCCCCCCAGATATTTGTTTTATTATCATAAGACAATTGCTCATCTAAATTTAGGAGAAATAACTTAACTACTGAGCCCAATGCGATACACTAAATTATAAGGTCGAGGATACCTGTACAGTCTTTGCACAGTATCTAAAAGCACGTTCTACAAAGGATTTTTCGATTGCTTGCGCTATATCCCTCTAATAAATTAGAACACTTAAGTTTTCTTCTCACCACGCTTTTACGTCAGCAGCCCATGGGCGTATTTACGCCAGAAACCATCTTGGTTGAAAGCCCGGGAATGCAGCACTGGGTCAGTATGCAGCTTGCCAAAGAACACGGCGTGGCAATGAATATTGATTACCCTTTACCAGTACGCTTTATGTGGAATACAGCACGTACAGTACTTGGACAGGACAAAGTACCCAAGCAATCTCCATATCGTCGTGAAGTACTGACATGGCGTATCGACAATATTCTCCAAGACAGCTCGCTAATGAGCACAGAAGCTTTCGAGCAAGTTAACCGGTATTGGCAAAATGCGGGAAGTGAACAAGAGCAGGGGTTACAGCGCCTTCAGCTAGCTACCGCTCTGGCCGACGTGTACGAGCAATACTTGTTGTACCGCCCAGACTGGTTATTTAAATGGGAAGCTAACGAACGCGCTGTATTTGATGACATGGAGATATGGCAAAGCGAAATTTGGCGCATATTGGTCAAAGAGCAACCGCTGCATCCTGCACGTTTGCATCAAATGACGCTCGATGCGTTAGAAGCTGGTCATTTACCAAGCGAGCCAACGAACAAGTTGCCAACTCGGGTGATAGTGTTTGCCATTAACACTATGGCCCCGCAGCTGATCGCGTTTTTTGACGCTCTCGCGCAGCACATCGATATTCATATATTTCACTTAAATCCTAGCGTTAATTATTGGGGTGAAGCGAAAAGCAGTAGTGAACAGGCGAAGCTATTGCGCTTAGAAGGCCTTAAAAAATGGATGGAAGAAGATCAGTCAAACCCGCTGCTTGGCAACTTAGGTAAGCAGGGCAGAGAGCTATTCAACTTACTCACCGAGCTCGATACCTTTGAGATAAGTGCGTTTGATTCACCAGATTTTGAAGAGCCTTCTAACAGTGGTGAGAACGTTCACCGTTATGGTCTACTCGAATATATTCACAACGATATATTGCAAGCCGCTCAACCTAAGCCACTTACTCATGATTTAAGAGAAAAAGACGATAGCGTTACTATCATGTGCACCCATTCCGCACTTCGCGAAGTGCAGGTATTGCACGACCACTTGTTACACTGGTTATCTCAAGATAAAGCGCGCACCCCATCTGATATTCTGGTGATGTGCCCCGCCATCGAAAACTACGCGCCATTTGTTGATGCTGCATTTCACAGAGTAGGCACAAAGGCTTTGGTTGGCAGGGGACAGGTTAGGCTTCCGTGTACCATTGCAGATAGAAGCCCAATGGATGCAGAGCCGTTGATTGCGGCATTTATGGCGCTGCTACAACTGCCCGATAGCCGTTTTGGTGTGTCGGATATTATGGATTATTTGCAGTTAGATTCAGTGCAAAAGCGTTTCTCAGTGTCACAAGATGATATCGAGCAAATGGTGGTATGGCTAAAACAAGCTCATATTCATTGGGGTCTTAATAGCGCCCATAAAACGGCCGTTTCAGAAGGCGTTGATCTAGACGACACTTACAGCTGGTGGTGGGGAATACGCCGTTTACTTATGGGCATGCTGGCACCAGATAGTGAAGTCATTGTTAGTGACTTACTTACTATTCCCGACGTTGAAGGACAAAGTGCGCTTACGCTAGGCAAGCTTATTGACGTTGTGGCGCTGTTGGGTGAGTTTGCCCAAGTATTAACAGCCCCAAGGACGGCCGCGCAGTGGTCTAAAGCCTTAATATCGCTTAGAGATGCGTGTTTTATGCCGATAAAAGAGCAGCAGCAAAGTTGGGATCTTATTGCCAAAGTTGCTGCCGATCTTGCTGCACGATGCGAAGAGGCAGGTTATGAACACGAACTCACCCTTCGTCAGGTTCGCGACCTGCTACTCAATCGATTCTCGTCGCCAGATGCTGGTAACCACTTTATGACCGGTCAGGTTACGGTGTGTTCAATGCTGCCCATGCGAAGCATACCGTTTAAAAAAGTGTGCATTTTGGGCCTGAACGACAGTGAATTCCCCAGAAAATCAAGCCCACTTGGCCTCGATTTAATGGCAGGTGCTGGCCGCCAAATCGGTGACCGCTCAAGACGTTTGGAGGACAGATATTTATTCCTCGAAGCCATTATTTCCACCAGAGAGAGCTTATATTTAAGCTACCAAGGAAACGACGTTACTAATAATAGTGAGCGACAACCCAGTCTGGTATTGGCTGAGTTCATGGATATGCTAGAAAACAGCTACGCACTGGAGTTATCAAAGTACAGCGTTAATGCGCCGCTACACCCGTTTAGTGAAGAAGGCTTTACGGGAACCTTGCCGAGCTACGAAACAGGGTGGTTACGGTTAGCTGACGCGTTACAAAAAACGAAATTAAATACCGACGAAGCAGACAATGACTCTACCAATGATGCGGATACGTCAACGTTAGCGCCATCACCTGATGCACTATCAACGCAATCGCTTCGTCTATCAGGTATTCAAGTTGCGAGAGCTTTCAAAGATCCACTGGAGTATTTTTCTGTCCAACGGCTGGGCGTGAATCTGTCTCAATCGTTTACGCTACTTGAAAATAGCGAGCCGTTTGAAACCAATGCGCTGCTGCGCTACCAGGTGCTCGATGCTATCTTTTCGTCTGCAGAGCGCCTTGCGCCAGAGAAAGATGATGTCACCTCTCTTTCCTATAGTGAAAAAGTGATCACGTTTGCGTCGCTTAGAGGGGATATTCCCAATAACCCCGTTGCCAGAGATGAAGTTGAAATGTGGAAAGAAGGGGCGTTGGCATTGAGTCAGGCCATGGGTCCTCACGACGCGGAGCCTAAAAAAGCGCACTTTCAAGGCAAATACATCACCTTTACTTCATCGGCTTTATTAGGCAGTGACGCGCTAGTCGAGCTTTGTGCAGGCAAGATTGACGCACATCGCGCTTTGGGTTTCTTCATCTCACAATTAGTTTTTTCAAGCAGCGATGAAGAAACCAGCTACAGCAACTATCCGCTGGATATCTATTCCTGTGCTTGGGAAAAGGGCGAAACCATTTTGAAAAAGCAGCGTTTCTCCGCTTACGATCGCGAAACTGCTGTGCGTTTACTTTTGTTTATTGAACAGCTTTATATGGCAGTGTACACGGCGCCGACACCAGTTCATTTAAGTTTGTTCGGTACTTTTATGCCCGGGACCAGAAATTCAGACACTAAGCCTGTAGTGGAAAGCATAAAGCCTGAGATGTTTACCGACATTCTGCATGCGCTACTAGAGAGTGCGGACGGGACTAGTGAAACCGACAAAGCGATACTTAGCCAAGTTCAACATGCAATTGACGAGATGTGCCCGTTCACTGATAAAGACAACGCTGTAGCTAGCGAAACGACAAGTGAAAAACACGAAAAAGCAAAACAGGCGGTGGACCAAGCCGCTGCACTTTTTGACACGATAGAATTACAGCGAGCATTAGCCGACTGGCAACAAAGTAGCGGGCAGTTCAGCGCCGATATGGCAAGCAACCCTTACTTACATTGGCTGTTTCCTCAGGGCGTGAGTTGGAATGATATACCGCATTTAAGTGCTTTTGTGCTGCTCGCCATGGTCAACAATGCGTCTCAGGAGGAGAAGCTATGAGTTACAACCCTACATCCTCTGATAACCCTATAGACGAACAATCTCAGCCGCAAACCGACGACCACAGCGGCACTGAAGCGCAATTACTCGATGTCGTCGCTATGCCGTTAAAAGGGCGCCACCTTATTGAGGCCAGCGCTGGTACAGGTAAAACCTTTAATATTACGCGCTTGTATCTGCGTCTATTGCTTGAAAAAAAGCTCACCGTCAAAGAAATATTGGTGATGACTTTCACCAAAGCCGCGACCGAAGAAATAAAGGGGCGTATTGCGGCAACATTAAGAGAAGCTCTACTTATTTGGCAGCAAGCCAAAGATAACGGCAATGAAATAGACAGTGGCTGTGACCCGGTTTATCAGTATTTATTTAATAGCTGTGATATTGACGAGAGTTTGGCACTTTTAAAAGCGGCGCAGCTAGAGCTTGATGAAGCCTCGGTGTTTACTATTCACGGCTTTTGTCAGCATGTTATTACCCAATTAGCATTTAACAGCGGCTTTGCCATGTCGCTTAACTTGGGCAATGACACCAGCGACTTGTACCTTGAAGCTGCCGAAGACTTCATTCGAAAAATTAGCAAAAGTGAGGACGAGTTTAGGCTACTGGCAGAGTCAGGCTGGCATACACCAGAAAAACTGCTGCGAGAGTTTAACGCCAGCATTAAAAGTACTCTGACCCCAATATTGCTTAGTGAAGAGAATATTGAGGCGGCGTGTAAAAAGCAGCTAGATGAAGCGCCGTACACGTCTTTAGCCTACGTGAAGTCTCTACTTCAAAGCGTAGAAGACAATGAAGGGCTATTGGTAGAACAGCTCATCAAAACACCGGCCCATAAAAAAGAGCGGCCGCAGGAGTTGGCTGCACTTAAAGCTTGGTTGCGTTCTTGTGTGGATGAACAAAGTTATCATCTTCCTCCACCGGAAGCGGAGGCTTTTGTTAAAGGTAACCGATATGCGCGAAATTCATCTGGCGTAAAAGAGATTTTAGCGCCTATAAAAGACTTTGCAGGGGCGCTTAAAAAAGCATTTGGCGAGAAAGACAAAGCGCTTGGTAAGGTGCCTGTATTCAAGCTGGTGGTTGAAGCCATTGCGTTCATCAAATCCCGCGTTGAAAAGCAGAAAAAGCAGCTTGGCGTTATCGACTTCGACGATCTTATTCGCATGCTCGCCGACGAAGTGGTGAAGCCGAACAATACCCTAGTGCCTGAGCTTCGCAAAAAATTTCCCGTAGCGCTTATCGACGAATTTCAAGATACCGATGCAAAGCAGTACGCGATTTTAGACGCAGTTTATCCTAATCCTGAGAATGCTAACGAAAGTGCGTTATTAATGATAGGTGACCCCAAGCAGGCGATTTATCGCTTTCGCGGTGGCGATATTTTTACCTATTTAAAAGCGGGTAGGCAGGCAGATTACCGCTGGGTGATGAATACCAACTGGCGCTCGGTTGAGGGAATGGTTAAAGCCTATAATCGGTTATTTTATGGCGCGCCTGTGGCATCAAATAGACCTGCCGATGTGTTTGGTTTTGATATCAAATACAACCCAGTCGAATTTACGCCTAAAGCGGCCGCGGCAAAAACGCCACTTATCGATCCTGCCGAACAAGATAGTGTAATGAAGAGCGGTGTAATGAAAAGTGCTGTAACGAAACGCAGCGCAATGAACTACGTTAGCATGTGTTTGGACGACAAAGAAAACGCCCACATTATGCGTCGCAAAATGGCTCAGTGGATTGCGCAAGAGATTTACCGCTTATTGAACGAAGCGCACTTTCAAACCGCCAATGGTGGCACCGCGCCGGTTAAGCCTCAGGATATCGCTATCTTGGTGAAAGACAGGACCGAAGCTGGCGCTATCAAAAGTGTACTGCAGCAAAAAGGCTTGGCGTGCGTTTATTTAAGCGATCGCAGTAACTTATTTGCCAGTGCCGAAGCCAAAGATGTACTGCGGTTACTTAACGGTATTTGGCATGCTAACGACACCAGTAAAGTAGCGTCGAGCTTGGCGTCACCGCTTTGGGGGTATAGCGCACAAACACTTATTGAATTGCTATACCATGAAGATGACGCGCAGTGGGATGCTGCTATCGACAAGGTATTGTCGCTGCGGGATATGTGGCTGCAAAAAGGGTGCATGAGTGTGCTGCTGTATTTAATGCAAGACAGCTATCAACCTCATGCTGACAGCGTGGAACGCGCCCTTACTAACTATCAGCATTTGGCCGAAGTGCTGGAAAAAGCGAGCACTACTCACCAGCGCCCAGAGCAGCTACTCGACTGGTTGAATAAGCAAATTCATAAGCCTGAAAGCGATGAAGAGCTTACTTTGCGCCTTGAAAGTGACAGCCAACTTATTCGACTTATTACTCAACACGGCTCGAAAGGGCTAGAGTACCCCATCGTGTTTGTTCCTTTTGCCACCGGCTACAGAGACGCCGCTAAAAACGGCAACACTACGTCGCAAATACTTACTTATTACGACGAAGAAAAACAAGATTTGCAAATGCAGCTTGGGCAGACGCCACAGGCGATAGCTCGCGTTCAAAGTGAGAGTGAAGCGGAAGACATGCGACTGGCCTATGTGGCGGTAACACGAGCTGCCCATCGCTGTTACATGGGCGTTGTACCGCTGACTAACAATGAAAGAAGCGCGTTAGCACGAGCACTTGGTGTAGGTGGCGATGGCAGCAACAACGATTGGTCAAGTGTGTTAAACCGTGTTGCTGAAGAAGAAGCGTCCCATGCCTGCCATATCGACGGTGATGAGTTTGAGGAAGTGTATACTGGCTTTGAGCAAGAAGATGAGTTACCTCAGCTTACCGCGTTGCAATTTACCGGCACGGCAAGCGAAGAATGGCGACTGTATTCATTCTCAGCAATGAGCCGTTTAACCACGGTTGGTGCTAACCAAAGCGTTGAAACAGGCACAGCGGCAGAGCCCGGCGCATCAACAGAGCCCTTAGGTCAAACCCTTCCTAGTGTGCCCGTACTTCAAACCATTCGAGATGAGGAAGTGTATGCAAGCGACCCCCTTATGGGTGAGATGGTCACAATTGATGCAGACATCAATTCCTCGGCAGCTGTTGAAAGTACGGTAAGTAAAAATGATCTGCGTTTTACCCTAGAGAAAGGTGCGAGCGCAGGCAATTTACTTCACGATATTCTAGAGCACAGTGACTTTAGTGCGCCCGATTGGGAAGAAACGGGTAAGGAACTGGTTAACCGCTTCGGGTTAGATGAAAAGCGAACGCCGCTACTCTATGAATGGTTAGAAGAAGCGCTACAGACGCCTCTGTATCCCAATATGCAGCTAAGTATGAGTGATTTGCCCTTAGCGCAAACCCTGCGCGAAGCCGAATTCTATTTTCCAATGAACGACACGCAATGGACTCAGCTTCGTGAAGTACTCGCGACTCATCGAAAAAACGTGGCTGACGTTATTGGTGGTGAAGTGGAAACAGCGCCACAACTAATTACTGCAAAATTACAGGGAATGATGCACGGGTTTATTGACTTGATTTTTGAGCATGACGGTCAGTTTTATGTGGCAGACTACAAGTCAACCTGGCTTGGCGATACTCTAGATAGCTACACGCCAACAGCGCTGTTTCATAACAACCAGCATCACCTTTACGACCTTCAGTACTTAATTTACTGCTTGGCGCTACATCGCTATTTAAAGAATACGCTGCTTAACTACGACCCAGATATGCATTTTGGTGGTGTGTATTACTTGTATCTACGCGGTATGCACCCAGAAAACGAGCGCGGGGAAGGGGTATTTTATACTGATGTTCCATCGTCTGTACTCAATCGATTAGACGGGATATTTGCGAGCAAAGACGATGCCCAGCAAGGCAATAGTTCTTCGAATGCAGGCAGCTCTCACCAGCCTTTGGAACAAACGTCTTCGGGTCAGCAGCAGTTTAGTTTCGATGACGAGTAGTCAACATCATAGAGGCTAAAGCAAAGGAAAATAATGAAAAGCAATCAACACTCTGTACCGTCATTTTTTGATAACTTGTTTGGCATCGAGGCAATCGACAAATTTGTCGCAAAAGAATTTGGCTTTATTGATGAATTGGAGCAAGAAGAACAGTTTATTTGGGCTGGGATCTTAGCATACTTGTCGTATATGCAGCGCAATGGCCACAGCTGTATCTATCTTAAAGACATAGCGGGTACGACGCTTTTTAAAGAGGTAGTCGCAGAACAAGAGGCAGCCTTGGCGGCCGAAACAAATGAGCATAGCAGTAACGGGGCGGCCGCTGCTTCACTGACGCTGGTTGAACAAACCGAGCAGGAAAAAGCGCCCAAAGCAGGTGTTGACGTGCCACAACTAACACCGTTACTTAGAATTGTAAAAAGCGCACTGGTTAACGAGCAGGTGGCTCAACTATTTGTCTATAGCAACGGCAAGCTGTACAGCCGTCGCTACTATGAATTTGAACAAGAAGTAGCGCGCAATGTTGTAAAACGAGCTGCGCTTACGCCGTTAAGTGATGAGGCAAGCGAAAAAGTAAAGCAACTTTGGCCCGCAATATTTCCTACCGAAACAACCGATCAGCAAGACTGGCAGCAAATTGCGGTGGCGAAAAGCCTGATGCAGCGCTTTTGCGTTATAAACGGTGGGCCAGGAACAGGTAAAACCTATACTGTATTGCGCTTATTACTGGCGCTACAGGCTTGCGATGAAAACTTAAAAATTGTGCTGGCAGCGCCTACAGGTAAAGCGCAACAGCGTATGACCGAATCTATTATGAACAGCATAGACGGGCTTCGCGGCAAGTTGGACGACACAGTGCTTAACAACGTGCCTACCGACGCTGTGACGCTACATAGATTACTAGGATTGCGCGAGCACGGTGTATCGACTAAGTTCAATCAGCACAACCAATTGGCAGCAGATGTACTTATTGTCGATGAAGCAAGTATGGTCGACTTAGCGCTAATGACACGTATAGTACGAGCGTTACCAGACCATGCACGGCTCTATTTTATCGGTGATGCAGATCAGCTTCCTGCGGTTGAGCTTGGCAACGTGTTAGAGCAGCTAGTTAGTACCGCGCCAGCATGTTTTGATGACAACGCGAATGTGCCAAATGGCACAAACAGCGCACATAGCTCACTTAGTTTAAACAGTCATGACGACGCGTTTTCTTTAGGTGGCGTGCCATCGTTAATGCGTCAGCACATCGCTACGCTGTGCCCGCATTTGCCCTTGTTACCGGTTGATGAGCAGGCAAAAAGCTATGTAGCAACTCTGCAAGCACCGCAGCGCTTCAAGGGGCAGGTGGCAAAAGTTGCAACGGCCATACAGCGAGGTGATGCAAGCGGCGCACTTACTGCAATTAATGACCAGGCTGATGCCAATGACGAAAGTGCGGGTCTTGGTTCAAATACGGCATCGCGACTACAATCCGGCGTTCATCTATGGCCAGAACTCCAGGTTAGCGGCCGTGATTTACAACAGTTGGCCAAAGAAAGCTTCTTGCCTATTTTTGACGCTGGCAGTGCCGAAGAAGCGCTTAATCGCCTGAATGTGGTTAGGTGGCTAACCCCAGTCCGCAAGGGCGGAATGGGCGTAGAAGGCCTGAATAATTTGGTGTTCGATGCTATCAAGCACAAAATCAGAAAGCGGGAAGGCCATTTCTATCAAGGTCAGCCCATTATGATTGTAAAGAATCATCATCCTCAACGACTATCAAACGGTGAGGTTGGTGTAATCTGGCCTGACAGCAAAGGAAAGCTATATGCGTGGTTTTACCAGGATAGCCAAGCTTCGGGTCAAAACGGTTCAAGTCAGAAAGCTTCGGCAAATGCGGGAGACAGTGCTGACAAGACGCTAGCGCAAAAACAAGCGTTGCGCAGCATATCGCTATCAAGAGTACCGCAGTTTGAAACTGTGTATGCCATGACAATACATAAATCTCAAGGCTCTGAGTTTAACCATGTTGTACTTATTTTACCTAAGCCTGATAGCGAAAAAGCCGCCAACTTATTTCATCGAGGCCTAGTGTACACAGGGTTAACCCGTGCCATAGACGGCTGCTTAATCATTTCTGACAACGCTACATTTAGCCACATGGTTCAACGGGTGGATAAGCGTTATTCCGGGCTGTCTGAAGCGATTAGCCTGCACCTAGAGAGCACATCAAACGCCACCCCAGAGACTGAATAGAAATAAATGTACTCTGACCCTGAGGTATCCCCACAAATAATATTGCGATATCAATAAGATAAAAAAGATAGGAACATTCATGACGTTTGGTGATCAGATCAAT
>NZ_JAKRFB010000035.1:0-45117 GCF_022348315.1 Alteromonas sp. MmMcT2-5 | reverse complement strand
TTTGCTTTGCTAATTGTTTAAAGTCGTCGGCTGTATGCATATCAAAATCACTCGAATATGAATACCACTATTAGATCAAACTTTTAAGACAATTGGTATGAGACCGCACCTTAGTTTGGGCATGGAAACTCCTAACCAAGTGCACGATCGAAAAGGCCAGCTACTAGAGCTGGCCTAAAAACTGTCAACCTATCTTAGGACGGGTCATAGTTTGCTCACCGTCAACTGGCTTTCCTTTGAGGTAAGTCTAACAAAATGGCGGCGAATATTCGTAATGAATTAAAACAAAGCCAATGCGGCAGGCCAAAACGCTATTAATAAATGTAGACAACCGCATGCCATGGCGCCAGCGATAAGATCGTCAAGCATAATACCTGTACCGCCGTGTAAGCGCTTATCGATAATACCTATTGGCCAAGGCTTTAAGATATCGAAAAGCCTGAATAGAATAAAACCTACAAGCAAAGAGGACGCTGAAATAGGTACAAACAGAAAGGTCACAAACATGCCCGCTATTTCATCCCACACAATAGAGCCGTGATCGTGAACCTGCATATCGTCAGCAGTCTTGCCACACAGGTAAATGCCTACAACTGAGAATATCAGCGTAAGCGCGATAAAGGAAATTAGGGAAATCTGGCTACAGGCAATAAGTAGGGGCAACGCAGCAAGTGAGCCAAAGGTTCCCGGCATGAAAGGAATAAGTCCACTGCCAAAACCTAGTGCAAGAAAATGCACGGGATTTTTCATACTCACTCTAGCGCGAAACTCAGCCTGCATGCTTTTTCCTTTTTATCGCTTTTGTCGGACAAATAGGCCGCCTAAAAGGCGTGCTCGTAACCTGACACGTTAACAGGTGTGTACTTTTCGTTGTCTTTGAGCAATGAAAGTGTGCCGTTATGACCGGTTAATTGGCCAATACATGTGGCTTTCACGTTTGTGCTTGCCAACGAGGTTTCAAGACTTCCGCGCTGCTCTTCACTTACAGTGAAAATAAGCTCATAGTCATCGCCTGCAGACAGCGCGTATTCGATAGCTTGCTCAGGTGTAACCGCGCTTGTTAATGCTCGTGACAACGGTAAACGCTCTACATGAACATTTGCACCGCAATTAGACGCTTTTAGGATATGACCTAAATCTGAAATTAAACCATCAGAGATATCAATGCACGACGTTGCAATACGTCGGATAGCTGTGCCCACCGCTACGCGAGGAGTTGGGAAGTAATGACGATTTACCAAGACATCTTTCGCTTCACCACTTACACTCAGCTTATTTTGCAGGATGTCTAAACCTGCACCTGCGTCACCAAGCGTTCCCGTGACATAAAGCCAATGACCTGGCTTAGCGCCGCTACGCGTTAGCTCAGAACCTGGCGGTATGAAGCCTTGAGCTGTAATCGTGAACGCCATTGGGCCTTTAACCGTATCGCCACCGATTAGCTGTACAGAATAGTACTGAGTTAGCTCATAAAGGCCCGAAACAAAGTCATCTAGCCAAGTTTCGTCGACTTCCGGTAATGACAGAGATAAGCTAATCCACGCTGGCTCTGCGCCCATTGCGGCAAGGTCGCTTAAGTTTACCGCCACTGTTTTATACGCAACAGACTTCGCCGGTGCGTCTTTCAAAAAGTGCACACCTGCAACCAGGGTATCTGTGGTAACGGCAAGCTGTTGGTTTTCAGGAACCGTTGTTACAGCACAGTCATCACCAATACCAATAACAACGTCTTTGCGTTTGTGGCCGCTGTTTGAAAAGTAGCGGCCGATAAGATCAAATTCTTTCACGGTAATTTTTAAACCCTTTTAGCGGCAGTCCATGCCGCCACGGTAAGGTTAGTCGCGCTCGTCTTTGCGCAATGTGCGCACTGCTTTGTCCAGTGCACCATTAATGAACTTGTGACTTTCTTCAGCACCAAATGCTTTAGCAAGCTCAATCGCCTCATTAATAATTACGCGGTAAGGGACGTCAATGCGCTCGGTCAGTTCCAGCGTCGCAATGCGCAAGATTGCTTTTTCAATAGCGTCTAACTCTTCAGGCAAACGGCCAAGGTAAGGCTTGATGGTCGCATCAAGTTTACTTGCGTTGTGTGCAACACCGCGAAGCAGAGCTTGGAAATACGCCATATCTACCTTTTGCATGTCGTTACTGGTGGCTAGCGCCAGTTCAACCTGCTGAATATCGTTGTGACTCATTTGCCATGAATACACGCCTTGCAGAGCGAGTTCACGGGCTTTACGACGAGCTGAAACTTTCACTTAATGTTTACCTTAAAGCTTTTCAACAGCATCGATAACGTTAACCATTTCCAGCGCACCAAGTGCAGCTTCTGCACCTTTGTTGCCCGCTTTGGTTCCTGAACGCTCGATAGCCTGTTCAATTGAATCTGTTGTAATTACGCCAAATGATACGGGTACACCGTATTCAAGAGAAACTTGCGCAAGACCTTTGTTGCATTCGCCTGCTACAAAATCAAAGTGTGGCGTACCACCACGAATAACCGCACCTAGTGCGATGATGGCGTCAAATGACTTTTTCTCAGCTAATTTCTTAGCTACTACAGGTAACTCGTAAGCACCAGGTACACGTACTAACGTGATATCGTCATCACTCACTTCACCGTGACGCTCTAGTGTATCTAGTGCACCTTCAAGTAAGCTTTCAACTACAAAGCTATTAAAGCGTGATACAACGATAGCAAATTTCTTACCGGTTGCTCTGATATTACCTTCAATTACCTGCATGGATTCATTCCTCGAGAAAAAACGGCGCGAAGTATACCACAACTGCGCCCAAACTAAATCGATTGTTTCTTTAACTTCAACTATTCGTAAACGGGTACGTTAGCTTAACTCAATGTGGGAAGGGAGTGCTTGTCGAAAACCCTCCACCGCATGAATGCGGTGGCGGAGCGTACAAGGATGTATTCACCGCGTGTTTGCGACGAGCACTCCCTCTCCACTTTAGCTCCGCCCTACAGCTAAGTACTAGTCGTGCACGTACTCCACTACTTCAAGGCCGTAACCTGAAAGTGCGTGATATTTAATTGGTTTACTAAGAAGACGCATTTTGTGTACGCCCATTGATGCTAGAATTTGACTGCCTACACCAATAGTGCGTGACGATCCCTGCCAGTCAGCGCCAGTCGGGCGCTCGCCTCGGTCTTCTGCGGCAAAGCGGCGTACCTGACTTTCAATATGCTCTTCTTTACCTAATAGCACCAATACGCCACCGTCTTCTGAAATTTTGCGCATGCCATCTGCAAGCGTCATCGAGCGATGAATACCGCGGGTAGACCCAAGAAGATCACTAAACGTATTGTGAAGGTGTACACGTACAAGTGTCGGCTCATCTTCTTTAATTTCGCCTTTTTTAAGTGCGAAATGAAGTTGGTTGTCGATGCTGTCTTTAAACGTGTGAAGCTCGAAATCACCATACTCGGTTGGCATATTGCATTGAGCGACCTTTTGAATGGTGGTTTCGTTGAGATTGCGATATTCAATTAAATCAGCAATGGTGCCGATTTTAAGATTATGTTTTTCAGCAAACTTTTCTAGTTCTGGACGACGGGCCATCGTGCCGTCTTCATTGAGGATTTCTACAATAACCCCAGCAGGCTCTAACCCTGCCAAACGCGGTAAATCTACACCGGCTTCTGTGTGACCTGCGCGGTTTAACACGCCACCGTCTTTAGCAATTAGCGGAAAAATATGACCCGGCTGTACAATGTCTGTCGCTTTCGCGTCTTTCGCTACAGCAGCTTTAATGGTTGTTGCGCGATCTGCCGCCGAAATGCCTGTGGTCACGCCGGTTGCCGCTTCAATAGACACAGTGAAGTTGGTAGAAAATTGTGCTTCGTTTTTATCCACCATAAGCGGAAGGTTCAGGGTGCGACAGCGCTCTTGCGTCATTGGTAAACACACTAAACCGCGAGCGTGGGTTACCATAAAGTTAATGGCTTCAGGCGTCACATGCTCTGCCGCCATTATCAAATCGCCTTCATTTTCCCTGTCTTCGTCATCCATCAAGATAACCATTTTACCTTGGCGAATGTCTTCAATAATTTCTTGTGTAGTGTTAAATACCATGTTGTGTGCTTCTTGTAGGGTTATTTTCTTAAAAATCCGTTCTCGGCAAGAAATGCCATGTCAATGCCTTTGCTTTTTGGTTCGGCGGCTTTGTCGCCCAACATCAGTCGCTCTAAATAGCGCGCAATAACATCAACCTCTAAGTTCACCGCTGTGCCCACCTTATAGCTCCCCATAATGGTTTCTTGCAATGTATGAGGAATGATCCAAAGCATAAATTCTGCGCCATTAACTTCGTTAACAGTTAAGCTGATACCATCAACGGTGATACTACCTTTATGCGCAATATATTTAGCCAAGGCTTCTGGCGCTTTTACCCAGAACTCTACGTAGTCTGAGTGCTTAATGATTTGTGTAACCTCGCCTACACCATCAACGTGACCGGAAACGATATGTCCGCCTAAACGGTCGCTTGGACGCATCGCTTTCTCAAGATTCACCGTAGAGCCTGCGCTGTAATGTGCAAAGCCTGTTAATTTGATGGTCTCTGCCGACACATCTGCACAATAATAATCGGGGCCCATATCAGTAACTGTTAAGCAAACACCATTGGTCGCAATACTGTCGCCGAGTGCGACATCAGACATATCAAGCGTAGGCGATGAAACGGTAAGTCGAATATCGTTGCCACGGTTATCAAGCTTCTTAATTGTACCTAGCGCTTGAATAATTCCAGTAAACATAAAGTTCCTCTTTAATCGCGTTAACCACGGGTGTTGCTAACATCAGGACGGAAGATAAGCTTAATATCGTTACCCACTTGACGATTTTCAATAAGCGAAAGCGAAATACATTCATTTAGCGACGTGAACGCGGGTAAATTAACCATACTGACTCCCTTATCACCTAAAAGCTTAGGCGCTTGGTAGCATATAAGTTCATCCACCAGCCCTTCTTGCAATAATGCACCGGCAAGGCCAGGGCCTGCTTCCACCCAAACTTCATTGTATTGCTTGTCACCCAATGCTGACATTAGCGCATGTAAGTCGAGCTTACCGTCTTTTTCGTCCAGTTGGAGATAGTGCTGAGTAGCGGTGTCTGGGTGAGCCTGTGACGTCGCCGTGAACGTAATATTGCCGTCGTTAAAAAGTGTGTAGTCTCTACTAAGCTTACTTTTGCTATCTACAACCACACGGGCTGGCTGGCGGATATGATCTAGTGGATACTTTTCAAACTGAGCCTCTTTTTCACGAACTAAGAGGCTAGGGTTATCGGCTTTCACCGTACCTGAGCCTGTGAGCACCACGCAACTTTGTGCACGATACTGTTGCACATCCCGCCTTGCTTCTGCACCAGTAATCCACTGACTCACCCCATTTTGAAGGGCTATTTTTCCATCTAGGCTAATGCCTAATTTCACGCGAACAAAGGGCTTACCAGTAAGCATGCGTTTAATAAACCCAGGGTTTAGCGCTGCGGCCTCAGCAGCCATCACTTCGCTTACCACTTCGATGCCTGCTTCCTGCAGAATGCTAATACCGTTACCGCATACGTTTGGATTCGGGTCGGTCATAGCAATAACAACACGCGCTACCTTTGCTTCTACTAAGGCAACAGCGCAAGGCGGTGTGCGACCAAAATGACTACAAGGTTCAAGTGTAACGTATGCCGTCGCGCCCTTTGCGCCTAGCGGACGTGCGTTAGATGCTTGTCTTAATGCATGCACTTCGGCATGGGGTGTACCAGCTTGAATGTGATATCCCTGACCAAGCAATTGATTGTTTTCGTCAACAATTACACAGCCTACGCGAGGGTTAGGAGAAGTGGTAAAACGCCCTTGTTGGGCAAGCTGAATGGCTTTTGCCATCCAAAAATAATCGTTTTTAACCGTATCGTGGTTCACTTGGATTCCTGTTGTAGCCCTAAGTGCCTAATGTTTGAGAGGTCGCCGACTTAATCTCCTAATCGCGCAATCTCTTCTCCGAATTCGCGAATATCTTCGAAAGAGCGATAAACGGAGGCGAACCGGACATAAGCAACTTTGTCGAGTTCTTTGAGGGCTTTCATAATTAGGTTGCCGAGCAGTTCACTGCTCACTTCACGTTCACCGGTTGCGCGCAACTGTGACTTAAGTGAGAGGATACATTGTTCAACTTTTTCTGTGCTCACAGGGCGCTTTTCGAGTGCGCGTTGCAAGCCTGCACGAAGTTTATCTTCGTTAAACGGTTCACGAGAACCATCGCGTTTAATAACGCGAGGCATCACGAGCTCGGCACTTTCAAAGGTCGTGAAGCGCTCGTGACACACCATACATTCACGGCGTCTACGCACCTGTTGCCCTTCTGCAACCAAACGAGAATCAATGACTTTTGTTTCTTGTTCTGAACAAAACGGGCAAAACATGAATAATCCTTAAATATTGCGTACTTAGGTATCTAAATTAAACCTAGACTAGTTAGTCCAGCATTAGTACCAAAGTACGCAATAAAACACAAACCTATTTATTTATAAACAGGGAATTGTGCGCAAAGTGCAACCACTTCGTCTTGAACACGTTTGATAACAGACTCATCGCCCATGTTATCTAGAATGTCGCAAATCCATGTTGCAACTTGTTTAGCTTGTTCTTCTTTGAAACCACGGCGAGTAATCGCTGGGCTACCAATACGAAGACCGCTGGTTACAAACGGTGAACGCGGGTCATTTGGCACTGAGTTTTTGTTTACCGTAATATTTGCGGCACCAAGTGCTGCGTCAGCATCTTTACCGGTAATGTCCTTGTCGATAAGGTCAAGAAGGAACAAGTGGTTGTCAGTACCGCCAGAAACGATGTTATAACCGCGCTCTTGCATTACAGAAACCATAGCTTTCGCATTTGCAACAACCTGCTGCTGATACACTTTAAATTCTGGCTGTAGTGCTTCTTTGAATGCAACCGCTTTAGCTGCGATCACGTGGCAAAGAGGGCCACCTTGGTTGCCTGGGAATACAGAGCTGTTTAGCTTTTTGTAAATCGCTTCATCGCCGCATGAAGAAAGGATTAAACCACTACGTGGGCCAGCAAGGGTTTTATGAGTAGTCGTTGTTACCACGTGAGCGTGAGGAAGCGGGTTTGGATAGACGCCCGCTGCTACAAGACCTGCTACGTGCGCCATATCTACGAGCAAGTAAGCGCCAACGCTATCAGCGATTTCACGGAATTTTGCCCAATCAACAATGCCAGAATACGCAGAGAAACCACCGATAATCATTTTCGGCTTGTGCTCTTTAGCAAGTGCCTCAACCTGAGCGTAATCGATTTCACCGGTTTCTTTGTTCAGACCATACTGAACAGCATTGTAGGTTTTACCAGAGAAGTTTACGTGTGAACCGTGAGTAAGGTGACCACCTTCAGAAAGGCTCATTCCCAATACCGTATCGCCTGCGTCAAGTAGTGCCATGAATACGGCAGAGTTAGCTTGTGAACCAGCGTGCGGTTGAACGTTCGCGTAGTCTGCACCAAATAGTGCTTTTGCACGGTCAATAGCAAGTTGTTCAACAACGTCTACGTGCTCACAACCACCGTAATAGCGCTTGCCTGGGTAACCTTCAGCGTACTTATTAGTAAGCTGCGAACCCTGTGCTTCCATTACACGTGGGCTACAGTAGTTCTCAGAGGCAATAAGCTCAATGTGATGTTCTTGACGCTCAACCTCTTTAGACATTGCATCGGCTAATTCAGGATCGAAGTCGGCTATATTCATTTCGCGAGAAAACATGGGGGCTCCTTAACTGCGGTTTTTATATGGCGTTACGCACTGATTGCTCAAATTCGAGCCATATTCTAGTCATTTTCGGGTGCTTGTATACCGCTTTATGACCAAATTAATATAAATGGCGCAGGTTTAACGAAATACCTGCGCCAGCGCGAGATCAGACCTGTTTTTCTAGGGCTTTAACACGGTCAAATAAACTACCAATTTTGGCAAGGCGAACCGTATTTTTGCGCCAGTCACGGTTAGTTTGTGCTGGCTGGCCAGAAGAATAAACGCCCGGTTCAGTGATATCTTGTACAATCATGGTGTAGCCAGTCACCTGAACATTGTCGCAAATGCTTATGTGACCGTTAATGCCAACTCCACCACCGATAATAACGTGTTTGCCGATATGGCAGCTACCGGCAATACCTGTAGCACCGCAAATACAAGAATGATCACCAATAATACAGTTGTGGCCAATTTGTACTTGGTTATCGATAATAACGTTAGTGCCTAAAATCGTATCTTCCATGGCGCCGCGGTCAATGCTGCTGCTTGCGCCAATCTGACTGTCGTCACCAATGCGAACCGACCCTGTTTGTGGAATAGGGATCCAAACGCCTTTATCGTTTGCGTAACCAAAGCCTGCCGCACCAATAACTGTTTGGCTATGAATTGTCACGCGCTTACCAATCACAACGTCATGATAGATAGTTACGTTCGGGTGAATGGTACAGCCTTCACCAATATGGGTACCTCTACGAATAACCGTATTCGCGCCTACAGTAACTCTATCGCCTAAAACCACGTTCTCTTCAATGATTACATTGTGGCCTAGCGATACATCACTGCCGATGCGGGCAGATGGCGCAATAACCGCTGTATCAGCAATACCTGTCGCTACCGCTGGGGTAGTATCAAACAACTGAGCGATGAGGGCGAACGCTGCATGAGGGTTTGCCACAACCAACGCTGGAACTGGGCTATCATCTTTTAAGTTTTTGTGCAGAATTACCGCACCAGCCTGAGTATCTTTTAACTGCGGCTTGTATTTAGGATTTGTTAGAAACGAAATTTGGTGCGATGCTGCACCAGATAACGTACCTACTGCAGATATCGTGATATTTCCATCACCCTGCACTTCCCCATTCACGTGCTTAGCAAGCTCATCCAAACTGTATGTGCGTTTATTCATAGCAGTCATTTAAATTACCTGTTCAGAGATATCGATAGAACCTGTTGACTTTTATTGTAGAAATTTAGGTTTAGTTGGAAACCCTTTTAATCGCGAAACAATCCTACAGGCTCTGGTTTTGAGTCTAACGCTTTTAGGCTATATCTGGTGGCTACAAACTCCCCAGAAAGCACACGCTTACCCTTTATAATGAAACCAAGTTTACCTTAAATCGCCTCATCAACCGACGCATAAATCAAACTTTTTAAAATGAGCGCTCAAATTTTCATCAAGCACGAAAAACGCCGAGCATAAGTGACAAGGGCCTATTGACCTTTTCTGTACATCAAAGGTCAACAGGCTCTAGCATAAACTACCCTCTTACGAGTAGAATACGCCCAATTAGGACTTTATTATTTTTCACCGCTTTTTCAGCGAGGATAGAGCATGGCTCAATACGTTTACAGTATGCATCGCGTGGGCAAAATCGTCCCACCTAATAGACACATTCTAAAAAATATCTCACTTAGCTTTTTCCCAGGCGCCAAAATTGGTGTGCTAGGCCTAAACGGTGCAGGTAAATCAACCTTACTTCGCATTATGGCTGGCGTAGATACCGATATTGAAGGTGAAGCGCGCCCTCAACCGGGCTTAAAAGTGGGCTACCTTCCTCAGGAGCCTCAGCTTGATGAAACAAAAGATGTTCGCGGCAATATCGAAGAAGCCGTCGCCGACGTTAAACACGCATTAACTCGCCTAGATGAAGTATATGCAGCTTATGCAGAAGCAGACGCTGATTTTGACGCCCTTGCTAAAGAGCAGGGCGAGTTAGAGGCTATTATTCAAGCCAAAGATGGCCACAACTTAGAAAATGCATTGGAGCGTGCTGCTGATGCCCTTCGCCTTCCAGCGTGGGATGCGGACGTTAGCAAACTATCTGGTGGTGAACGCCGCCGTGTAGCGCTGTGCCGCCTACTTCTAGAAAAGCCTGAAATGTTGCTTCTAGATGAACCCACTAACCACTTAGACGCAGAATCAGTGGCATGGCTAGAGCGTTTCCTTCACGATTATGAAGGTACGGTAGTCGCTATTACCCACGATAGATACTTCCTTGATAACGTTGCAGGTTGGATTTTAGAACTTGACCGTGGTGAAGGTATTCCGTGGGAAGGTAACTACTCTTCTTGGTTGGAGCAAAAAGAAAACCGACTTGAGCAAGAAGAGCGTACCGAAACGGCGCGTATGAAGAGCATGAAACAGGAACTTGAGTGGGTACGCTCAAACCCGAAAGGTCGTCATGCTAAAAGTAAAGCTCGTATGGCCCGCTTTGAAGAACTATCTACCAGCGATTACCAAAAGCGTAATGAAACCAATGAGCTTTTCATTCCACCAGGTGAACGCTTAGGTGACAAGGTTATTGAAGTAAGCAACCTTAAAAAGTCGTATGGCGATCGCGTACTTATCGACGACTTAACGTTTAAAGTACCAAAGGGTGCCATTGTAGGTATCGTTGGCCCTAACGGCGCGGGTAAATCAACCTTGTTCAGAATGCTTACTGGTGCTGAGCAACCTGATTCAGGGACCATCGATTTAGGTGAAACCGTTCAAATTGCTGCGGTAGAACAGTTCCGCGACCACATGAACGAAAACAACACCGTGTGGAAAGAAATTTCTGACGAACAAGACATTATTCGCATTGGTAACTTTGAAATTAACAGCCGCGCCTACTGCAGCCGTTTTAACTTTAAAGGCACCGACCAGCAGAAGTTCATCAAAGACTTGTCAGGTGGTGAGCGTAACCGTGTTCACCTTGCGAAACTGCTTAAAGCAGGCGGTAACGTATTGCTACTGGATGAGCCAACCAACGACCTAGACGTAGAAACACTTCGCGCCTTGGAAAACGCGTTGTTGGAGTTCCCAGGCTGTGCCATGGTTATCTCGCACGACCGCTGGTTCCTAGACCGTGTAGCAACACACATTATGGATTACCGCGATGAAGGTAACATCAACTTCTTCGAAGGTAACTACTCAGACTACGAAAGCTGGTTGAAGCAAGAATTTGGACAAGATGTGGTTGAACCGCACCGCCTTAAATATAAGCGTATGTCTAAATAACACAAATTCAGAGATGTAAGAGCTGTATCTCTGCTTTACGCCTAAAGCCGCTATCGCTGATAGCGGCTTTTTTATTTGTTCGCTTTTCATTGCGAACCCACGCAAATTAGCCAATACTAATACCAGTCCGCATAGGTCATTACCCACTCAGTGGGCAATTATCTACGCGGACTGATATAACAGCGTTAATGATAACTGGGTATTTGAAAAATGACGGATAAGCGCCAATTTCAACGGGTGTCACTGAATGTAAATGGCACACTGGCACACAATGACGTTAGTATTGATGTGGTAGTCAGCGACGTATCGCTTCAAGGCATTAAACTTCAAGCTACCGAAACGGCGTTGTCACACTTACCTTTTGACAGTCACGACCCTTACACTGCTACCTTCCAAGCAAATGAAGACAGTCCTGTAATAACCCTTTCTATTTCGCAGTTGTATCGTCATGCCGACAGTAGAAAAGAACGGGTTTCATTAGGCTGTAAAGTTGAGCGAATGGATGTAGACAGCATTAGCGCCCTTCGTCGTTTAATTACTTTAAACAGCGATGACGCCAGTATTGAAGAGAAAGACCTGAATGCATTAGTTGATGCGGTTTATCAGGCGCCACATTAACCTTTAAAAAACGCGTTTCACTCGTTTAATGCAGGAAAGACCCATTTAATAGGCCTTTCAATTTAACAGGCACCGTCAACACTTTACTTAAATGTTGAGCCTTTCGCATTACTCAAGCGCGTCTAACGCCTCAGATAAGCGCGCTACCGGCACCACTTTCATACCATTAATGGCTTGCTTAGGCGCATTGGCTTTTGGCACGATCGCCCGCTTAAAACCATGTTTCGCTGCTTCGATAATGCGTTCCGTTCCGTTAGGAACCGGGCGAATCTCGCCGGCTAGCCCGACTTCGCCGAATACAATTAAATCTCTGGGCAGCGAGCGATTTCTAAAGCTTGAAATCATGGCCAATAATAAGGCTAAGTCTGCACTGGTCTCTGATACTCTTACACCACCTACCACGTTGACAAAAACGTCTTGATCGTTCATTTGCACATTGCCATGGCGATGCAAAACCGCGAGCAGCATCGACAAACGGTTCTGATCCAACCCTACAGCGATTCGCCTTGGGTTCGACATCTGCGAATAGTCTACCAACGCCTGTATTTCTACAAGTAACGGGCGGGTGCCCTCCCAGATAACCATAACGCTAGACCCTGGCGTTTCATTGTCACCTCGACTTAAGAATATGGCCGATGGGTTGCTTACCTCTTTAAGGCCTTTTTCTGTCATGGCAAACACGCCGAGCTCATTTACCGCACCAAAGCGGTTTTTATGACTTCGAAGCGTACGGTAGCGACCATCACTTTCTCCTTCCAGCATCATAGAGCTGTCGATACAGTGCTCAAGAACTTTCGGACCCGCCAAGTTACCGTCTTTTGTTACATGGCCAACAATGAACATAGCAATATGATTTTGCTTGGCAAAGCGCGTTAAATACGCCGCGCTTTCTCGTACTTGCGACACACTGCCTGGCGCAGACTGCACGTCTGACACGTGCATCACCTGAATAGAGTCGATAACCATAATTTTAGGCTTTTTCGTAAGGGCTAAATCGCAGATGGTTTCCACGTTTGTTTCGGCTAACATCATCAGCTTGTCATCAGGTAGATTTAAGCGCTTTGCTCGCATGGCGACTTGCTGAAGCGACTCTTCCCCTGTGACATAAAGCGCGGTTTCACTTTTTGCCATCTGACACATTACTTGAAGCAGAAGCGTACTCTTTCCCGCTCCTGGCGAGCCACCAATTAACATAGCTGCCCCAGGGACTATTCCGCCCCCTAACACTCTATCTAGCTCTTTAAATGTTGACGAGAATCGCGGTAGTGATTCGAGATCTATTGCATTTAATGTCTCAATTTTGGCAGCGGTTTGCCCTGCATAGCCTGACGTGGTTTGGCGTGCGACACTTTTGGCACTTGCAACCACAAACTCACTTATCGTATTCCACGCTTTACACTCCGAACATTGACCTTGCCAGCGAGGGAACTCTGCACCGCAGTCAGAACACACATAAGCAGTTTTACGTTTTGCCATATTCCAGTTTTATCCATTGCTTAAAAAGAGTATTCTAACACTTAACAACGGTGAAATAAGCACAAACCTAAGGTCAGTTCTCCTCCAGTAAAACTGGTACAAAAGTATAACGACTTTACGGGTTAATGAGTTTTGCTGATTTGCCGATAACAACTAAAATAATGATACTAAACAACAAAGTTGCGCATTCATGAGTCAAGATTTAAAGCAATATGCTGATATTATTGAACAGCTAAAGCCCATGGTTAATGAGCCTGAGTTTAATCAGGTATTGCTTCAAACTGCATCTGATGTGCCGAAAGAAAAGCGCTTCCTCATCAAAATGGAAGTGAAACGCCTAGCCAAACCCTGTATGCGCACCATAGACTTGCGTGGTCATGTTGACGGAAAGTGCAATAAATATGTACACGAAGGACGTAGCCATTACATGGATGACGTCGCTGTTGACAAGTTTGAAGAGCAGTTGAGGGTATTTGGCCGATATACTTACGGTGTTTACGAAGCGGTACAAAACACCGAAAACAACTTTCGCTTAATGCGCGAAAAAGAACTCGCACAAGAACGCGCTGATAAAGAAAATCCTGAACTCAAAAAGCGCTCAGCAGTATTGGAGCAGTTTAAAGTTCCTACCGTAAACCTGCTTGATTACAGACAGCGCAACGCTGAACGCATGAACTTCGCTGTGGCGGTAGAATTATTCAATAGCGCCAATCAATCAATGCGCGGTTTGAGTGTTGATATATCTCTTGAAGGCTTGCAGGTAAAACTCTCTAAAGACGCGTTTTTCAAAAAAGGAGAAACGCTGTTTATATTCTTTAGGGGCTTAGAGAATGAATTTGCCATGGACAAAAAGAATGGCATTGCATATAAGCTCGTAAAGATAATAACTAAAAACGATGTTAACTATCTTGCCTTGCAGCGCGATAAAGAAAAGCCAAGCCCCGCATTCGACAAATTCTTAGAAAGCTTTATACACGGCAATAAACGCCGATATAAAGTTAATATGAGCAATACGATTGAGGCGATTACCAGTAAAATTTGTGAGCAGTACTTTTCGCCGCGTAGCCCCACGTTGCCGGTGTATATAGACGTCATTAATAAAACGCTGGTTCCCCGGTTTGCTATGGTTAACGAAGTGAACCGCGAAACCGTACAGTATTGGCAAGACGAAGACGATAACTGTCGATTGAACTTCTTACTCACCCAGGAAAGGCTTATGCGCTTATTGCAGAAGTCAGAAGAAGTAAGAGAGATTTTCGTATTTAGTTTTACTCATTTGCAGAACGACAAGGTCTATTTTTACTCAGCGTCTTACGAGGAACTCTTGCAAAAAGACGTACTAACCCGAGTATTTTTAGGGTTTGGCTCTAAAAAAGCGAGTTGGCGTGTATTTAAAATAACCTTAACAGAGGTTGACCCTGAGCAGGCCCATATTCCGCTTTCCATTCCGGATTCTGTCGGTAATAAAGTTAAAAAACTGAACACTCCGCCATCGGCTCGACTAATGTCAAAGCTGAAAAACCTGCGATTCTTGGCACACGTAACCGATGTAACCTCAGTAACAGGGCAAGAGACCTACAACGAGTTTAAGTTTAATCGAGAAAACCTCTCTCATCTGCGAAATTTTGGGCATCCGCGCAATCGCGCTCCTTCGAATGTTCAGGTTGTCAGGTTTAAATATGAAGAGCAACGCATTGAAAGTCGCTATCAGCTGAGAACCCAAATTGAAGCTCGCTTCAATAATGAAGAACTGGTGCACAAAGGGATCAGCGAAGATATTTCGGTGCATGGACTTGGACTTCGTATAGAGTTGAGCAAAGAATATAAAGGTAATTTAGAGGGCAAAGTAGAAGTCGCCTTCCCTCGTCTGCAAGAAATTGCCAGTTCCTTTGATATCATGCATTTGCAATACGAAATCATTTATCACAACGTCGACAAGAACATTCTTCATTTAAAAACTATGCCGGGCGACGAGGGCAAAAGTGCTAGAAACTTCTTTGAAGAACTGATTAAAAAGAACAAAGGCAGCCTTAAAGTAGAGAACGACGAAGAAGAAGTACCAGGCATGGGACAAGCGCTTCGTTGTATTAATGCGCGAAACGCTACTTCCCTATCCTTCTTAATGAGTAAGGAAGGTGTTCGCTACACTCCACAGGCTTGTATTGTCGGAAAGCAGGACGAACGCATAACCACCCTAACCACGCAATACGCCGAACGTGGGCAAGTGAATTTAGAGTTTCTCTTTAGAGACCGAAAACAAGATATACCTTTTGTACAAAGTGGCATTAAGGCCGTTAAGCTTGAAAATATGCCGTTGCGACAGGAATTATTTATCTCATTCGATGCATCACAAAAAGAGCCGCGAATGGCGATCATTCCTCGCTATTCCGATAAATTCGAAAATAACGAGCAGCGCCGAGCGTTTATTAGAGAAGCTATGGTTCGCGGCCAGTTCGTAGCTATTCATGTCATGCTAACCACAACCGGCAAGCCAGACATGACCATGCTGCAAACGGAAATCAATTACGTCACCATGTACGCCATGCACCGGGCCCGTGAGCTAGAGAAGAAAATGTGGAGTATTGCAGCGTGCTCTCATCTAGTCGATGTCACAGATGAAGTACTTATAAGATACGGCTTTACAGTGGAAGACATCACGGCAAATAAAACGTTAAAAAGTGCGGTTCAACCTAAGGCCATTGCGCGCAACGCGTAGTGAAATCGCAAAGCCTATCAATTTAAATGAGCCCGAAGGTTAAAACCCATCACGGGAGGATTTTAATCACAAGATTTTGGAAACTTGTGGCTGGTGAAAGGTAACCGATAAAGTGTGAAGCGCTAGTTTTATTGCCCCAAAACTAACGCTTGTATTACAGACTCTCGCTAACTACTTGTCTAGAAAATACAGAAGGCTATGTAAACTGCCAATGCGGATTGCCACATCCGCCTTTTCATTAACCAGTGGCTTACCGTGACACGCCACGCCTAGCGCTGATTCAGCCATCATGACCAAATCGTTAGCTCCATCACCCATAGCAACGGTTTGTTTGGCTGAAATTTGCCACTTCTCGGCAAGGGCGTTTACGGTTCGCGCCTTAACGTCTGCATTGACAATTTCACCCTCTACTTTTCCAGTCAGCTGCTCGTTTTTCACCGCAAGCGTGTTAGAAATGGCAAAATCGAGTCCAAGCCTTGCTTTTAGGTGGTCAGCGAAAAAGGTGAATCCACCTGAGGCGATCGCTAATTTCCAATTATGCTGTTTCAAGTGAGTAAGCAAGGCTTGAATGCCGGGCATGATAGGTATGCTGTCACGAATTTGATTAAGGTGACTAACTGGCACGCCTTCCAAGCAGGCCACTCTATGCGTTAAGCTATCATTAAACGCAATTTCTCCACGCATTGCCTTAGCGGTAACTTCTGCCACCTGCTCGCCAACACCCGCCAATTTAGCTATTTCATCGATACATTCAATCGCGATGACAGTGCTATCCATGTCCATGACCAGTAGTCCTGGCTCAGACAATGAGGGGCGAGAGCCCTGCAAACCAACATCAACATTATATGCCTTGGATACGTCGCCCAGCAGTGGCTTAATCTGCTCAAGTTCAGTGTTTTGCAAAGCACCTCTAATTTCTATTACATCATCCCCCATTTGCTTGTGTAAATGATGGAAAGCAGCGCTAGAAGGAGTAAACACATCGTTGAGTTTAATTAAAACGCTGTGCAGTAGATAAGGTGTTACAGCTTGACCAATAACGGTTAACGTATGTGAATACGCACTGTCTTTGTGACTATTGCTAACTACATGAGACAAAAGAGAAGCTAAATGGATATCGTCATTATCGATATTATTAAGAAGAGTGTCTTTCATAACGCACACAGAAACTGCGGTGATTGGCAAATGGTGCTCTAATGCTAACCAATTAGGCTAACTAATAAAATATCTCCTTTTAAATTATTTCGAATTATCCTACTGTTAGGCAACCCTCGTGACTTTATGGAAAAGCGAATTGGTAGACGGGCTAAGCAAAGCAGCTTCACAAACAAAGAATGACTCGCATTCGTTGTACACAGTTCTAAAGCGATTGTTCCACACAATAGTAGTGAGTGCGGTGTTTGCTTTGATAGTGGTATTGCTTCTGTTATTCCAACAATACCAAAACGACTGGCTTACCGTGCAAACTCGCTTCTCTGGAGAGAGCATTGCAAGGCAGTATGCAAAACTGCTACAACCTGCCTTTATCGCTGACGCACTTTCGAATCAGGAAACTGAGAACAATGTAGATTCCGCGCTATCTGATACTCTCACTCAACGGGAGTATATTGAAAGTGTCGCCTCTATTTTGGTCGACGAGCCACACATTCTTGCCTTGTCTGTGTTTGATAAGGACGGGAGGTATATTGCTCCTTTGCCTCAAATTGCCAGTGTGGTGTCGATGAGTCAGTCGCAAAGTGTAACGCCGCTAACCTATGTTGGCGTTATCACTGACGATAATGAAAATTTACTAGGTTATGTGAATATTCACATGAACACGCAGGCTGTCCTCGAGAGTCCACTGACATTGCGTTACCAGCTTGCTCTTATTGCGTGTATTCTCGTCTTTTTAGCGCTCATGCTAGGTATTTACCTAACCCGGGCCTTTTATAAATCTCGCCCATGGTTTATTCAGGTAATCGAATCAAAAAGAAATAAAGAGAAGCGCTAGATAGCTAATTTGGAAGTCTATGCTTCACTTCCAGCATCAATATCAAATAGTCGAGTGTAGTTCGCTGTGGTGGTGGACACTATTTCTTTATGTGACATGCCATAGCGGTCGCTTATAACATCAACGACATCTGATAAATAACGAGGTTCGTTTGCTTCTCCTTGTCTACCGCACATGGGCATATCAGGGGCATCCGTTTCTAAAAGCAATTTATCAAAATGGTGTTCTAACAAAAACCCAAGGGTGTTTCGTGTTTTTTGAGCACGCTCATAGGTAATCGTACCGCCTACACCTAGGTAAAACCCTCTATCAATATACCCTTTGGCCACTTCAATACTTCCTGAAAAAGCATGTACAACGCCTATACCTTGGTATTTGGTTTGCTTCAATGCTTCAACTAGCAGGTGATGACTTTTTCTGTGATGTAAAATTACGGGTAACGATACTTTATCGGCAAGTTTCAAATGGTTATGTAGCGCTTCCTTTTGAAGCGCTAATGGCACGCTTATATGCCCATCGATACCTGTTTCCCCCACGGCTTTTACCGAAGGGTGCAAGTTAGCCGTAGCGTCCTCAAGTTGACGAAGACTCTTCTTGAGTGTTTGCTCTGGCTTTTCAAGCTCACTGCCAGTTAAAAAATAAGGATGGAGTCCAAGCGCAGTATCAATAGATAAAAGGCTTTCATAGCGTTCATTGAGCGCTTGTAACGCCTGCCAAGATTCGGGGGTAATGCTAGGCGCCATGATGCGGGTAAGCCCTGCGGCTTTGGCGCTTTCTAATGCAACTCTAAGATCTTTCTTTTGTGCAAGTAAGTCGAGATGGCAATGACTATCAATCACGGTTTCGATGCCTCCTTGTTACTTATCTCGCCGCACGCTATCTACAAGCTCAATAGTTAAACGGGCTCACATTCTAGTGAAGTACTTTAGCGGGAACGAAAGGTGAACGTATTCCCTACGGCATAAGGCGCTGTGTTACCCACGCGCCATCTTCAGTTTTGTTGTATTCAAAGCGGTCATGTAGCCTATCTTCTCCACCTTGCCAAAACTCAATTTGATGAGGCACGATCCTGAAACCGCCCCAAAAGTCCGGCACGGGAAGCTCTTTGTTAGCAAACTTATCTTTTAACTGCTTAAACTGGGTCAGTAGAAGCTCCCTGCTGCCAATAGGTTTGCTTTGTTTTGACGCGTACGCTGCTAGCTGACTGTCTTTCGGTCGCGAAAAGAAATAAGCAGCATTCTCAGAAACAGAAAGCTTTTCAACGCTGCCACATACGCGAACCTGACGCTCCATAAAAAACCAGGGAAAGTGGCACGACACTTTAGGGTTTACCGCTAACTCTTGTGCCTTACGGCTGCCTAAGTTAGTGAAAAACACAAAGCCCTTTTCACTGACATCTTTTAACAAAACAATACGCTGAGAGGGTTGGCCGTTGGCATCGACGGTGGCAACCGTCATTGCAGTAGGATCAGGAATTCCGGCGTCTATGGCGTCTTTTAACCATTTATCGAACATGATAAATGGACTTGAAGTAATATCTGACTCACTCAAACTGCCCTTTGAGTACTGCCTGCGCATATCTGAAATTGCCATATACCGCTCCTAAAAAGAAGTTGTTGTGCCTGCTAGAGATGTTGAAACCGAGTAAATAAACCACCGTGTAAATGCTCACATAAGCGCATCTAACTGAGGTAGTTGTCCACAAGCCATCAGCTACACCACTTGGCGAAAATGCTGACTCACTATCTTTGCTAATATAACGTGCTAATATAACGCCAGTTACAGCTAACTAGCGTTATAAAGATAATATTAGCGTGAACTAGAAGTTACTGTCGTCTCCGTAACCTAGAGAGCGCAGAGCACGTTCATCGTCTGCCCAGCCTTGTTTCACTTTCACCCAAAGTTCTAGAAATACTTTGTTGTCGAACAAGTTTTCCATATCTTTACGCGCTTGCTCACCAATGGTTTTCAAATGCTTTCCGCCTTTGCCGATGATCATGCGTTTTTGGGTTTCACGCTCTACCAAAATCAGACCGCTGATACGATAAACACCATTGTCTGCCATTTTGAATTGCTCAATTTCCACAGTAGTAGAGTAAGGCAGTTCATCGCCGGTAAAGCGCATAAGCTTTTCGCGAATGATTTCAGCAGCCATAAAGCGGCTTGAGCGGTCAGTAATGTAATCTTCCGGGAAGAAAAACTCACTTTTAGGTAGCGACTTGGCCACTAACTCTCTAATTTCGTCAACCATTCGGCCCTGTTTAGCACTGATAGGGATCATGTGCTCAAACGGGTGCTTTTCGCCAAGTTTTTTAAGGTGAACCATAAAGTTTTCTTTATCTTCAACCTTATCCATTTTGTTTACGATGAGATAGCAAGGAAGGTTCGCTTGTTTAACCTTACTTAATACCATTTCATCTTCGGCGTTGAATCGATCGCCTTCGACAACAAAAAGCACAAGGCCAACTTCAGCCAAAGAGCTTGATGCCGCGCGGTTCATGTAGCGATTAATCGCGCGCTTTTCGTCTTGGTGAAGCCCTGGGGTATCAACGTAAATCGCTTGATAATCACCGTCGGTGTCTATACCAAGAATACGGTGGCGCGTGGTTTGCGGCTTACGCGACGTAATGCTTACTTTTTGACCTAGCAAGCGATTGAGCAAGGTCGATTTACCTACATTAGGGCGACCTACTATGGCAACTAGGCCACAGCGAGTTTGAATATCAGGCATTTCTGGCAAATTCGATTCATCATGCGTTGTCATCAAGCTTCTCCAATGTTAAACGAGCAGCTTCTTGTTCTGCTTTTCGGCGGCTATTGCCAGACGCCACTACCGCTTCTGGTAGACTTTCTACCTGACAGCTAACTTCAAAAGTCTGAGCATGATCTTTCCCTGAAATAGATAGCACTTCATAGGTTGGCAGCGCTTGTTTACGACCTTGTAAAAACTCCTGAAGACGAGTTTTGCTGTCTTTAGGGTGGGCATTAGGGTCTAGTTTGTTTATGCGGGTTTCCCATAAACGGTCTATAACGCCTCGTACCTCGTCCATACCGGAATCGAGATAAATAGCCCCTAAAATAGCTTCAACTGCATCGGCTAAAATCGAACTTCTACGATGACCACCGCTTTTGAGCTCACCGGGCCCTAAGTTAAGTAGTTCACCCACACTGGCTTCCTTTGCAAGTTCTGCCAGTGTGTCTCCTTTAACCAAAGTAGAGCGCATTCGTGTGAGTTTGCCTTCTGGCACAGTTGGGAATCGCTTAAACAGCGTTTCCCCAACAATCATGCCTAAAATAGCGTCACCTAAAAATTCTAGTCGCTCATTGTGCTGTTTAGCCGCACTGCGATGAGTAAGTGCTTGTTCCAATAAAGCTTCATTGCTAAATGTGTAGCCTATCGCCTTGTACAGACGACGATATTTATCAATTCCCTGCATTAATGAATGCCACCTGCTCGCTCAAATCGAACACCTGTTGGTACCCAAGTTGGAAGGAAGTCTGACGGACTGCGCTCAAATTCAAATGAAATCCAAATCGCCACCGCTTTTCCAACCAAGTTTGCATCTGGCACAAAACCCCAAAAACGGCTGTCGCGGCTGTTATCACGGTTATCGCCTAGCACGAAATACTGACCTTCTGGCACAATCCACTCATTGCTGCGCGTTCCAGGCTGGGTATAAAAATTAACCGGCGATATCTCGCGTACTGGGTGGCGCAAAATGTCGTGCTCTACTGTGCCTAAATCTTCGGTGTAACGCATAAGCTGCGCCATGTCCTGTACGAACTCACCACGCTCTTGGAACGTCAGCGGTACGGCTTTCAATTTAGGGCAGTTGTTGCCAGTCTCACACTTCGGTTTGATATAAACCTGTTTATTTTGATAAACCACAGTATCGCCCGGTAAACCGATCACGCGCTTAATGTAGTCAATTGAAGGCTCTTCAGGGTACTTGAAAACCACCACATCGCCACGCTCTGGAACGCCAGTTTCAATCAGCTTACTTCTGAAAACCGGGTCTTTCACGCCATAGGCAAACTTTTCAACCAAAATGAAGTCACCCACTAACAGAGTGGGCATCATTGAGCCTGAAGGAATTTGAAATGGTTCATATAAAAACGAACGCAATACCAACACGAAAGCAATAACAGGAAAAATCTGTTGCGAAGTATCAACAAGGTACGGCAGTTGAGGATCTTCTCCATAGCCCGCTCCTTCTGCGGTTGCCGCAGCCTGTAAGCGTGCTTTTCGTTTTGGTGCAAACACTAGGCTATCCACTAGCCAGATTAATCCTGTTATTAAGGTGAGTGCCACCAAAATCAAGGAGAAGTAATTCGCCATTATTTGCCCACCTTCAATACTGCAAGGAACGCATCTTGTGGCAATTCAACATTACCCACTTGCTTCATTCGCTTTTTACCTTCTTTCTGCTTTTGAAGTAGTTTCTTCTTACGGCTTACGTCACCGCCGTAACACTTCGCGATTACGTTTTTACGTAGCTGTTTAACTGTACTTCTTGCAACAATATGGTTACCGATAGCCGCCTGAATAGCGATATCGAACATTTGTCGTGGAATAAGCTCGCGAAGCTTTTCGACCAGCTCACGACCACGGCCTTGAGAGTTTTCTCTGTGCGTAATTACCGCTAACGCGTCTACACGTTCACCGTTAATTAGAATATCAACACGCACCATGTCTGATGTCTGGAAACGCTTAAAGTTGTAATCAAGCGATGCAAAACCACGGCTCGTAGATTTCAAACGGTCGAAGAAATCGAGCACCACTTCTGCCATTGGCAGTTCATAAGTTACCGCCACTTGCTTACCGTGGTATGTCATGTTGGTTTGCATACCGCGCTTTTCAACGCAAAGTGTAATTACGTTGCCTAGATACTCTTGTGGCACAAGAATATTGGCTTCAACCATAGGCTCACGAATTTCAGCGATATCATTTACCGGAGGCAATTTAGCTGGGCTATCTACGGTAAGGGTTTCGCCCTTGGTCGTTTCTACTTCGTATATTACGGTAGGCGCAGTAGTGATAAGACCCAAGTCATATTCACGCTCTAAACGCTCTTGAATGATTTCCATGTGCAGCATGCCAAGGAAACCAATACGGAATCCAAAACCTAGCGCTGCAGAGCTTTCTGGCTCATAGAATAGTGAAGCGTCGTTCAGGCTTAATTTCGCCAGGGCGTCACGGAAATCTTCATAATCGTCTGAGCTTATTGGGAAAATACCGGCATAAACCTGAGGTTTAACCTTTTTAAAGCCAGGAAGCATTGCGTCAGCTGGCTCGCGAGCCAAGGTAATGGTGTCGCCCACAGGCGCGCCTTGGATATCTTTAATTCCTGCGATGATAAAGCCTACTTCGCCGGCTCTTAATGTGCCCGTATCGAGTGGCTTAGGCGTAAATACACCAATTTTGTCAACCTGATGCGTTTGACCGTTTGACATAATTTGAATTTTGTCTTTCTTAGTCAACTGGCCTTCGACAATACGTACCAGTGAAACAACGCCTTGATAGTTGTCAAACCAAGAATCGATAATCAACGCCTTAAGTGGCGCTTCGCGGTCACCTTCTGGCGGCGGAATTTTATTTACAATAACTTCAAGTACATCTTCAATACCGATACCGGTTTTTGCTGAGCAGCGCACAGCGTCCAGCGCATCGATACCAACAATATCTTCAATTTCTTCTGCAACGCGGTCTGGTTCAGCCTGAGGCAGGTCGATTTTATTTAGTACAGGCACCACTTCCATATCCATCTCGATGGCGGTATAGCAGTTTGCCAATGTCTGTGCTTCTACGCCCTGACCTGCATCAACAACCAAAAGCGCACCTTCACAGGCAGCAAGAGAACGAGATACTTCATAGGTAAAGTCAACGTGTCCGGGAGTGTCGATGAAGTTAAGCTGATAAGTTTCACCGTCGCGCGCTTCGTAGTTCAGCGTTACGCTTTGCGCTTTGATAGTAATACCGCGCTCTTTTTCCAGGTCCATTGAGTCGAGAACCTGTTCAGCCATTTCACGGTCTGTTAGCCCTCCACAATGCTGGATTAGACGGTCTGACAGCGTAGACTTACCGTGGTCGATGTGGGCGATAATACTGAAGTTACGAATGTGCGATTGTTGCATAATGCTGGAAATTACCTGCAGAAAAATTCATTAAACAAAAAATGCTGCTTGCCTTGCTTAAAGGGTTATACGCAGCGCGTGCGGATTTTACCCATTTCTTGCGCGAAAAGCGAATTGGCGTGGTGGAAAATTTATTACTTTCAAGAAACATAACGAATGGAAGTGGCAACCTGACGTGACTTCCTCGTTCTATCTCAAAACTCGGCTACATTGATGAGCGTGAGTTAACGCTATCATCTTGTATAAATCGGCCTCGTATGGAGCAGTCCCGTATTAAACCATTGAGCAGCGTAAAGCCCTTCAAAAAATCAATGTTCTACTGCACTGTGATCTTGTTGACCCAATAGGACAGGTTGATATTTCGTACATTCTACACGACGCAACTTGTAAGCAATTAACTTATAGGTAAGGAAGGTTACTAACCCACTAGGCAGCATGGCCCATAACTCGTGAGTAAAGCCGTTACTGCTAAGTAATGATATAGACACCGAATATGCCCCGATAAACGCTATGAGCGGTAGCAAATACAACCAAGCCGATGCACTTAAAATACCTGCTTCCGGTATACCTACAGTCACTTCTTGGCCAACCCGCACAGGCATGGGAGTACGCAGCGTCAACTGCTGCGTTTTCGGTGCAAGCGCACGAGAAATAACGCCGGTACCACAATCACTTTGTGCTTGGCATGCGTTACAGGTGGATTTAATCGCTGCTTCTACGGTGACCGTATCACCATTAACGGCAACTACGGTGGCGGTTTCTCTTATCATTGTTACTCAATTGCGCGGTTATTTACTTACACTGCTGACGGGGCGTAAAGACGTAGCAATAGCGTTAGCGGTTTGCAAAGGTATTTCTCCCACCACTGTCACCTGGGCTTTGCCGTCTGTCAACGTTAAGAACGTACTCACTTCATTGCGCAGCGCCAGCGTTTCACCTAACGCATCTTCCGCAGGCTGAACATACACAGATACGTCAACCAATCCATCTGAAAAGAGTTTATATTCTACAATTTGCCCTGTTAAGGCCAATCGTCTTGTATCTTGCTTTATTTCTCGCATGCCAGCCGGCAAATAGGTGACATCCCATTTGTGTGCACGATTTGGCGTGTTGCTCAGCGCCATGGGCGCGGGTAACGACGCAGAATTAATTCGTGAGAAATAATCAGCAGGCTCTGGCGATATCGCAAAGGCCGTGACCTGAATCTGCTCTAATAGCGCCCCTTGCAAATCAAGCATGTTCAGTTTGAGCAACATACCAGACGACTCATCCAGCCACAGTTGATAACCAAATCGCGTGTTATCTCGGCTGACTATTCGAATTTGTTGCGCTGAACGTCCTGCCACCCGCGCTCTTCCCACAGCGACGAACTCATAGGCTTCGGCAAGCTGTTCAGGATGATACAATAATACACTTGGTATTGGGCCGTTGATATGCTTTGAACGCAAGCTATAGGGTTGTACATCTGGCTCAAATACACTCACCACATCGTTCACACGAATAAGCTCGCGGCCTGGTCCATTTTGAAGATTTAACTGCTCTAATTCAGAGCCATCTTCCATAATCCCGTGGCGCCATAAATATGGAACGGTTTCCTTTCCTGCAATAGTTTGCACAAAAGACACTTGGAAATTGGCATTGGTTATAATGTTTTGAAGTTCAGCTAACCACTGGTTGGCCGATTGAGGCTCGCGCGCGCGCGAAGCAGATGCATTTTGCTCGCTTCGACTTTGTTCAAGTTGCTCTTGAATCACGTCTTCTCGCACTGCTTCTTCTTGATCGGCTTCATCTAGTCGAACAGCCCTCGTGTTTGATTCTGAGTTAGCGTCTAATTCAACGTCGCCATCATTCACGTTTTGGACTGGGGCAATAGGAGATTTCGTTTCTTCGCTCAGCGAAGTAGTTTGGGCAATAGTGGGCTGAATAGCCGCGCCCGAAATGAAAAAAAGTGCAAGGATAGAACTACAGCGCATTTTTTCCTGCCTTAAAACAAACATACCAGCAGTATATGCTGGTATGATTAAAATATGAAATGCATGTCAGTCGCAATTTACTTGCGAAAGCACATTCCAACTAATGTTGACTGGCTGCGATAACTTATGGGCGCTCTGGTCCACTTGTTTCGCTTTCACCTTCGTCCTCTTGCGCTTGCTTAAGCTTTATTTGCTGCTCATGATCAGCAATCAATGCATTAATTTTGCGCTTTTTCTCAAGCATTTCATTCATGTCGTTACGTGGTAACGTTCTGGTTTGTTCCAAACTCACTGGAGACAATCCACCTTGAGGAGCAATCGTTGGCGCTGTCATAAATGGCTCGGTAGGCGCTTCTTGATTAGTGTATTGAACACCAAAGATAACTGCCACTGCCACCGACGCGGCTACTGCAAACTGGCCTGACTGCTTCGCAAAAGGAACAACATTGCCAATCAATGGTATCGACTGCCAGCGCGAGCGTTTAGGTGCGACTATAGCTGGCTCGTTTTCAAGCGCAGCTGCTACGCTTGCGGTGATGTCCAACTGTGGAGCAACACTTGCTTCTTTTCGCATTGCACCGCGATACACATGGTAACGTTGCCATTTGGCCTGAAGCGCTTCATCTTGCTTAATCGCATCGATGATGTCATTGCCTTCTATCTCACCATCCATGAATGCGGACAATTTTTCTTGCTGTTGCGTCATATATTCATTTCCAGATCAAAGTGATCGTTAACTACCCTAACACAGCTGTTAGTCATCGTGGAAAAAAGAAAGTTCATCTTTTTTTGATTTTATTTCTTTTTAATTTTCTAACAACGGTTGAATAACTTTATCAATCGCCTCGCGAGCCCTAAAAATACGGGATCTCACCGTACCCACAGGACACGACATTACGTTCGCGATTTCTTCATAGCTCAACCCTTCAATTTCACGCAGCGTTATCGCCATACGTAAATCGTCCGGCAGCTTCTCAACTACCTTAAACAGGGTTTCTTCAATTTCCTCAGATAACAGGCTTCGCTCGGGTGTAGATTGCTCTTTTAATGCATCACTACCTTCGTAGAAATCTGCTTCGTCAGCATCGACATCGCTTGCAGGCGGCTTGCGACCTTGAGATACAAGATAGTTCTTGGCACTGTTTACCGCAATGCGATAAAGCCAAGTATAAAATGCACTGTCGCCACGAAAATTAGGTAAGGCGCGGTATGCTTTAATAAACGCTTCTTGAGTTACATCAGCAACGTCACCAGTATTTTTCACATAGCGAGAAACGAGATGCATCACTTTATGTTGGTAACGAGTTACCAACAAATTGAACGCATTTTTATCGCCACGCTGTACTTTTTCGACCAGTTGTTGGTCGGTTATCTGCTCGCTCATTCGAGCCATTACTCCCTACTTCAACTACACAATAGCTCTAACAAGCATGTGTATAGACGCGTTCTTTTTACAAAAGTTCTGTAAAAGCATTAAATATTTTAAAAAATGCTTAGGCCAGGGGGCAAGAATGATTGTGTTTTGCTACTCATCCTTTAGACTTGCCGAACCTTTGCTCGTTTGAATTGATATAAAAATACATGAAATCTGTATCGTCTTCACTAACTTCCACATCAAATGCAATAGAACACCGTTGTGACGTATTGATTATTGGGAGTGGCGCGGCAGGATTGAGCTTAGCGCTTAAGCTTGCCGACCATTGTCAGGTTATTGTACTTAGTAAAAGTGACCGCAATGAAGGCTCTACCCGCTATGCACAAGGTGGTATTGCCGCAGTATTCGATGAACAAGACTCCATAGACGCACACGTAAAAGACACGCTTGCTGCAGGTGCTGGGCTTTGCGAAGAGCCAGCCGTAAGATTTACTGCAGAACGAGCAAAGGCGTCACTTGAGTGGCTTATCAGCTACGGTGTACCGTTTGATACAGAAAAAAGTGAATCTGGTGAGGAGCGCTTTCACCTTACCCGCGAGGGTGGACACAGCCACCGGAGAATTCTTCACGCTGCAGATGCCACAGGCGAAGCGCTTCAAATTACATTAAACGACGCGGTATCGACCCATCCAAACATCCACATATTTGAGCGCTATAACGCCATTGATCTCATTCCTTCAAAGGAAGAAAAGAACAGCGTGGTGGGTGCTTATGTTTGGAATAGACAACAAGAGCACGTTGAAGTAATTCGCGCCCCTTTCGTTGCGCTAGCGACTGGCGGTGGTAGTAAGGTGTACCAGTATACATCGAACCCCGATGTGTCGAGCGGTGACGGCATTGCCATGGCATGGCGAGCGGGTTGTCGAGTGGCCAATATGGAATTCAATCAATTTCATCCGACTTGCTTATTCCACCCGCAGGCACGTAACTTTTTGATTACAGAAGCGCTGCGCGGCGAAGGCGCAAACCTATGCCACGCCGACGGTACCCGCTTTATGCACAAATTTGATGAGCGTGGCGATCTTGCGCCGCGCGACGTAGTCGCTCGCGCAATCGATTATGAAATGAAGCGATTGGGCGCTGACTGCATGTACTTGGATATCAGTCATAAGCCTGCTGACTTTATCGTTAAGCACTTCCCTAATATATATCGAAAGTGCCGCTCGCTTGGTATCGATATAACCCGTGAACCTATCCCAGTCGTGCCTGCTGCGCACTACAGCTGCGGCGGAGTGATGACCGACTTTAATGCCAAAACCGACTTGAATAATGTATACGCAATCGGTGAAGTGGCCTACACAGGTCTGCATGGCGCCAACCGCATGGCATCTAACTCTTTACTTGAGTGTGTGGTTTTTGCCAGCGCTGCAGCGGAAGATATTATTAAAAAT
Organism: Alteromonas sp. MmMcT2-5; assembly: GCF_022348315.1. Taxonomy (NCBI): domain Bacteria; kingdom Pseudomonadati; phylum Pseudomonadota; class Gammaproteobacteria; order Alteromonadales; family Alteromonadaceae; genus Alteromonas; species Alteromonas sp. MmMcT2-5. The sequence continues at coordinate 16,329 of NZ_JAKRFB010000035.1, read as the reverse complement.
CTTCCCAGTGCAGACTGTGAAGAGTCTATTGCGCCTTGGGATGAGAGCCAAGTGTCTAACTCTGACGAAGAAGTCATCATTCAACATAACTGGCACGAACTTAGGCTGTTTATGTGGGATTACGTAGGTATTGTACGCACGGATAAGCGCCTTGAACGGGCCATGCGCCGCATTAAGCTATTAGAGCAAGAGATTACTGAGTATTACTCACACTTCAGGGTAAGTAACAACCTGCTAGAGCTTCGAAACCTTGTTACGGTTGCAGAACTCATTGTGCGATGCGCGATGGAGCGAAAGGAAAGCAGAGGGTTACACTTTAATTTGGATTACCCTGAACAGTTAGACAACCCCGTTCCTACAATACTTATACCCAGAAAACAGCTGTCAGGCGCTGACGTTGGCTCACTAATTACCCAAGACAGCTTCGCCGATGCCGACTAGTGATAAAGTAAGATCTGTATCAGTCTAAAGAAGGCGCTAATGTTAATGCGCCTTTTTTAATAGTTATCTCCCGCTTACCTTTTGCTAATCTGCACCTGATTAAACATTAATTCAGGCCTGATTAAACACTAAACTAGCCGATAAGTGCACAAGGCTGTCATTACTATCGGTAACGTCTATTAGCACACTATTATCTGTTTTACAGTGTTGTTGAATATGAATGTCACAGGGCAAAAACACGGGTTTTCTAAAGCGGCAATTTACTTCTTTTACGCTCATAGATTGTCTGAAGTCTTGATGACTTACAAACGCCGACACAGCGCGTGACAATGTCCACATGCCGTGCGCTATAGGCTGTTTAAACCCAAATGCTTTGGCAGATATTGCAGACAAGTGGATTGGGTTATAATCGCCAGAAAGCTTTGCATAGCGGCGACCTGTATTAGCCGAAGCACTAATTTCGCCGATGAGCGCCCTATTCTCTAATTCACAATCGTCATGTAAGTCATTTTTTGCACCAAGTGGAGCTACATGAACGGCTTTCACCTTCACTAAGTAACTACTTATCGCCCTGTAAACCAGGTTCCCTGCCTGCAGCGCCTCTAACATTACATCCACTTCCCAACCTCGGTTATGCGGTCTCACATCGTGAAAACGCACGCGACATTCAAAGGGTTCGCTTAAATCGCAATGGTCTATTACCGATACTTTGTTAGCGGCGTGGATAAGGCCAAGCAATGGAAATGGGCTTTGTTTGTCCAGCAAACACTGCATTTGCAATGGTAAGGAAAGCATCTGTAAATAAAGTGGATGGACATGCTCATTTGCCGGCCAGTCAACTTCCTGACAAAAAGAAGCGTAGTGCACATTGTCGACATTGAGCGTTTTGGTATAGATGCGCTGAGGCAACGTAGGCGGTTTAAACTGCATAAGCTGCCTGGCGTCAACGCGTTTAAATAACGCTTTGGTATACTCACGAAACATCTTTTTAATTCCTTTAAGGCGTTGCTTTTCGGGCCAAGATAATGGCTCTAGCCAACCGGCGATAGTCTGCTTCGCAGCACTCACCTTTTAAGATCCAAGCGAGATGGCTATGATCTTTTTCAAACCATCTGCGTTTTTGGCGCAGCACATTGATACACAGCCCCCAAGTAAAGAGCTGGGAAGAATGATGAATGTTCATTGATGTGCCGTCGACCTGAGCATCAACTAACAAGCTACCTTTTGGCATGCTTTGCAAATCCAGTGGGAGCGTGCTGTCGTCAACAACCCGGATAATACCATCGCTGGTCAAAGAGAGAGCGTATTGAGTAGCAGAAATTTTGTTACTAAACGCGTCATAAAGACGCCAGAAAATAACTAACGTGGTTGCAACAGCAACAAGCGCTATCAATTTTGAGAAGCTCAGCCAAGACCACAAGTATTGAGGAAGGCTGCACAATGCTGCGAAAAGACAAACAGCAACGCATACTTCCCCAAATAACCTTCTAAACCTATTGTGCGTAATGCAAATTCTATACTTTGACACGGTTGACGATAGTCGCCACCATGGCGGCTAGTTCAGGGTCTTCGCACTTTTGGTGTCCCATGATCCATGCAAACAAATCAGGGTCATCACTGGTAAGTAAACGTTCAAATGTTTCTTGATCTTCATAACTTAAAGAATCGAAGGCTTCTTCCACGAAAGGAAGTAAAAGTACGTCTAATTCTAGCATGCCTCTGCGACACGCCCACTTTAATCGCGCTAATCTTTTTGGTTCAAACATATGTCTTTCATACCGTTTTTTATTCGCTAACAATAATACCATGCCCTATGCGTGGGGATCACTGCTCTTTTGGTCAGATAGGCAAACTAAATAGAACTTAATCTGCGCACATTCCCATGTATTGCCCTTGAATATTGATGGTTTTACCATACCTTGAGTACATACAGCGAATTTTACAGTGGTGAATATGACATCTATCGCATCATTACAAAGTCTTCCAAGTGAATTTGTGGTCAAGCTTTCAAATGCCATGATAATTTCTTTGGAAGGAGAACAGGCCGACAGTTACCTGCAAGGGCAAATTACGGTCAACATTAATAAGCTAACCGAGAATACTGCCAGGCATTTCGCCCATTGTGATAATAAAGGCAAAACGTGGTCTACCGGGTACGTAACTCGCCACCAAAACAAATTATTGTTGGTTACCAATGAAGATGCGGGTAGTCATTCATTAGCACAGCTTAATAAGTATGGTGTGTTCTCTAAGGTTGATATTCTCGACGACACACAAACATACAGCGCTTATTTTATTTCGCTTGATGCAGTGAAAACTAACGAAGTAAAGGCAGCGTTAAGCCAGCTTTTTTCCGAAAACGAAGTGGAACGCCTTCTTGAGAGCGATACTCCTGACAATGGTTCTCTTAAAAAGGTCGAGAGCGAACACGGCGTCGCCTATTTTGCCAATACTAGCTGCAAAGGAATTATTGTTCTTTTAGATGATAATGGCGCAAAGCAAATAAATTCGTTAATAGAGGCGCAAACCCTTTCTTGCTATCCCCAAACCGTGTTTGACGCTATACAAATTCAAAGCGTACACGCTTTAGTGCAAGGCGACGCAGTGGCGGAATACGTGCCCCAGATGATTAATGTGCAGGCGCTCAACGGTATCGACTTTGATAAAGGCTGCTATATGGGGCAAGAGGTGGTTGCGCGAACCCGCTTTCTGGGTAAAAACAAACGCGCCGCCTACAGCTTTAAGCTTGAAGGTAACGTAAATATTAAACCTGGCGATGCATTAGAAAAGCAGTTGGGCGAAAATTGGCGTATAGCGGGCAAAATACTCAATGTTGCATCGCTTGATAATGAAACCTGGTTTATTGCAGTGCTCAACAACGATACCACCAGCGAAGATTTACACAGATTGGCTGATAATAACGCCATTACCTGTTACCCTAATACTTTGCCGTACAGTATTGAGCAGAAAGCTAGCAATATTGTGAAAAAACGTCGATAAGCAGTTTTTACTGCATTACATTTATTGCCCTTTATTAAAGGGCCAAGATAGGATTTGTTATGACAATTACTTCTGACAGCGTTGTAACGCTACACTACACCGTATCTACCGAAGACGGCACAACGCTAGACTCTTCAGAAGGGAAATCGCCACTAGTAGTACTACTAGGCCGTCGCTTCTTAATTGAAGGACTAGAAGATGCACTTATTGGTAAATCGAAGGAAGATAGCTTCAACGTTTCAGTAAACCCTGAAAAAGCATACGGTGAACGTGCTGACGAACTTGTACAAACTGTACCACGCTCAATGTTTGACGGTATGGATGTTGAAGTGGGTATGTCTTTCCGCGCAACTACGCCACAAGGTGAGCAATCGGTCATTATCATTGAAACAACTGACGAAGAGGTTGTTGTTGACGGTAACCACCCTCTTGCCGGTATTCCGCTAACTTTTGACGTGACTGTTGTTGACGTACGAGAAGCAACGAAAGAAGAGCTTGAGCACGGTCATGTGCACCAAGCAGAAAGCAGCTGCTGTGATCCTAAAACAGGTGAATGCTCTGACGATAAACACTAACGTGTGATAATCATCCAAAAAAGGGAGCCAGCGGCTCCCTTTTTTATGCTTAATAAACACCGATTAGTTAAATCGCGTCTTCGTTTTGTTCACCGGTACGAATTCGTACGGCGGTCTCAACGTTGTAAACGAAGATTTTCCCGTCGCCAATTTTGCCTGTCTTAGCTGACGTTTGAATAGCTTCAACCGCTTGCTCAACGCGGTCATCGTCCAGTACAAGCTCAATTTTGATCTTGGGTAGGAAGTCAACTTGGTACTCAGCACCGCGATAAAGTTCAGTATGGCCTTTTTGACGACCAAACCCTTTCACTTCTGACACTGTCATCCCTGCGATACCGACTTCAGCTAGCGCTTCCCTAACATCGTCCATTTTGAACGGTTTAATGATAGCTTCAATTTTTTTCATGACTACAACTCATCGTAAATTGTTGGAATTGGCACACGTTTATGCTGTGTACGCTCATAAATATAGAGCAATTTCTCTTCCACTTCCGCAGAAACTGGCTTTCCTTCCAAAAAGTCATCAATTTGGTCGTAAGACATGCCCAATGCTTGCTCATCGGCTTTTTGCGGAGACAGGCTTTCCAAGTCAGCAGTTGGCGCTTTAGTGATGACGTTATGTGGTGCACCCAAATGGGCTGCCACTGCACGTACTTGGCGCTTACTGAGACCAAACAACGGCGCAAGGTCACATGCACCATCACCATACTTGGTATAAAACCCTGTAATATTTTCAGCCGAATGATCGGTACCTAAAACGAGGCCATCAACCATCCCAGCAATTTCATACTGGATAACCATACGAGTACGTGCTTTAACATTTCCTTTCACAAAGTCTTGTTTCGCTTCATTGTCGGGAAGAAGGTTAGCACTGGCAAGCGCTTGTGAAGTAGACGCATGAATAGCATCTGCGCCAGGTTTTACATTCACTGCAAGAGAATGAGAGGGCTGGATAAAGTCGATAGATTTCTGTGCATCGTCTTCATCGGCTTGGGTATCATAAGGTAAACGAACCGCGATAAATTGGTATTTTTCGTGGTGCTCATCGTTTAATTCATTTACTGCTAATTGAGCTAACCGACCCAATGTGCATGAATCAATGCCGCCACTAATACCCAGTACCAGCGAATTTAAACCAGAAGTAAGTAACTGCTTTTTTATGAACGAGACTCGACGTGCGACTTCGTACTCTACGTCAATTTCAGGCAGCACTTTCATTTCATCAATAACTGCTTGTTTTTGCATCATTATATCCACGTATTTTTGGGGCGTCCTGGAACTTGATTCTACGACAATCTGACCGCAGATGTTAGTGGTATCCGCGCATCTATTTGGATTTACTCTTCTGGTATTGCAGTTGTGCAGCACTTAAGGTCAGCAATTTATTTATTATTAAGTTGAGATTCAAGCACAGCAGAACGACAAGCCATTAAACGTAAGGCGTATGGCCAAATATGCGGTTGCGCGGTAAAACATACCTTTGCCAACTCAAATTAGTTTACCCTAAAATATGAGTAAGTAGCGTAAAATTATGGCGCTACAACATTACATTGGAGAAAGGCGGCGCAAAAGCAAACCCGCCTGTTTCTCTTTATAGCAACGCGTGGAATCGAATACCGTTTATGACAAACACTAGGCTTACAGCACGACTATCCATAATGTCGAGACAGCAAGGATTAACCCTTCTAGAAATGCTTGTTGCCGTCGCTATTCTTGCCATTATTCTCACCACAGTTGCGCCTGGCATTCAAAATATCGTAATCAAGAATAGAATTACCTCTGACTTAAACAATTTAAGTGCAGTGGTTCAACGCGCTCGCTTTTCTGCGGTAGACGAACAAACGAACGTAGTGCTGTGCCCTACGCACAACTATACAGCCTGCACGTCGAGTTGGCGCAATGCAAAAATGGTGTTTATAGATGCAAATGGAAACGGCGGCCGAGATAACAATGAGGTCTTAATTGTAGCAAGCGATTCACTTAGTAATGCCAATACCATCTCCGGTATAACCGGCAGCCTTATCTTCGACGAGCAAGGCGGAATAGACCGCGCCGCAACCATCACTTTATGTCCCAATAACAACGATGCAAACTATGCGTCAGCACTTTTATTATCGCTTTACGGAAGAATATCTGTTGCCGTAGACAGTGATGACAACGGCAAAAAAGAAGACCTAGAAGGTAATGAGTTAAGCTGTAGCTAACCGTTCACTTTTCGTATCGTTAAGTTTCGAGCATTTTCTTACCAACATTCTGTGGGCGTCAGTGCGTCTTCACGTATTTTTATTACTCTACAGCTGTCCGTAGATGCTCTAGATGTCAGTGTAGCACTAATTTCATACATTCCCGTGTCGCTGATGGTTTGTGAGATGCGTACGCTGGCTATTCCAGAGGGTGGCAACGCATCGTGCGTTACGTACTCGCCTGTAAGTAGCCAACTTCGCGACTGAATTGCTTGGGCAGACAGAAGGTACGCTTTGACCTTGTTGAGCTGACTTAGTTGTTTGCTAGCGGTAATTGCCGACGTAGTCGCAACGCACAATATGCCTGCTATAGCCGTTGCAACCAGTATTTCTACAAGCGAAAACCCTTCAGTCAGATGATGTTGTATGTACGCTTTATAATTCCCTTCCATGGTACAGCTATCTCTCTAATTGAATTTCAGTACATTGAGATTACCAATTTGAACTAAGCAGGGTAACTGGACTTACGCATGGCTTTTCACGCTTACACATCCAACAACAAGCTAAGCATTCCACAACGGAGATTGAATGGGTTTACGCTTTTAGAAATGCTAGTCGTACTGGCAGTAATCAGTCTCCTATCGTTAATTGCTATTCCTTCATTTGATGCATGGAATGAGCGAAATGCCTTTAAACATGCTGCCACCGGAATAGCCTCACTCGCAAAACAGGCGAGAATGAAAGCATTAATAAACAAAAAGAACATGTTCCTGATTGCGCAAATTGAACATAATAGCTGTGTACTCGTGAGCGAAGAAAACTCGTGCTCTTGCGCCACCCGCCAAAGCTGTGCCTTGACTGAGTCGAGTTTCTTGTCACTGCCTTCGCGGTGGAATACAGAATTGAGCACAACCAATAATGAGGACAAGATTGTCGCGTTCAATAAAAACGGTACCCTCAATTTTGCGAGTAATACGACGCTAACGCTTTCAAGCCAGCGCTTCAGGGCAAAGTTAGTTATTAATACATTGGGGCGAATAAAGCTATGTAGCGTTCAGTCTATTTCTGGAATAGCGCCATGCTAAAACATGTAATGCGTCGTGGCGCAATCAAGCCGTATTGTGGATATAGTCTCACCGAACTGCTGGTGGCCTGTGGCTTGGCAAGTATAGTGATTTCAGCCGTTGCAACTCAAGCGGCGCGGTCGCACATTGCACAATCATCAATTCAACACGCTACCAGCGTAGAAGACGACATACGTGCGCTACAAAGTACAATTACACAACACCTAAGCAAAGCGGGTTTTGTTTACTCCCCTAACACCCTATCACCTTTCGGTGCGACCACAATCGAAAATACGGTATTCGAAATAACCACTGGCCACCGCGCAAATGAACCTGAAAATAGCTGTGTTACCTTTTCTTATGATAAGAACAAGGACGGCGTGGTATCGCAGGCTCAGGGGGAGTTTTTCGGATACCGATTGCACGACAATGCCATCGAGTACCGAGTAGCAGGACATTCCTGTATACAAAGCGGTTGGTACGACTTAACCGATACGCAAACTACGGTTGCCACCAAATTCACGGTTAACCGAAGGCACAGCAGTAGCTGGGGAAGTGCCTATGAAATTGAAATAGAGTTGCACAGTAAAGTTGATCCTACCGTCAAAAGCGCCAGAACGTTCATAGTTGAGGCTGTCAATGCCTACTACTAATACCGAAATGCAGTGGCCTCAAAGAGGCAACAGAAAAATTGAGTTTAGAACAAGCCATGGAGGGGTTGTACCTACACGCCCTACTGCACCGCTTCGTTTTCAGCAAGGCATCGCCGTGTTGGGAATTGTGGCCATATTATTAAGCGCTATTACCTTCTCAGCTATAAGTACATCACAGCAGGTTCAACAATTTTATACGATTGAAAAAACAAAGCGGGATACCGAGAAGGCGCATGTTACACACATGCAGCAAGTCAAAGAAATCGCCAAGCTGTTACGAAGTCATTCGGTCTCGCAAACGTTGAATAGGATAGACACATCCAATGCAACGATATTTATTGAGCAGACCGATTTAGTTGGTGAAGAACAGCAGTCTTTGCAACACTTTGACGTGCGGGTTTCACAAGACGAAAGTAATACGATTTACACAGCTAAATTTCTGCGCTATCCGTCACTGTTAAGGCTACCTACTTCAACTCAACAATTATCATGGGACAATCAGCTTACCGAATGGCTTTTTAATCGAAGCATAGAGCAGCTGAGTGCGACGTATTTTCCTCAAAGCGTTGCCAAACAGGATTGTGCGGACCTTCCGCCTGCCAGTATTTTCTGGATAGAGGGAGATTGCCAATTGGATAACGAAGATATAGCACACTCAGACGAAAACCAGCCTTTATTGCTACTTATAGTGGATGGCGACCTTTCGCTTCACGCCGATACGCAATTCCATGGTTTGATAGTTATGCTTTCCACCACGCCATATACGCACACTTTGCATATTTCGCCTGAGGCATCTATAAAAGGCGCTTACGTTTCCAACCACCCCTTGAACACGAGTCTTGATGGGTCATTAACACCGTCCACCACGGTGCTAAAAAACCTTCAATCGCACACTACACTCGCTAAAATTATCCCTATCCCGGGTTCATGGTATAGGAATAACTCAACAAACGATTGAGCTGAATATTAGGTAAACGAAAAACCAGAAATAAAGGATCCTCAAAGATGCCTAAATTGAAAAATACAGGAAGTATTTTAATTGAAGTGTTGCTGGCACTGCTTATTTTAACAAGCACTACCACCTATCTACTTGCCACTCGCATTGATTCTAGGCTTCTCTTTCAAGTGACTTTGAATGAAAACGCTGAGCACAATGGCTCATTGAATTCGGATCGACTCGCCCTGGTTAACGACCCGGTTGACCAACGTTGGGATGACATCGCAATATTTGGTGAACCGTCATTACTGGTAATTTCCGCCCAATAGCACATCAACGCTACGTTTTTTTAAGGCGTCAAAACGACCTGTGGCATTAATCGGTTTACGAATATCTACCAGTATTAATAATTAACATGACCAGCAATATTCATCGGACTCAAGGGATCCATTGTTATTTTTATCCCAACCCTTTCTCCCATCACTGAAGTAAAACAACGTGCCATCTGATGCTTGACCTGTACCGCTGACTGGCGTTGCCCTCAACTCATAAGCTGTTGCGCTGGCCGCTTGTATAGTTAAATTATAACGGCGATTTACTTGGGGCTCAGAAGACGGAGAATAAGTAGAAAAAACGGCTGGCGCGCCGGTGTTTGCGCCACCACTTGCCGCACCTTCATAACTGAAAGAACCACTGTGATGACGTTCCATTGCAGATGCGAACCCCAACAAGTCAGCCTGCCCGGTGCCGCGGTATCCATCGGCAATAACACCTTGGTAAGAAGGGTATGCAATGGCGGCAATAATGCCCACTATCGCCACAACTATCATAAGCTCAATTAATGAAAATCCGCTCTCTGTTTTTTTATGCTTCACAATTATTCCCTCTCTGTTTCTGAGTGCCAACTACCACGCTGAATTCGCTCGAATCTTCCGTAAATATTTTCAGCTAAACACTCAAATGCGTTAGTACATGCCTCGTCGTTGCCATCTTCATCAACGTCAATCACTGCTGAGACACATTCAGTACCCAAGCAAACCACTGGACTCACAATATCTTCTATAAGAATTTTGGTCTCTGGTGCGATGCCAGTTTGTTTTAATTCTGCTGAGCGGTCAGCGTCGTTAACTTCTCCGTCATTATTTACATCTGTGACGGCGTTGCCATTAAACATACTGACTAAATAAGCGCGACTATTACCCGTGGGCGGAGCACATGCACTGGTACTACTCACCGCCGGAACATAGGTCGTAAAGAACACCTTGTAATCGATAATTAGCGGAGAAGACAGTACCTTTTCACCGTTAGTGGTTAAATTCAAATACCACCCAGCCTTGTTAGCAAAGTCCTGTGAAGCCAACTCGCGCTCCCCCTCGTCACTACTATTTAAGGCATGACTCGTGGCGTTGTACATTCCACTCTCATAAACCGTTTGCATAAATGTGTAATTCCCATTTACATCACGGTTAAATACGCCGCTGTCTTTAAGCATATAAAAGTTGTCTTCAACTACGGTATCTAGCGGAGATGCACGCCATCCACTGCCAAGGGCTATGCCATAATACAACTCATCGCCTAGCGCTATCTCTGTTACGTCTGGCCCATAGTAGAAATGTCGGTTGGTTTCTGCTGTGTCGCCACCGAAGTCGGCAATGCGCGCGCCTTTTATAAAATTCGTACCTGAATTTCCATTATAGATGTCTAACCTGAATAACTGGCCGCCCATATCGGCCACATACATATGGTCCGCAAACCCATCGTTATCCCTATCAATAACTGAAATTCGCCCTGGAACGCTGTATGTCATATTCGTTAAGTTTAAATCCGCATCTTCATTACTTGCATGCCACAAGAGGCTGCCAGTATCAGCGTCGAACATAAACACAGCATTGCCAACGACATCATTTGCTCGAATAGCACGATCATCTTGTGCGTCATCGTAGCCACCGCCAACAATCATGACATTTTTAACTTGTCCGCCCATGTTCACTTTAGTGATTGTGGGTCTCGACCACGTCTGGCCCAACTTTGCCAGCGTCCCCGCCCCGCCTTCAATTTTGAATTTCAGCGTGGGTGAGGTCTTTTGCGTCACATCAAAGACATAATAATTACGTCCCCCCCTGCGCATACCAACATAAAGGTACTTGTTGTCTCCAACTGTTCTTAGAATCATGTCACCATCTAAGCCATATTTGTGCTCTAGCGATGATGTGTCTTTATAAAAATGATGTAGATTCTGCAGCAATGTTTTAGGCATGATGGCAAAGTTCTCTTCGCCTGTTGAAGTGTCGAATGAATGCAACATTCCTTGGTTGGTGGCGACAAAAATGGCCGAGTCGTCAGTACCGTAGTTAACAATTATAGGCTGAGAGTGAATGGGATCGCCCATTTGAGAGCGATAGTCAGTTGTACTTCCATCGCCGTTACTGTCTTTTACGTCCACGCCTCGAGTCCACTTTAAGATGGCATCTCTTAGTGCATTCGCATCAGTTTCATCCTGAATGGCAAGATCAGCATTCGTTATATTCGTATTGTTTTCGTGTAATTCATTGGCACTTCTTACAATGCTGCCCGTATCATTAAACACGTATATATTTCGGTTCCCGCCCAAGCGACTGGCTGCACCACCTTCACTTACCTCGCTACCGTCAGCAAGGGTTGACCAATAGCTGTGTGCATTTTCAGCAAAGAATCCCGTAACGCTATCCACCGCATTTAGGCTGTTTTTGTCGAGAATTTCATCACCACTTAAGCGATAACGTTTAAGGTTCCCTGGCCAAATCGCCCCCTCGCTCGGCTTAAATAATGCGAAGTATAATTCATCCCTATGGGTTAGACGGTTTAGCTGGTTAACCGCCACACCAGGCGACACAAAGGTTGCATTAATATCTTTTACAGAACGCAAAATAGTATTAAACGCCTCGAGCAAATCCGTACTGTTATCTGCCTGATAGAAACCACCACCACTTTGCAAAGCAAGCTGATTAAGGAAGTTGTTGGCGTTATTGTTCGCCGCAAACCCGATGGTGTGTGTAATAACCCTTGGGCCTATTACTGACGTTGACGCTTCACTGATATTTCTCACTAAATCTAGGCCGCACTTCTCACCGCTACTTCCGGTACAGCTTTTACCAAGTAACGTCTGAATTTTCGAAACACTGTGGTTGTTGTTCGCTTCACCGTCGGACAATAAAACAATGTGATTGTTTGTTTGGCACTGTAGGTCAGACACCGGTGAAATGTAACTTGCCGGTGTTGGGATCTGCTCAGTGATACAGTCGCTGTCTGACAAGTTGTCTTCCGAGCAGCCCGAAGGCAAAATTGAATCTGCACCTATGTAAGAGCTTCTGTGGCTCACACGAGTACTTCTTCGCACAGAGCTGCTAACGTCACTTTCCCCACGTTTTCGCCCATAATCTACGTCTCTACCGCCATAATAGTTAGCCGCTTCCAACAATGTGTCTACTATAGGGGTTAAACCGTTGGCGCTAAGCTCATCTATTTTGCTGATCAAATGTTCACGGACCGTTGCTGAAGCGTCAGGTGTCGCCGAGCCGTTAAACTTCACAATAAGCTTCGGTGCTTTAGATGGCGAGTTGTTATACGTATGCGCACCGCGGTACGACACAAAATCATCAAGAACAAAAGCCATATCGTTACCTGACCGCCACCCTGAACGATCCACAATTTGCTTAACAATGTTGCTCACGTCAGGCGTACGGTAGGTATAATTGTTGTAAAAATCAGGCATGGACCAGGTAATACCCGATGTTTTAGGCAAATTTCGTAAGCGGTTACGACGGTCTGGATGAAAATCAGACGCATCATCATCAGCTACGCCCCTAATACGCATGCTCGGGTTACCATAGGTCACCGTACTGTAAGCAGTAAATTCAAGATACGCTTCTGTTACTACCGCCCCTTGAGGAATGTTCACATTGCGAAATCGAACGCCTATGTAATCATTGTAAGATGGGTGGAAGGTCAGTTCACTGCCGGTATTCGGGTAGCCGTTTACGTTCTCTTCCAAGTTATCTCGTGAACTGGCTACTTGATAAATTGCTTCGCCTTGAACACAGCCCGTAGCGGTAGAGTCATCATAAGTTACCACTAACTGTGGCGCACCACTTTGGCCTACGTCACTGGCTCTTACCTCACGAGAGCTTGCTGAATCGGTGCTAGAGCCTTCTATTAAAATATTAAGGTTCTTGCCGCCACACCATGCCGATAAATCGACGACTTCTTGAATGACTGCACTTATGTCAGGTGTGGTTATCACCTCGCCTGAGGCGGGAAAGCTATTATCGGTTGCCCACTCAACGTTAGCCGCGGTCTTCGTTCGCGCACTCAAATTGTTCGAAGACGAAGCAAAGGCCGTGCTTGATGCCGATGCTTCAGCTGATATAACAAGGGATGTACCCGCCACATTGAATTTTTCTGAAGTAAACCTAATGCTGGCATTAACGATTGTCGCGCCTTGAGGTATGTTTAACTCGGTAAAACGCAGACCAGAGGTTACGGTTTGGATACCGCTGCTTAATACAAGGTCATTGCTGTCAGTGGTAACGCTACCGTCTATTTCATGTGCGTCGTGATCGTCTTCGTTGGTTGAAATGATAATTTCAGGTCTTACCGCTTCATCTATATTGCGAACCGGATAGAGGATTGGGCCACCGTAATCCGAAAAACGCATCAAACCTGCGTTAATATTGGTCGCCGAACCGAGCGCTTCTTTTAGTGCATTCTGTACGCGCAACATTCGAGTTTGGCTGGTGTTATCGTAAGATCCCATACTTCCCGATGAGTCCATGATAAACAGCACATTCGGGTTATAGGTTACGGCGTTATTTGCGTTGCCTAGGTAAATATCAAGGTCGTCACCAAACGCAGAGAAACCGATACAGCTAAATAGTGTAATAGAGGCAAGGTAAGTCGAGAGTTTCTTCATATTAATACCTATTGAGACGCAGGGCCAAATACAGAGGCAGCCAAGCTGTTCGCCACAACAGAAGATTTACCCGCCACTTTCCCACATCCTCTGATAATGAATACATGGCAATTGACGTTACTTCCACCAATCACGTTACTCGAGCCTCGACAAGCCTGCTCTCTGATAAACGCAGTGCGCGACCAACTCTTTGACGAGGCCTCACTTTGATACGTGCCATCCACCACATGTCTGTCACCAACAGCAAGGCCGCCTTCAGTCATATATCTGTCAGTCCACTCCCCGTCATCGAAACAGCTCATTGAATCTGCTTCAGGGTCAAACACGTTACCCTGCCGAGCTTCCGAGAGCGGGTCTGTCTTATTCGGGTCGGTAAGTAGGGTTTCATCTTCAGATTCAAAGAAAACGCCCGCGATCGCTGCTTCAGCAGCATCAAAAGCCAAACCACTTTGCTGCATAGACACTGCCATTTTAGACTGAGACAAGCTACTGGTTACCGCGCTTACCCCTAAAACAGTGATTGAAAGCAACACAAGAAGTGCGAATACCATCACTAAGCCTTGTTGTTTCATCGCGAACTCCTGACAAAATTTTTCATATTTCGAAGTGCCAACGTTTTTGAGAACACTTGATAATAATGGGCCGTGTCCATCGTTTTAGATGCTTCGTTTAACAGCGCATATTTCTGAGACTGTGTTTGTCTCACTTCATTTTGATAGCTTTTAAGCATTAGCGCCCAGCGCAGTGACACAACTTGTTGATTAAGCGCCCTTAAATCTTCAATTTCATCTGCGGTTACATACGAAACAGCTTGCCCTTGAGAATTGGTAATGCTGCTTGAAACGCCGAACTGCACTTGGAAACTTTCGACGTTATCGAGCAATGTTACGGTAAGGGGCGATACTGTCTGCACCTTTAGGCCACGAAGTACCCGACCATCATATCCTGTGCACTTAAGTGTACTGCCGCTTACAAAGTAGTGATTGACAACGTGAAACTCGAGACCGCCATAGCCGTGCTGGTTTCCAGTACAATCTTCGTCACTTAGTAGGCTCACAACCAGCTTATCACTGCCGCCACTAGAGGTTTGTATGCTGCCTAGTGTCGCGTTGGTAGCGAAATCCCCTGCTACAGCGATGGGGTGATTTTCCACATAGGCCGCTTCGGCAACGATATCAACGGATGTATCCACATCCGCGACTATCTGATCATAACGGCCGACTTCATAGAATTCTGCAGAGAGGCGAGCCATGATAAAGCGGCCTGACTCTTGTACTTGAGCCACGGCTTGATTGAGCTTATTCGTCACACTACTACTGACGAGCACTTGAATAATCGCGCCTGATATCACTAACCCCAGCGTTAACGTAATCATTAACTCGACAAGGGAGAAACCCTGCTGTGGGCGGTGGCGACGTGCATTCATAATGTAATGTCCTTAAACACACATGCGTTACTGTCACCTTCAGATTCGTTACATCGCGCATTAAGGGTATGGGTCTGATTTCCCGAAGAAGCGACAGGCCACGTCAACAACACTTCTACACGAGAACCTGCACTACAGCTGTAAATATCTGCCGTATTGTTGTCGTCACACGATACCGACACTTTAGTTTGAGGATTGGTTTGTACCGCTGAACACGATAGCGCCCAACCATCGTACTCAGCCATCTGTGCTTCAGTACAAGCCTGGCCTTCGCAATTTGGGATCCCTGCCGGCCTTGCCAGACAGTAGCAGTGATAAGGATGAGACGAGCCAGAACAACTTAACGTGGCAAAATTATAGGTATCGCTAGAGAAGTACGCATTGTTGACTACCATGCCGTCTCCCACTGTTGCTGGGCGAGCGGCGGCTCTCAATCGTTCTGCAAGTTGTGCTGCCACCATTTCGGCCTGAGTTCGGCTTATTGCGTCTTTATTGGCAAAAGAGCCCGTGAACTGGAGCGCAGCAACACCCAGTAAGCCCACAGCTAATATAAATAAGGTGATTAAGATCTCTATAAGACCTGCACCGCTTTGTGCGCGAATATGACTTCCCTTCACTCGCTTCATTATCACCTTTTCAGCAATCATCTTTTTTTGCCATATACCTAACATTCAAATTGGTGTTATCACCAATGTAGTATAGTAAGACAAAAGCGTATAACACTGGGTATCAATGGTTATTAAAACGTATAATTTTCTGTGACCTGTTCTAGCAAGCAAGTACAAGGCAGACTGCTCGACCATTTTATCTTTAAAGTAACAGGCTCTAAATGGTTAGCGTGCTATAACACCGCTTTACAATGTACGTTTACGGCACAAAAGGTGCTACCTTAAAGCCGAACCGTGTAGCCTGTTCATGTTAAAATACCCAGTTCTAAAGGTATTATTATCCATTCGCAACTTGTTGAATTTCCAGTAGACAAAAGCATAAAAAAACACCGCAACTAAGTGCTAATGCCGTTCACTTAAGGTGAGCGGCATTTTTCTTTCTGCTGTATCGCTGTGGTCTCTTCTTAACTGTTCGGGGGAAGCTGCGTTCTCGC
>NZ_JAKRFB010000034.1:0-50068 GCF_022348315.1 Alteromonas sp. MmMcT2-5 | reverse complement strand
ACATTAAAAAATCCGATACCAGAGACTGATATCGGATTTTGAAGCCTTAAAAAGATCGGTCAACCGATCATGAAAATTTTCTTAACTGATCGGCATTAGACGTTAAGTCGGCTTTTTTACCATTCTACTTTTTCCCAATGGTCTTCGACTTCTTCAAGACGAATTATTTTTGCAGCTTCTTCCGCTTGGGTATTTGCTAGTAAATCAAGAAAGTAACTTACGGGATTATTCTTCTCTTGGCTTTCCATGTATAAGGCTCTTAAGGCAGCATCTGTTGTCCGTGGAATTTTTGTTTGACCTTTCTCATAACGCGCAATGGTCTGTTCATCAACACCAAAACGATTCGCCAGCATTTTTTGAGAAACATTTAGTTCTACACGTAAGAATTTAAACTCATCATGAGCAAGAGGCTTGTTGGTATTAACAATTGTCTGTGCTATCGCACTATGAAGACCGTTCATATCGTCAATGCTTGTATATTCTTCACCGTCTACAACTTCAACGGTAACACCGTTTTTCAGGTATACATTTGATAACCCGCTTTCAGTGTAATGGTACATTTTACCCTCTCAACTTATCCATACAGTAATTAGAAATGACATTGGACTATCATGATGATTTTTAAGTGCAACAGTGAGTTCGATAACTTTGCCCGCAGCTAAACCTTTCAAATTAAATTTCCAGTCTCCAGAAATATCAAGATATGGCCCCTCTCTAAATACTGAGTGCTTACTTTTTAATAAAGTGATCACCTGACCTGTAGTGATTCCTCGCTCATGCATGCGCTGTTTAACATGTTTAGTCCACCGAATCCGGTGAGTATAGTTTTCTGCAAGGTCATTCATTATTTTTCTGGCAGTTTCCTCTGTAAGAGGGAATTCATTAATTCCTTGGGGATTGTGATTAGCCATGAATGCCTTTTGAAATTCATCCTATCATATTGATAGGTAGCTGGGGTATTGTCAATGATTGCGTAAAGGCTTCTAAACAATCGCAAATTTGTTTTGGAAACCCAATTAGCCTCTAAACGTCCTGCTTGCTACTACGAAGTCTTCACCAGCAGTGCTACCAATTTTTCTGTTATATCTAGACCGGTATCGTTCTCTACTTTTAGGAAGTAAGGGCTGGGGTTTGCCTCTAGAAAAAAGTATTTTCCCTTCGCACTTTTACGCCAGTCGATAGCACACCAGTGCATACCTAATGCTTTGCATATTTTGATAGCTAACTGCTTAACGTCGCTGGGGACTAGGATCACCGATACGCTCGCATTGTCGTCATTCCTGTAATCTAATTCACTTGAGTCGATTTGTACGCTGAGTACGTCATTGCCAAGCACATAGCTTCGTACATTCACGCCTGCAATATATTTTTGAAAGGTAACAGGGCGCTCACCTAAAAGCGCATTGAGTAACGGGCGCATGTTTGGTTGTTTATTCACAAACTGCGCAGTTCGACCGCCGCGTACGGGCTTGTAAATAACGTCTCGCATATTGTTACAAAACTGCGAAGCAACCTCGGGTGCATTGCCAACAAAGGTGTAGGGAATATGTGCTCCTAGTTTGCCAGCAATACGCGATTGATAAGGTTTACACTGGTGGCTTCGAACAGCGTCGATAGAGTTCACCCATTTAATGTCGCTATAGCTGAACCAGCAAAGTAGCGTACTTGCTCGCTCCTGCTCAACCCACCCTGCGTTTTCTAGCAAAGTAGATTCACCATCATGAGGTCTATCACCTTGTGTTTGAGCATCTGCACTGGCATCGTTTTTAGCATTATCACGAGGGGCTTTTAGCGGTATGCCAGGTAGGTACTCATGCCAATAAGCGGCCTGGGTATTCGAGAACGTAACTCTAGGTTGGTCGCAAAGTGAAGGCGAATTGAAATGAATTAGCCCGTCATCGAAGTCAGGGTCATAGCTGATCTTCCAAGTAGAACCAAAATGTTGCGTATTGGCGAAATAAAAGGGCGTGTTATTTTGGTGAAGTGCTTTGGCTATATGTTGAATTTGTGGGTCTTGCTCACTGCCTAGTAGTGCGACGTGCATTTGCGTTCCTTGCTAGCGTTTTAAGTGTTCATAGAATCTAGTAGCCCTTAAAGCAACACATGGGATACTGTCTAAACCGTATCCATGTGTTGACTTTGATAAGCGGTAAGTTACGACAAAATATCAGGTAGTTTGCCGCCGCCTTCACCAATAGCCATGGTTATGTAAACGGGCTCTTTAGGTGTTGGACCGACTACCGGCACACTTTCACTTAGGCGAGCTCGTAGTCCGCCGGATACCTCAAATAGCTGAGATTCAGCAACGGTAGCAAGCTTAGTATTTGCTGGTTGGTTCTGAGTTAATGGATGGTTTTTCATAATGTACGCTCCTTGTAGTGGCGTGGTGAGTAATGAAGTGGACACGCTTACAGCGAAGCCACTTCTTGGTAAAGGGTTCTAAAACAGCAGGCAATAAGCACAGAACGGTTGCTAATGTTGAGCTTTTTGTAAATGTTGGCGCAGTGAAATTTGACGGTCCTTTCACTGATGAATAGCTCTGAGGCAATAACCTTATTTGAGCGTCCTTCCATTATTTTGTGTGCAACTTGTAGTTCGCGTTTTGATAAACAGTCAATGGGGATAACGCTGTTCCGGGCGGTAATGCCGTTCGCATCTATTTGCATGCGTTCAGCTGCTGTCATCAATACTGCGGGTTCTCTGATTTCATGTGTTTTCATAGTGTTTCTCCGTGTTTACCTGATGTTGCGCTTCCTGTTACTTCAGTGGGAGGGCATAGATGTAAGTTGCCGTTTTCCAGACGATAAACCTTGTCTGCCATGGCAATTGATTGAGGCCGATGTGCCACAATAATTCGCGTCATATTTAGAGACTTAAGGTGATGATTTATCTGAGCCTCGTTTTCCATATCTAGGTGACTGCTTGCTTCGTCTAAAAATAAAATGTCTGGCTCTTGGTAAAGCGCTCTTGCTAGAAGCAGGCGCTGTTTTTGACCACCACTTAAGCTGCTACCCATATCACCGACCAAGGAGTGGTATTGCATAGGCATTTGCATGATTTCTTCATGGATACAGGCAAGCTGAGCGACGTAAACCATTTTCTTGAGGTCGGGAGCTTCTTCAAAACAACAGATATTTTGCGCGATGGTGCCGCTTAAACAGGTATCCTCCTGAAGCACTGACGCGATGACTGGGTTTGTAGAGCTTGGGTGTTCGATATTGCCTTCTGAAACAGGGTACAGTCCCATCAGGCACTTAAGCATTGTGCTTTTTCCACAGCCGCTATCGCCTGTGATTGCGACGATCTCTCCGCTATGTACCGAGAACATTAGATTTTTAAACACCCACGCATTGGTTTCACTGTAGCGATAACTGAGCGCCGTCGCTTTAAGCGCTACAGGGCGAGTTTTGGCATCAAGAAGCGAGGGCGTACTTGCGCCATCAGGTGTTAAAACGTTAGGTGCAAGTGAGTTGGACGTGGATGAGTTGGGGACGTCTGCATTGCTAAAATGAACGTTTTGTTTTTCAAATGTATCGTCCTTAGTTTTTAACGACAGAGGCTTCTGCTGTGATGGTGTAAGTAAAATGTCGCTTAAGCGGTTGAAGTGAACACCTAACATACTAAGCTCAATCAGCTTGTTAACTACGCCATCTAATGCGCTGACAAAGCGAGCTTTGTACGCCATAAATGCCAGCAGCATCCCTATCGAAAGGGTTCCTTCCATAACCAGGCTGGCACCAATATACACAACGACCAAATTTTCAGCGCCAAACAATAGCTGATTGGTCAGTGCGCTGCCTATGCTGATTTTTCCAAGAGTGATGTCTTTGTTTAGCGTGGCGACAAGCTTGTTTTGCCACTGCCCGTGGCGCTGTACTTCTTGGCTGTATACGCGAATAGGTAGGATAGCGCGTACGCTTTCCATAAAGTGACTTTGTTCTAATGCTGCAAGCGCAATGCGTTCAGTTGTAAGACGTTTAATAAACGGCAGCAGTCCAAGACGAACGGCGAGGTAGGCAAGCATGATCGCCACTACAACCAGAGTGAGTTTGGGCGAATATAAAATCATTACTGCTAGTGTGATCACTGCCATGAGCCCGTCTAACAGCGCAGTAACCAGGCCGGTGGTTAGGAACTCACGAATACTCGCCAGTGAGCCAAAGCGGGATACCACATCGCCAATATGTCGCTTGTCGAAGTAGTCCAAGGGAAGCGATAATAAGTGCTTAAATACCGACGCCGACATTTGAAGCTGAAGGCGAGACGACACCGACAGAATAACGAACTTTCTTATCCCGCTAGTAAAAGTTTCTATTATTAGTAGCAGGGCAAACCCTATTGCCAGCGCTTTCAGTAATGCATCGTTGTTGTAAATCAATACATCATCTACGACTGTTTGCATGTAATAGGGTGAAGCAAGTGCAAATAACTGCAACACAATCGATAACGCAAAAAGGGTTAGAAGATTGCGCTTAAACCCTGTTGTTCGAGTGAAGAATTGACTAAGACCCAAACGTGGCGCGGACTTCTTGGGACTAAATGTGTCGCTAGGCGTGACTTCAAGTGCAATACCGGTAATGTACTTCGACGCCTCAGAATAAGTGAGTTTTCTTTCTCCAAGCGCGGGGTCGTGAATGGTAAGGGTTTTTCCTTTCACTTTAGTTAACACAACAAAGTGATTCATGTTCCAATGTAGAATTGCAGGGCAAGATAATTGCGCTAAGTGCTCCATTTCTATCTTGATGGCGCGGGTTTGGAAACCCAAATCACTTGCAATGCGCATTACGTCTTTTAACGTAGTGCCTCGTAGCGACACAGACACAGTCTGACGTAGAGCATTTAGATCACGTTTATCAGAATAGTACTGCGCAATCATAGTCATACAAGCAAGTCCACACTCAGCTGCTTCGCTTTGCAGTACAACGGGCACACGCTTTTTTGTATAAAGGATTTGCGTTGAAAGTGGGTGTGTAATGTTCATCATGATTACAGCTTCCCAGTAATGCTATACAGTGGTTCCATTAACCACTCCATCAACGTACGTTGACTTAAATCTACGTCTGCAGAAAATGTCATCCCAGCTTTCAGTGAAATATTGTTTCCATAAGCCAATATTTCTTTTGTATTTAGCGTTGCAGTAACAAGATAAGCGGGTTCACTAATAGAAATAGGGATGTCGGTAAGCTCACCAGGTAGCACCAACGAAGGTGAAATGTTCACTATCTCGCCTGACTGCACACCAAATTTTTGATAAGGAAATGCGTCGTATCGAATATGCAGGGCTTGGCCTTTGCGTAAAAATCCAGCAGACCGCACGGGAACTGCAATACGCGCTTGAATGTCAGCATTTTTAGGCAGTAAGGTAAGAAGCGGGCGAGAGCTATCGATGGTATATCCCGCCTTTACTTGAAGGCCGGATATCACGCCATTGTGAGGCGCATAAATCGTTTCTTCTGCGTTACTCTTGTGACTTACTATTTGCTGCGTGAGATCGCTCAAGGTGTTCTCCACGTTTGCCATTTCATTGGCCTGCTGTTGAGGCAAAGTGGCAAGTTCATGGTGGAGAGCAGCGATATTCGCCTTTTCGTCATTTTGGTCTTTTTGGGCCAACGTAAGCTGTTGTTCGGCGGTCAATCTTTGTAGCGTATGGTTTTCATAGTCTGCTTGGCTAATGTGCCCTTGATTAAGTAAGGTTTGCGCTTTCTCCCACTGCTTTAGTGCTAGTGCCCACTGGGTTTGCGACAATTCAACGATGGCGTCTAAAGCCGTTAATGCCCGTTTGGCTTGGCTTAGTTGTTCTTCTAAGCCTTGTCGCTGCGCTCTATGCAACACATCAAGACGTTGAATACTTTGACGTGTTCGATGCTGCTTTGCTTCAAGCTCAGCGAGCAACTGCGTGCTAACTTTATTACCTGATGCATCATCGCTACTGTAGTTGATCTTAATTAGCGGCGCGCCCTTACTCACTAATTGACCTTCACTGACCAATACATCAAGCACTTTGCCGCGCCTTGCATCCGCATAGAGCTTAAAAACGCCATGACTGGGTTCCAGCCATCCACTCACTGATGCCTTTCGTGCGTAGCTTCCCGTATTTAGATAAATAATCACTGCCAAAATCCAGACCACAAGCAGGCCAGCTATTGCAGAATAAACAGGTTTTGGGGTCATTAAAAAACGTCCATCAACAGCATTTGATTGCTCATCAATGACTTCCTTTCTAAACAGTCCTGTTCTCATCTCCATTCCTTTTTTGTTTATGCATTTGCGTTGCAGTGCTTATCTAACTTTGTTTGGGTCACGTTAAAGGTATCTGGCCGCCACTTCCGTTTAGGCTTTTTCTCCTTGGCATCACAGTCCTTGACGCCTCCGTTTTGTTACTACCAGATACCTTGTGGTCAACATTACTGCGGTGACGGTGTTCACTTTAGGTGGGTTGGGAACTTGATGAATTACTGCTAAGGTCTATATTTCAGTAGCACACGGTTTCACTGGTGTTGGCGCATTTTTGAAAGCGGCTGGCTCAAATTTAGAAGTGATTCAGACACAAATAATTGCCAGTAAAATACAAAGAAGTCATAGAGCTGTATAAAGAATGTGCTATAAAAAACAAAGGAATATGAAAATAACACGGTAAAAACACACAGAAGGAAGCCTCATGTTTGTGCCCAGCATACTTTTAAAGCAACTCTATACACGCGCAAGTCTTACGAAGACAGATAAAGGCTTATCTTTTTCTCTGAAAAACAGATTGAAAGACGCAACCATTAAAGAAGTAAAGTGGATATCTCTTGATGGCGAAAAAATTCCAGAGCATAAAATTTCACTCCAGTTAACTCCCGACTCCAGTATTTCCATAGAAGCATTAAATAAATCAGACGGAGAGCCCTTTGGCTTGCGTCAAACCATTACCGTGCATTTAGATATTGATGAAGCGCCGTGCCCAGAAAAGCGAAAACTGGGTATTTGCTTTTCTGCTTCGCCTTTTGGAAAGCTTAAATTTGAAGTGGAAGACAATATTACTGCGCCAGGACAACGCAGCGCTTTTATTCCTCGTGACGACATGGATGACTACGGCGAAAGTATTATAAAAACACGCCAAGAATATTTCGAAAGCGCCACCGGAAAGAAAATTGATCACGTAGGTAAGTACTCAATCGACCCACAAGCGCTTAAGGGGAATATTGAGCATTTTATTGGCGTGGCGCAGGTTCCTATTGGTATTGCAGGGCCGTTGAAGATAAACGGAGAGCATGCACAAGGGGAGTTTGTCGTGCCGTTAGCGACTACCGAAGGTACGCTGGTGGCATCGTACAACCGAGGCATGAAGCTGCTTAACATGAGCGGTGGCGTAACGGCAACGGTCGTCGACGATGCTATGCAGCGAGCCCCTGTATTTATTTTTGAAAATGCACGAGGTGCCAGAGATTTCGTTAAATGGATTAAAGCAAACTTTGAAAAGATTAAGGAAGAAGCAGAAGCGACCTCAAGTATTGCTAAGCTGACGTATATCGACCATTTCCTATCGAACAAATTTGCGTTTTTGCGTTTTAACTTTAAGACCGGTGACGCAGCGGGTCAAAACATGGTTGGCCGTGCTACCTTCGCAGCATGCGGGTGGATACTTGATCATTATGAGGGGATAGAGAATTTCTACCTTGAGTCTAACTTTGCTACAGACAAAAAGGCCTCTCAAATAAATATTATGCGTACCCGTGGTAAACGGGTGACAGCTGAAGCCACTATTAAACGCGAACATTTATTAGAAGTAATGCGCGTAGACCCCAAACAGATAGATTATCACGGCCGTGTAGCTGGCGTAGGATCTTTCTTGTCTGGTGTGAATAACACGGGTCTGCATTCACCAAACGGTATTACTGCTATGTTTATCGCCACAGGGCAGGATGTTGCAAACGTATCTGAATCGTCGGCGGCAATGATGTATTCAGAATTAACAGACGACGGTGACCTGTACGTGTCTATTACCATTCCATCGCTCATCGTAGCGACGTATGGCGGTGGTACAGGAATAGGTACACAGCGCGAGTGCTTAGAGTTGCTGGATTGCTACGGGCGAGATCGCGTGTATAAATTTGCAGAAATTGTGGCGTCTGTGGTGTTGGCTGGAGAGATATCACTAGCATCAGCCATTAGTTCGTCAGACTGGGTGTCGTCACACGAACAGTATGGCCGAAACAGATAAAACCTTGGCCAACGAGGCGATTCATCGGCCAATAGAGACTAAAAATATTGGCCGATGAAAGCGCCGCGGTTTCGCTTCGCCACCGCCTGCATAAATGCACTGAAGCGCTGTGCGTTTCCATTACTTCGGCTAAAGCCTACGCCGTGTATACGAATAACAGGCTGTCCATTGGCACCCTGGTTAGCTTGGGTAATCTGACTTACAACCTGATCTAAATTCGGCCTTTGATAATCATCACCAAACACGTAAAGACTCACGCGCCCCTTGGTGTTTTTATACAGCTTGATGGCTTTAAGGATCCCCGCTTCAGGCTGACTCGCCCCTCCTTTAAAGCTCTTCATTTGGCTCATTGCGGTATCTCTCATTGTTTGTCTGTCATCTAGCCATTGCCCAGCTCTACTGGAAAACATAAAGCTTCCGTCAGCAGACATAATCTGAAAACCTTTCATTTTAGGATGGTTTTTTAAAATGTCGTTTACGATGGTGATCACGCGATTCCAACCACTGCCAGAGGACATGGAACCCGAGTTATCGATAGCAAAAATAACGTACTCAGCATCGGTGGGAATTCCACCAACATCATCGTCAGGGGTATCTGTCGGATTCGGCGTATTTAACATAGCGGTTGCTTGGCGTATTTCGTTACGCAGCGACGAAGCTTTGTCTTTCAGTTGATTAATGGTTTGTTGTGCGCGTGGTATCGATGAGTCTAAATTGTCTTTCTGTTCCGTGACGGAAGCCGTTTTGCTTTGTGCTGCTTTCAGTTCTTGTTGCTTATCTGACAGTGCGCCTTTGAGCGTTTCCACATCAACTTGAGCCTGTAATACCTGGTCAATAAGAACGCTTACGTTACTAGGGCCGCGCTCGGTGTCTTCAGTACCGTTTTTGGCCAGAAGCACCAGCATAACTACGGCGCCGAAAGCACAGGAAATTATGTCGAGAAAGGCAATGTTGAATACCTCAACGGGGGCTCGTTGAATTTTGCGCATTAAGGCCACTCCGGAGCAGGTGATAGGAAAGTGCCGCTTGTTGCGCGGGTCCATTCCCAGTACATAGGTGAAGCAAAAGGATCGCCCTCAATGGGCAGCAAAATCACATTGTAATGCACGCCTTTCTTAGCGCGCTTAACGGTTTCAACAAATAAGGTCTTACGGCAATCTGATGAAATTGACTTTTTACTACTAATGAAGCTTTTGCAGCTCATAGGTAGTCCGTCACCCAAGGTAGGAAGGCCATCGGTGACAATATACACATCGGTGATGTTTGGGTTAGCTTTAAATAAAATGCTTAAACCTTCTTGAAGATTTGTTCCTCCATTGGGGACGACAGCACCGAGGTCTTTAACTATTGCGTTCATCGAACCGCTGACTTTGGCACTATTTACATCACGAAGGCCTAGTGTGGTAGCGGTGTCTGAAAAAGTCACTACGGTGACTCTTGATTCTAAAGGGACTCGCGCGAGCATCCATTGGGCTACCCGTTTGGTGCGTATCCACTTCGGCGTAGAGACCTTCTGGCTATCACTCAACGCTAACTTGCCTAAAATATCCACCAAGTTGTCGCCCATCATTGACGCACTTTTGTCAATTAGCAGACCTATTTCCGGGCCCTCTATTTTCATGCCAGTGATGTAGTTCTGTTCGCCGGTACCTTGCATTTGAATGTTGGCTGACTTTTCTACTTCTTTAGACAATGCGGCTAGCTGGTTTTCAAGATCAGCCACTACTGCCATTTCTGTAGAGATATCTTGCAGTAGTTTTGACTGGTCTTGCGTTGTATCTGCTTGCGCTTGCTGAGCATCGTCTTGCTTCGCTGACTCAAGGGCAATTTTATCGTTTAATTCGTCAATCGACTTTTTGAGTTTTTGTTGTTCTTGCTCTGCGGCGGCGAGTTCCTGCTCTAATTTTTCTTTCTCTTCAGTTGGTGTAGGTGTAAACGCTTTAAAGTCGACCAGAATGAAAATAAGAATAACCGCGCCAAGGCCACAGGCCATAACGTCTAAAAACGCCAGGTTAAATCCGTCTTCGGCTTTACGCACTTTAGGCATTACTGTCTCGCCTAATTAGTTGTGAAGGTGTGACAGAAGGTGGTGTTCACAAGACTCTTGTGTGCGAATTACCATAGTGTCTTGGCGACCATTTAACAGGTGCATTAACAACATTAATATAAGCGATATAAAAAGCGCGACGAGCGTAGAGTTGAACGCAACGCCCAGCGAAGCCGTCATTCCCGCGATATCACCATCTAGGGCTGCGTCTGCTTGCGCAAGGGCTGCGCCAATACCGCGAACAGTGCCAACGAAACCAATCGAAGGAATAGCCCAGATTATGTAGCGAATCACGTTATTACCACTTTCAAGCTGGGCAGCAATATTTTCTACCGAAGCGTGGATTGCATCGGCAGCATGCTGCACGTTCTGTGTGTTTTTAAAGCGTCTAATGCAGTTTATCCACGTGCTGTATGCGGGGGTGTCGCTATAAGATGAAGACGAAAGCTCATCTAACGCTTTATCTACATTTAGTGGCGTATCTTTGTTGTGCTCAGGCAGTAAGTCTCGTGAGTAAATCTCTTCTTCATCCAGCAGCTTCCAAAGTTTGTAAACCATTAGGAAAATGCAAAACAGCATCAGCGAGATACAAACCTGTTGCTCGATATCTTTAAGAATAACCCAGAAAGAGGATAGGGACGCTGTGCCAGCCGTTGCCATGACTTTTTCGGCCGCGGGGCGAATGACACCGGCAAATAGGAAATGTACCAAGGCAAATATAAATAGAAAGACCCCGCCACTTACAAGAAAGCTGGGGTTCATTGACAACGTATTCTCTTTATTCATCATCATTCCTTGATAGTTAAATGTTAGTTGGAAAGTCTTGCGGCGAATCTAACGATACAAAGTACGCACTTGCGGTGCCCGCAATGGCCAACAATACTGCAGCAATGATCAGTTTCTTTTTCATATTAATTCTCGTATCTCGCTATGCGAAAGCCTATATCGTCAGCAGGTTCAGTCTCACCGCTGCGCGCGCTTGCGCGAATATTTTTAAGCCGACCCGTTTGAAACGACGCGCCTTTTACTACGTGTTTACCTTGTCCAACAGGGCCTAGGTAGTCGTCAAAAGTACCAGACTGGTTTGATGGTGAATTCTGGTAAACATCGTGGACCCACTCACGCACATTGCCATCTAAATCGTAGAATCCACCGCGTTCAGCTTTGAACGAACCAACAGGGGCTTTGTCGACAAATCCGTCATCGTAGTCTTTTAAAATGAAGGTCTGTTTCCCACTTAGCGATGCATCAGCGAAGTTACCTTGTTTATCGCGAAGCCTAAACTGATTACCCCAAACAAAGATTGTTGGTGATGCTCGGCGATTCATTTTTGCAACGAATTCCCACTCGGCTTCCGTAGGTAAACGATAGCCTTTCGAGGTTTTATCAATACCCGTTACTCTGCCATTTTGAACAACATAAAACGGTGTTAGTCCTTCCTTCTCGCTTAGCCAATTTGTAAACGCAACCGCATCACTCCACGAAACATTCGTGATCGGTAGCTTGCTGCTAGGCCCTTTCCCTGCGAACGCGGCGAACTGCGCCTGAGTAACCTCGTGATTAGACATCCAGAATTTACGCGAAAAAGATACGTCTCTTTGCGTTTCATTGCGCTGGCGATCCTTTTCGTTTGCAGGAGAGCCCATAGTGAAGGCTTTGGGTGTAACAAGCGAAAGTTGAATACCCAGTGTATTTGCAAAAAGCGGCTTACCTTCACGCCGTCTTGCTTCAAACTCTGTAAGCATATCAGCGTGCACTTTCACCGGCTTGTTTGCGCTAGGTGTAATAGTCTTGGTAACACTGCGATATCCTTCACGTTCGAATGTTACTGTGTGCGGTAAAGCTTGAAGCGTTAAATTAAGCGGCGTTTGACCTTTAGGTGAACCGTCGATGAAAACTTTTGCACTTAACGACGCGCTTATATTCACTTGTCCTCGCTCTTCTTGAAGGTTGAAGGTAAGCGCTTTGTTCTCGCCGGGAGCTAGCGTGATCCGCTGGCTTTGTGAAATGAATCCGGTTTTTTCATACTTGACGATATGTGGCGTATTCGCATCCACACGAGATTTTGTATCAGTCGGTTTATTATTTACTGTAAGTACGCCGCCTTGAGGGTCTGTCGAAACTGTTATCTGTGCTTGAAGGGGTTGAAGGTTATAGTTTCTTGTCGGGTTAGGGCGTTGGCTAGTGACTTCAATGGTGTCTTCCAATGGCTCTAGCCCTGACTTCGTCACGACAATTTCGTACTTACCGCCATTCATATTAATAGAAAGTGGCGTGACACCCATATCTTTACCGTCAAGGGAAACATTGGCACCAGAAGGGCTTGAGTTTATGCTAATTGCGCCCTTAACTGGAGAAAGTGAAATAACTTGTTCAATTTCCTGCGCGATATCTGCATCAAATTGGATCTCACCCGTTTCATAATGCGGATGACTGGCGCTCGCTCTGTAGCTGCCCTTTTTTAATTCCGTTACGTAGGTTCTCGATACCGCTACTTTCTCAGCGTTTAAATGCCAGGTTATTTCACTCAACGAAGGGGAGGTTGATAGGGTGACTTTTGCCGGTAAAGGAACGAGCGTAACATTAATAGTGCTTGGCGAGTTGTTGTTAATAACAACCGTGGCGTCTTGATATTTTGGGGCCGAAACCTGGACTTTGGCATGGCTACCAAACACGTAAAGCTTGTCACTGATGAACATCGCACTACCACTTAAAACAGCAAATTGCGGATTTTGTGCTGCACGTTCTGGAGAAACCGCAAAGGCATAACCTTTGGTTAGAAACAGCCAGCCAAAATAAACAACGAGAACGGCGGCCAGTCCTATTAATGAAGCTATAGCAACGCCCTTTCTTCGCTTCTTTCCTTTGGCAATGGCGTCATCAATACTGCTCACTAGATAGGTCCTTATACTTTTTCAGTACATACAACATGTACTGATAGGTTGGTGTCTGACGGTGAAACAACAATCTCTTGAATGGTTGAGCGATAACCTTCGCGGCTCCCTTCAATGCGATATGTACCAGGTTTCAGCTGAATGGTTTTTGTTTTTACTTCCCCCACGAGGCCTACTCCAAGTACCTTAATATAGGTATCGTTATCCGACGTTATTGTTACGGAACGGGGCTGATTGATATTGTCGATCACTTGCTCAAGTGAAGATATTTGGGCACGCAGTTTTGCGCTCTTTTCTGCATGTGAACCTGCTCGCGCAATGTCTTGCAGGGCTAGATTTCTGACGTTGTTATCCGATAAACGTTCTGGCCGCCTTTGGTAAGCGCTCAAGCTTTTTTCTGCATCGAGTATGGCTTCGGCATTTTGTTTTGCCTCAAGTAAAGCAGGGCTGGCTGGAAAGCTAGCGAGGCCTTTATTAGCTAGCAGCTTTACGGTTTGCCATTCATCTGCGCTGACAAACAAGGCGACTTGATTTTCAATTTTCTGCTGCTCTTGTGAAGCAATTAAAGACGCGAGCTTTTTACTAATGGTGGCAAGCTCACTGCTTGAAGCTTTTAGACTTTTGGCGTCATTGAGGAATTCTGCGGCAGCAGGGTAGTCACCTTGCTCGATAGCTCGATTTGCCTGAGCTAGCAGCGTATCAAATCGGCTGTCTTGCAATTGCCGGTTAATAGCATCAAGTGCTTGCTGTGCGTCTTTACGGGCAGGATCTAACTGTACTATTTTTGCGTACGCTTCGCGCTGTTTGCTGATGTTGTTCTCGACCTTACCAATGCGCGCCTGCTCGTAGGCGTCTTGCACCTCGTCAAATACATCAATGCGTTGCTGCAAAATGTTAGCTTTTTCGAAATCAGGGTTTATCGTTAACGACGTTTTGTTTAGGTTAAACGCGCTTGAAACATTCCCGTTATTGAAGGCAAGGAGGGCGTCTTCATAAGGTTGAGTATAGGCGTTTTCGTAGTCAGTATTTATTGTGTCAACTGAGCTCTTTATATCATCCAGTGCATTTATAACTGCGCTGTAGTTGGACGCGCCATATTCATTAAACGCAGTATTCAACTTGCGCTCAACTTCACTCGCTTTTTCTAAGAACATCTGGGAGTGTGAAACGCGACTAACCAAGTCGTTTACACTTTGTTTTGACTCGCTAAGCGCCATTTGAAGGGCTTTTCGTTCTTCTGCATTAACTTCCACAGCGGGTGTAGCTTTTGCGGTTTGGGGTACTGCCGTCGTGTCATCCGTGGCGTCCGTAACGTTCGATGTGACAGTAGGCATATATGAGATAAGGAGCACGCCTGCGACGCCTATCAACATGACCAGTGAAAAACCGAGCAGTGACTTTTTTATGAGTGCCTTTTTCTTTGCTCTGCTTTGCTCTATTTGTTGCTCAACGCTTGGCATGCGTAACCCTTTACTCTCTAACTTAACAATAGAATAGATATCTTATTTAATGGTTTTGATAACACCAACGACTGGGCTTATAGCGCAGTCATTGGTGTGGATTCCATGTCATAGATATCTTTAAGGCGAGCGCGAAGCTGGTAGTATTGTTCGCTTGCTGTGCCTTGAAGCTCAATTCGTTGATTGTCTATTTCAACAATTTGATCGGCTACCTGAATATCAAGGTTTTGACCCATTTCATCGAATAGATCCCGTTGGGCGTGAAGCTCTTTGTTAGTTTTGATTGCTTCGCTCAGTGTACCAATTGCGGCAATACCAGCACCTGCAGCGGCTACTTGACCAGCCGTTGAGCTAGAGTTAGAGCCTAAAAGCACTGACGCGACTGCGAATAACCCTGCCGTGACTTGTTGTGTGGTGCGCTCTGCTTCAAGTTCTCTGATTTTCTTGGCTTCAGGAAGTGTCTCTTTCTGGTACTTACGGTATGGCTCTTCAGTGGTTACCCAAAAAGAATCATAGGTTTCTTGAAGGCTATCTATAAATTGTTCATCTTTTGCCTGTATGGCGCGCACGCGACGAAGCATTGGATCGCTATCTGAAGGCGCACTTACTAGCTCAATCTCACCTCTTCTGCCTTGAGTAAGGTATTGGCTAAACGACTCAGGGCTATACATTTGTGCGTAGCGCAGGTCTGACACCATTTGCACTTCTTGCTTGTAGGCATCGGATTTCTTTATAAGCAAATCATAAACGAATTTTGCAATTTGCTCGAAAACTGGGCCGTTAGGGTTTTCGCCGCGAGACATGGCATCGCGATACCAGCCTTCACTTACGCGGTATTCAAATTCTTCTTCACCCCATACTGTGTTTTTAGCGTCCATCACTTTCACGCCAATTTCTACAGTTTCAGTATCTGAGTAATTAATTTTGCCCAGCACGTAAACATCGGCAAGTGCAGAAGCATCTGGCGTTACGTTAATGCTGCCGAAAGATTTGGTTTCACCTAGGGCTTCTTTGGTTGCTATCGCAAAGCGGTTAGCTTCTAAGCGACGCACTTGAGGCCAAATCCCTTCCTCTTCTATTTCATCGTAATCGATAGTGCCATCACGTTCTGTAGGAAAGCCCGGGTCAAACACAGGTATGGCAACATCCATATAAATTTCGGAGTTGTAGTTGTAGGTATTTTTTTGCGCGCCTAACGCCTGACCGCCCCCTGGGCCTACCATAGATGGTCCTACACTGGTGACATTAGTCTGCGTTGAGCCACATCCGCTCAAGAGTATAAACGATGCTGTTGCGACCACGGTAAACAGGGCCTTGGGTTTAAATGAAGACATATCCTTTCCTTCCTCTGATTTTTTATTTACAACCGTATTGCTCTTTTAATGCTTGGAAATGCGCCTTTTCAGACTCAGTTGTTGCTCCTTGCAAGCCGGCAATTACGGCGTCACATACCGCTGAACTTCCACCTTTCGCTTGTCCTCCAACAGACTGTTTTGAAGGATCAGAACTTGAAGTGGTTGTTTGTGTATTCGTCGATGATTCTTGAGACGCAGTGCTGCTTTGTGAGCTAGACTGCCCAGCGCCTGCCCCCGAAGATGATGTGCTCGAGGTATTACCCGCACCAGCGCCTTGCCCTGTACCTTGACCCGCCGCGCTAGCTACGCTTTGTGCGCTCGATTGCGCCGCTGAGTTCATGCATTCTTCGCTTTGGTTTAGCGCGCCAAATAAGGAGTCGTCTAACGCTTGTATTTTCTCCGCTTCTGTCATCGTAGATAGATCTTGTTCGCCAAAATCGAGAACGGCGCAATCTTGATAATAGGTAGGGGCTTCGCTCGTTTGAGCGCCAGCTGAAGCAAAAATGAGTGCGTTAAGCAGTAATGCTAGTGGCAAATAATACTGCATGGCGAATAAGTCCTTTTAATCTGATTTGGGGTGGTTCATATATTACCCTCCATCCTTAAAGCAGTTATACCACTCTTTTACTTAAGACTAAACTCAGTTTTAAACATGCACAGGTAAGTTTTCATATTCAGAAAATAAAAAGCCGACGAAACAGGAAGCTTTCGTCGGCTTTAGCGTTGGGTTAATTAAGGCCTACTAGTTTATGTTATTTATTGCTACAGGCCTTTGGACGCAGAATTAATGCTCCCAATGATAGTGGTGCGCTTTCGCTTCCACATCATCTGCCGTTTGTTGCGGCATAAAGGTGGCATTGTCTTGTTCAAAGAAGAACGGTTTGCGTTTTTTCTTACTGCCCACTTCGTTCATGGTGGCCGACTCGTATACGCGTCCATTTAGTACAGTGTATTCTACGAATTCACTCTTTCTAATGTCGCTTAATACGTCGCCATCAATCACCACTAGGTCAGCAAGTTTACCTTTTTCGATACTGCCAAGATCTTTGCCCATACCTAGGTGTTTCGCGCCATCAATAGTACCGCCGCGTAGCGCTTCCCAAGGCGTAAAGCCGCCTTGTTCCATGATCCACAGCTCCCAGTGAGCAGCTAAGCCTTCACGCTGTCCGTGAGCACCAATATGTACACTGACCCCATTATCTCGGAGCTCTTTGGCGTAGCTTGCTACGTTTTGGTGGTTGTACTGATTTTCTGGCGCAGTAGGTCTTCGGATCGCACGGCTGTCTAGAATCGTCGACGGGGTATAGCGAAGAAGACGCGGGTTCTTCCACACTTCAGTTTTGTCGTACCAGTACTCTTCACCCATCATGCCGCCGTACGATACAACAAAGGTTGGCGTATAGCCGAACTCCGTGGCTTTCCATAGTTGAGTGACGTCGCTGTAGCCTTTTTCCACAGGAATGCTGTGCTCAAGACCCGTATGGCCATCTACCAACATAGTCAGATTCTGCTGAAGCTTACCGCCTCCTTCAGGCACTACCATCATCTCTTGATTTTTTGCTGCCCACAGCACTTGCTGACGCTGGTCACGACGCGGCTGATTGTAGCTTTTCACTGAAATAGCACCGGCTTCTTTCAAGCGCTCTACGTGGAAATAGGCATCTTCATAATTGTTGATAATCGCTTTGTAACCTAGTCCTTCTGCACCGTATAAAATCGTGCCGGTGGAGTAGATACGTGGCGCAACAATATCGCCTTTACGCTGTAATTCTGCCGCAGCAAAAATTTCTGTCGTGTCGTTTGAAGGATCATGAATGGTTGTTACGCCGAACGACACATTCGAGTACTGACTCCAGTTTTGCTGAGGAATAATCTCATTGCGGCCCTGCGAGCCGTGAGCGTGCGCATCAACAAGCCCTGGGATAATGGTTTTACCCGTTGTGTCTATTTTCATTGCATCATCAGGAATGGTCACATCGCCACGTTTACCCACTGCTTCAATGCGGTTGTCTTTAATCAGCACAACGCCATCTTCAATCACCTCTTGGGTGTTGTCGGCATCGCGCATGGTTACCACTTTACCGCCAACCAAAGCTTTGTAACCAGATGGCTTGTCAGCTTTAGTGGTAAACGACAAATCCATACCTTCAGCTACCGGCTCAGGCAGCGTTTCCGCTGCGCCATCAACAAAGGCAAAGGCTTCATCGAGTGAACGGCTAAATAGCGTAGGGCCGTTAAACCAGCTAAGGGTTCTATTGTCAGGCGACCACGTTAAGTATTCACCTGCACGGCTTGAGAGCTGCGTTACCGGCAGTGAGGTCATGTTCGGGCCTATGGTGATGCGCTTGCCATTTTCGACAAACGGCGCCACGTACGTTTTGAATTGGTAAACAAACGCAACCCATTTCTTATCGTGTGAAAGTTTGTACTCACTTACTTTATCTGCACCGTAAAGGTGAGTTCGCTTGTCGTTACCCTTAAGGTTAACGCTTGAAAGCTGGGTTTCGTAGTAAGCTTCGCCGCCCGCTGATTCGGTGAAATACACTCGGTCGTCGTTACCCGCGAAATGCGCGTTGTAGCCGCCCTCAGAGACTTTTTCTACGGTGTCTTCTTCAAGATCTGCTACGTAAATTCCTGGCTCAACCGAGTATTTGGGGTCTAATAAGTAGCCGCCCGTAAACTTGCGGAAGACGACTTTCTCGCCATCGGCAGAGAACGACGGCTCAATGTAGTGACCTGGCTGCTGGGTAATAACCTTTCCTTTCCCGCCACGAGCAGAAACCACGCGAACGGTGCCTAGGTCTTGGTCATTCCATGTCGTATAAACAATCGACTTTCCGTCGTTAGAGAAGCGCGGATAGTATTCGTCATGGTCGTTTTGTTTCGTTAAACGCTTAATTTTGCCAGATTTAACGTCGCGCACATAAAGTTTACCTAACGCTTGGAAGAGTACGGATTTACCGTTGGGCGACATTTGAGACCAGCGGATCATGCGAACGTCAAATTCATCAGGTGCGACATCTACGTCAAAACGTAACGCATCGGCAAATTTCACCGTGCCTTCAACGGTCACGTCCATGGTGCTGGTGGTTTTACCTTTCACGTTGATAGTGTGGAACTTACCGCCTGTCCAATATACGATTTCGCTGCTGTCTGGCATCCAGTCGAAGTAGGCAAAGTAACCTTCCGAACCAAAGCCTTCCTGCATATCTCGCTCTAGTTCTAACGTCAGTGGTGTTTCTACACCTGTCTTGATGTCTTTAATGAAAAGCGCGGTTCTATCTTTAACGCGACGCACAAAAGCGATGTATTTACCGTCAGGTGAAGGCGTAGGAACCACAGCGCCGCCCGTACCGCTAATATAGCGGCTCTCTTCGCCGGTTTC
Organism: Alteromonas sp. MmMcT2-5; assembly: GCF_022348315.1. Classification (NCBI taxonomy): domain Bacteria; kingdom Pseudomonadati; phylum Pseudomonadota; class Gammaproteobacteria; order Alteromonadales; family Alteromonadaceae; genus Alteromonas; species Alteromonas sp. MmMcT2-5. The sequence continues at coordinate 30,724 of NZ_JAKRFB010000034.1, read as the reverse complement.
GCGGTCGTAGCGAGTGATAGCAAAAATGCCTTCTAACGGGTCGCGGTTATATTCAAAGCGGGCGCCCGGAACCGTATTTTCGGTAAAGTAAATATACTTGCCGTCATGAGAGAATACAGGGTCAGCAATGTTTTGTTGGTCGCGCTTTCCGCTGTTACGAGCTTTAATTTGTAGGCCGTCACCACCTGATTTGTGGTACATCCAAATCTCGCCCGCAGGAATACTACGGCTAGACATGATGCCTTTGGTTACCACTAGGTATTCGCCGTCTGGGCTCCATTTAGGAGAGTGGATAAGATTGCTTTTCTCTTTGGTTACCTGACGAAGATTACTACCGTCAATGTCCATAACCCATACGTTACTTAACCCATCTTTATCCGAGATAAATGCGATCTGTTTACCGTCTGGAGAAATTGAAGGGTGAATATTCCATGCGAAGTCTTGGGTCAGCGGGGTCGCATCGCCACCACTCATGCTCACTTTGTACAAGTCACCCAGCATGTCAAAAACCATAAACTCGCCGTTTGGTGCAACGTCTAAGCTAGACCACGTGGTTTCGTTTGTTTTGATAGTGACTTCGTTTAATGCATAAGGTGGGTTGCTGACTTCCCACGTTTCAAGCTCGGATTCTGTTTTTTCTTCACTGTCGTTTTGGGCGTATAAAGTAGGTGCGACGCCCAAGCCCAGGGCGCTTACTAGCGTGATGGCCAGTAAACTTTTCTTTGTCGTTATCATAATTGTGTTTCCAACCGCTTGTTATTTATTTTCTGTCTACATCAGAGTACATGACTTAACATGAAGATACGTACTCTTGAATTGTAAAACTAAGGTTAATCTTACTGCAAAGTAGGATAGATTCATTTAGCTTATGCGATTGTAAGCACGATTTTAGCGTTTAACTTTCATTGACCAATTTTCGAGAATCGTTACTATTCGCGTTTATTTCGCAATTTGTGAGCGCTGTTTTGAAACTTTGGGTACGACGACTGCACCTTCTATTAGCGCTGGTATGTGGGTTATTTATTATTTGCCTTAGCATCACCGGTGCATTGCTAATTTATGCAAAAGATATCCAAACCTTTGTCCAACCAGAGAAGTGGACCATAGAATCTCACGAATCGCCCTTACCCCTTTCTTACATAGTGAATGCGCTGGAAGACGAGACGGGTCAGAAAGTCGAGCTTTTAATGCCCGAGTCAGACCCTGAACTCGCTTGGCAAGGGAAGCTCAACAATGGCGAATACGTAAGTGTAAACCCCAACTCTACCGAAATACTTCATAGATACGATTATTACAGCACGTTTTATGGGTTCACCATGGCTATCCATCGATGGCTGTTGTATCAAGATGGTGACAACGAAAGGCCACTTAGAAATTGGGTGTCTGTTAGTGCCTTAGTTCTACTTCTTGAAGTAATTGTGGGTTTTTACCTTTGGGTAAAGCCAAAAAATAGAATAAAACGCCTTGCGATTAAACGCCGCGCCAAGTTTCGAATTCTCATGTATCAACTTCATACAGTGCTGGGCGTTTATTTGGCTATACCACTAATACTCATCGCTTTTAGTGGCATGGCGTTTAATTGGAAAAGCGCTACGCAGCAGGTGGTGGAAACCGTTACTTTTTCAAAAGTTGAGAAAAGGCCAGTACCTGAACCGTTATCCCACGATGCTAGTAGTGCTTCAGTGGCTATCGATACATCTTATCAAAACGCCATAGCGGTGTTTCCCAATGCGTCACTATTTCGCATTTACTTCCCAAAAAATTCAGGCGAACACATAGGTTTCAGAATGCAAAACCCCGGCGAGTCTCACGCCTACAGCTGGGTTTGGACAAACCCTCAAAATGGAGAAATAACGGGTTATTACGATGCATCAAAAGCGAATGTAGCGACGCAGGTTTGGAACTTCAAATACAAGTTTCACATTGGTGATTTCGCGGGCCCATTGCTTGAATTTATCTGGTTATTAATCGCATTACTCCCTGCGTTTTTTACGATAACAGGGTTTTACTTTTGGTATAAACGCCACTTTAGATAATGAGAATAATTTTCATTATCTTTACATTGTTCTTCTACACCTTTAGTATAACGCGCCTTTCGTAACCTTATTTTCTTAAAAGAGTTTTCATGTTTAGACCATCGCTTACGCTCATTGCCTTAGCCGTTAGTGCGCCTTCTTTTGCTAATGATGCCCAAAAGGATATGGAACGTATTATCGTTTCTGGAAGTCGTGTTATTGAAAGTATTGATGAAGTACCAGCGTCAATCACCGTTATTTCAAGAAAGCAGATTGAAGATCACCTAAAGGTAAATCCCGAGTTACAGAGCTTGTTAGCGCAGATGGTGCCGGGCTTAGCTCCAGATACAGGTAGTTCGAGCAATACTGGCCAGTCTTTGCGCGGACGAGCTCCGCTTGTGATGATTGACGGTGTGCCTCAGTCCACGCCGCTTAGAAATGGCTCGTTAGGTGTGAAAACGATTGACCCTAGCGCGCTTGCTAGAATTGAGGTAATTAAGGGCGCTACGTCTGTTTATGGCAATGGAGCGTCAGGCGGTATTATCAACTACATTACCAAACAAGCAACAGCGCAAGACACGCATGAGGGCCAAGTAAGTTTGTCTTCACGTTTCAGCGCAGTGAAGCTTGAAGAGTCAGCCGGTGCGCGTATTTCAGCTGCGATTAACGGCAAGGTGGAGAATTTCGATTACCTTGTTACCGCCAGTTACGAGGAAAACGGCGTTCAGCGCGATGCTGAAGGCGACATCTTAGGTTTGCAGTACGGCCTGTCAGACGCTGAAACACAGAACTACTTTACCAAATTTGGTTACGATTTCGATCAAGAGAAACGCCTTCAATTTAGCTACAACTACTTTAGCTCTCAACAAAAAACTGATTTGGGAGATGTTCCCGGAGACATCAACGAAGGCGTGAAAACCTACGCTATCCACGTACCTGAAGCTCTGCAAAAACGCGGTAAACCTCAGGGGCCTGACGGAAATGAGAACATCACCTTGAAATACACAGACAGCAATATCTTTGCAAACAGTGAAATGACGCTTGATGTGTACTCGCAAGATATTGAGAACGTATTCTTCTTTTCGCCTAACTTAGCTAACCCCGATGAGGGCTACGACGGCGGCCAGTCTATTATTCGCTCTGAAAAGCGCGGCGCTCGCGCGACGTTTAATACTGCCATTGATTTCGATGGCGTAGAAGCCACGTTTATCTATGGTATCGACGCGCTAAAAGACACTACCTCACAACCGCTGGTTGATGGGCGCGTGTGGGTTCCTGAAATGGAAATGGACAGCTTAGCTGGCTTTTTACAAACAAAATGGGTAATTCACGACGACGTTATTGTAAAGGCAGGTGTGAGAAGGGAGAGTATCGATTTATCGGTTGATGACTACGAAACACTGAAGCTGTGTCGCTCTGCAACTCAATGCTCTGTTCCTCTTCAAGTTAAGGGGGACACTATAGATTATGACGCAACCACTTATAACATTGCAATTAAGTATAACTGGAGCGACAGCTTTAGCCCGTTTTTCAATTACTCGCAAGGTTCAGATATCGCTGACATTGGCCGCCTATTGCGCGCTGCAACGGTAGATGATATTGGTCTTATTCAAACGGAAGCTTCTATCATCGATAACTACGAAGTGGGTTTCACTTCTCTTTTCGACCAGGTACGCCTTGAAGTTGCGGCTTACAGAAGTACATCTGAACTTGGTACGACCAATAGTTTCAACGAAGTGACAGGTGTGTATGAGCCTGTACGCGCACCACAGGAAATTTGGGGTTATGAAGGCTTAGTAGACTATCGAATCTCTGAAACGCTCAATGTGATAGCCACATATAGTTACGTTGAAGGGAAAAATACCGAAGCTGATGTGTACCTTGGCTCTCGCCAAATTAGTCCACCCAAAGCAACGGCAAACGTAAACTGGAAGCCATCAGACACTTTATCGTTAACAGTTAGCTATCTGTATGTGGGTGATCGTAAACGCTTCTCGCCAAATGCTGACGGCGACTATGTGGGCGATCAAGGACCTATATCGAGCTATAATATTGTTAACCTAAGTGGACAGTACCAGTTCGCTGAAAACTGGAACGCGTTTATGGGTGTCGAAAACCTGTTTAACAGCGACTACTATCCTGCGCGCGCTCAGTCATACACCTACGGTGGCTACAATATTAAAGGATTAGGCACCACAGCAACCCTTGGTGTGACTTACTCTTTCTAACCAATAGCACCTCGTCTAATTGTGGCGAGGTGCCTTCTCTTTATCATCACTTTCAGTGATGCTTGTCTATTACAGCAATAATCGATAATTTCGTAACAACTCATTAACAATGAATTGTGTAGGAATTACCGTGAGCAACGCTGAACAACAATTGCATTATTCTACTTGTACGCTTTGTGAAGCAATGTGTGGTATTGAGGTAGCGACGAAAGGCCGTCAAATACTGTCAATAAAAGGGGATAAAGAAAACCCATTTAGCCAAGGTCATATCTGCCCGAAAGCGAGTGCGTTAAAAGACTTGTACGACGATCCTGACCGCTTGAAGCGCCCGGTAAAAAGGGTACGAATTGACGGCGAAGACAGCGCCTGGGAAGAGATAGGGTGGGATGAAGCTTTTGATTTGGTCGCAAACAATTTACACCACATCCAGCAGGCACACGGCAATAATGCGGTAGGTGTGTATTTAGGAAATCCCAATGCGCACAATATGGGCTCAATATTATTCGGACCGTATTTCTATCGTGCCCTCAAGTCGCACAACCGCTATTCCGCTACCTCCGTTGACCAGTTGCCCCATCATATTGTTAGTCGACGACTGTTTGGTCATATCTCCCAAATTCCCATTCCTGACATTGATCACACGCAGCACTTTATGATCATCGGCGGGAATCCGCTGGCCTCTAATGGCAGCATTATGACCGTGCCAAACGTGAAAAAGCGTTTAAAGGGCATTCAAAAACGTGGAGGGAAGGTCGTCGTTATCGACCCTAAACGCAGCGAAACTGCCGATATCAGCTGTGAACATCACTTTATTCGTCCAGGCAGTGACGCGCTGTTACTGCTAGCTATGCTGCATGTATTGTTTGAAAAGCAGTTATACAAGGCGGATGAAATTTTACCTTATGCCGAGGATATAAAAGCGGTCGAAAAATACGTTCGCGATTATTCACCACAAAAGGTGAGCGAGCTTACCGGTATTACAGCTTCACAAATCACTCAGCTTGTTTTGGACTTCTGCAATGCTGAGTCTGCAGTTTGTTATGGAAGGATGGGGGCTAGCGTACAAGCGTTTGGTACGCTCACTCAGTATCTCATCATGCTGTTTAATATGCTCACCGGAAACCTAGATAAGCGGGGTGGCATGATGTTTACTCAGCCAGCCGCTGACGTATTACCTGTATCAGGCAAGGGCAGCATGGGCGGATTTACCTCTCGCGTAAGAGGGCTTCCGGCGTTTGCTGGTGAGTATCCGGTGGCGTGTTTAGCCGAGGAAATCTTAACCCCGGGAGAAGGACAAATTAAGGCCATGGTAATTGGTGCAGGTAATCCCGTGGTCACTACACCAAATGCAGAACAGCTTGATAAAGCATTTCCTCAACTCGATTTTATGGTTGCGGTGGATTTTTACGTTACCGAAACCTCCCGACATGCAGATGTGATCCTTCCTCCGGTAACCGCGCTAGAACGCGACCACTACGACATTGTTTTTCACAACTTTGCCGTGCGAAATTTCGCTAAGTATTCGGAAGCGGTGGTGGACATTGACGAATACCAGCTTAGCGACTGGCAAATATACCTTTCGTTAGCAGAAAGGCTCGATGCGCTAAACGGAAAAAACACCGCACACTATGCTGCGCTTTGGGACAAGCAGCCTAAAGGTGTGGTCGATGATTTGTTGCAAGCAGGTCTTTATGGTCGAGCAGCAAGTAAAAAAGAGGGCGCTGATGCTAACTTAAGCGAAACTTCAACCGCTATCCCGGAAGGCGGGTTGTCGATTGATACGCTTAAAGCACACCCACACGGTATCGACTTGGGGCCGCTACAGCCGTCTTTGCCTCATGCCTTGTTCCATGAAGATAAGAAGATTCACTTAGATTTTGATTACTTCATGGCTGATTTAGACAGGGTTAACACGCATTTTTTTGGAAAAGCGAACCATGGTACGCCGCAAAATCAGCCCGTTGTTTTGATAGGGCGCCGGCATATTAAAACTAATAATTCGTGGCTGCATAACAGCCCTCGTATGGTGAAAGGTAATAACCGCTGTACGCTGCAGCTTCACCCTGATGACGGGGCTAAATATGGCATTACAGATGGCGATGAGGTAAGTGTGAAATCGCGGGTTGGCCGGCTAACCATAGAGGCTGAAATCACAGATGCAATTATGCCTGGCGTGGTATCTATTCCCCATGGATGGGGGCACAACAAAAAAGGCATAAAGTTGTCTGTGGCAAGTCAGCACCCTGGGGTAAACACCAATATTCTTACTGACGATTTACAGGTAGACGAATTATCGGGAAATGCGGTGCTAAATGGCGTGCCCGTGGAGCTAGAAAAAGTAAGTTAAACACATAAAAAAGCCGGCATTAAATAAAAAGCTAATGCCGGCTTTTGTGAGAAAGTGCTCAATTGAGCGCGTCTCTCTAGGTCATAGTAACAAATTCTTCTGCACTGGTTGGGTGAATAGCTACACACGCATCAAAGTCAGCTTTGGTCGCACCCATTTTTATGGCAACGGCGAAGCCTTGCAGAATTTCATCCATGCCGTGCCCAATACCGTGAAGGCCTACCACTTTTTCGTCTTTACCCGCGCATACCAACTTCATCTTGGTCATTTGACGGTGGCGGGTTACCGCGGTGTACATAGACGCAAAACTAGAGGTGTACACTTTAACGTTGTCTTCACCGTATTCTTCAATAGCTTCTGGCTCGGTTAAGCCAATAGTGCCAATGGGTGGATGACTAAAGACCACGGTTGGAATCATTGAATAATCCATGTGAGCGTCTTTTTTGCCGTTGAATAAGCGTTCGCTTAGCAAGCGACCCGCTTTAACTGCCACCGGAGTAAGCTCTGCTTCACCGGTAATATCACCAACCGCGTAGATATTCTTCGCCGTGGTGTTTTGATATTTGTCTACCTTAACCGTGCCGTTGTCGTTCAGTTCAACGTCGGTATTTTCAATATCAATTTTGTCGGTAGAGGGTTTACGGCCAATCGCCCAAATCAAGCAGTCAGCTTTTAACACTTCGCCATTGGTTAAGTGTACTGATAGCTCGCCATCTTCAGCTTTTTCCACTTTCTCTACGCTAGCATGGTCGTGCAATTTGCAACCTTCAGCGTGGATCATATCCACTAAGGTTTCGTGAATAATAGGGTCGAAATTTCTAAGCGGAGCGTGTTTGCGAACTACCAGATGCGATTCTGTGCCAAGAGCGTGTAGTACGCCGGCTAATTCCACTCCAATGTAGCCTGCGCCAACCACGACAGCGCGCTTCGGCTGCTCTTTTAAGGCAAAGAAACCATCAGAATCAATACCGTACTCAGCACCTTCAATATCTGGGATGATTGGGCGGCCGCCTACAGCAATCGTAATATGATCAGCCGTGTACTTTTCGCCGTTGACTTCTACTGTGTTGTTATCGATAAACTTCGCGAAACCGCGAATTAAGGTAACGTCATTTGCGGTAAGAGCGCGGTCGTAAGAAGCATGAATACGCTCAATATAAGCCTGGCGGCTGGCAATTAGGCTGTCCCAGCTAAAGTGATTTACCGACAAATCGAACCCGTATTCAGGTGCATAGCGATGTATCGCTTCAGCCACCTGTGCTCCGTACCACATGGCTTTTTTAGGCACGCAGCCAACGTTCACGCAAGTACCGCCAATATCTTTCGCTTCAATGATGGCGGCCTTCTTTCCATGTTTAGCTGCACGGTTTGCAGATGCGATACCACCGCTGCCACCGCCAATACATATATAATCAAAATGTGTCATTCAAAAAGCCTTCTTTGTCGGTTAGGCGAACGTAAACGATAAGCATAAATGCCTTCGGAAGGTTCGCACAGCAAATCATTCTCTATCGGTCTTGTCATAAAGAGTAATCAAAAGACCGAGATTTGCTTTAGGGAATTTCATTTAGTTTATCAATGGGGACAGTGCAGCCTAATTAAAAGGCTAAGACAAAGCGAAGCATATTCATGCATCGCTCATCCTGCTTTCAGCACGTAATCTTTAAAGCTTATTCACTTATAGTAGCAGAAAGCTCTTCTGGTTCTATTTGAATACTAAACGCTTTTCCACGTTCTTCTTCAAAGTGTACGAGTTTTTGAATGGTGGCATCACTAAACACATGTCCCTCGGGAAGGATAAGGATGTGACTATCGTTATACAAATTTTGGGCTAGTACCATGCCTGCTTTGAGCTGCGAGGCTTTCAATGATGTAGAAAGCAGTTTAGATGTCGTTACATCTTCTGCTTCGAGCAACAGGTCCAAAAATTCACCGTCATAGCGGGTGTTTCTGTGCTTTTTCATTTCTAGTTTGGCATCGCGAGGGCTCATTTCGATGCCGCTCATTCTGCCAGTTACTAAGCGCCAGTAATCTCGGGCTATGGCCAAGATACGCGCGCCAGCAGGTATTTCTTTTGCAACTTTGTTATACAAGCCTGAGCCATTATAGTGCTCGAACTGAAATTCAATAATGTCAGAAACTTGATGTAGTTCGTGAGCCGGAGCAAGTATTAACGCAGCCTGCTTGGTTTGCGATAGATAGTTTTGCTGCTGTTGATATTTAAGCTTTGAAAATGGCGCCTTAAAATCTTCGCTTTCAAGCCCTAGTAACCCAAGCTCGCAGATAAGGCCAGCATAACGCACCTGTTTGATTTCTTCTTTCTCTAACCGAGCAATACGCGCCAGCTTTGATGCCAACTCGCTAACCTCAATGGCAAACTTACCATTAATGTCAGGGTTAATGCTTATCACGTTGAACAGCACCTGCTCCATTGCAAGGTTGTGTTTTTCGATTTTATTTAGCGCCGCTTTTATTTGGCGCGTGCGCTTTTGAACCACTTGTTCTAGTGAGGCATTTACGTCGCGTAGCTTTTTATTTTGCAGTCGTGTTAGTTTTTGTAGACGAAGGTTTTCCGCCTTTAACTTAACTCGCTCTAAGCCTTCTTCTACAACAGCGATAAGCTCTTGGTTGTCCCATGGCTTTTGCAGGTAACGGTGTATCTTGCCTTGGTTTACAGCTTTAATTGTTGACTCAATGTCGGCATAGCCAGTGAGCACAACTCTAAAAGTCTCGGGATAATTGATAGCGACCTGTTCGAGTAATTCCGCACCTGACATCTGCGGCATTTTCATGTCAGAAATAACTACATGAACATCGTGTTTACTCATTAGATCTAACGCTTTGGCACCACTATCAGCAAGCAGTAAGGTGATGTCCATAGTGAACAGCGCACGCTTAATAGCGCGAAGGATATTCGGCTCGTCGTCGACAAATAGAACCGTGTAGGTCGTGGCTTGTTCTGTAGTAGGCTCTGTCATAAATTATTATCCTTATAAGCGACGTTACAACTATTACACGCAATGCTGCTTGATAACACTATTAGTTGCTTCATCCTTCGCTCTCTAATGTTTTGTCTGAGTGTGAAACAAGGGGGAGCGCTAACGTAAATATGCTTCCTTCTCCCTCTTTGCTGGTGGCTGAGAGCGTGCCGCCATGCTCTTGAGCAATGCCAAACGAAATTGAAAGACCTAAGCCAGTGCCTTGCCCTTCAGGTTTAGTTGTAAAAAATGGATTGAAGAGTTTGTCTAAATGACTTGATGGAATACCGCAGCCAGTGTCTTCTACACGAAGCTCGACAAACTTGCCCGCAGTACAGGTGGTAATAGTTACCTTACCGTTCTTACCCGTGCTCTCTATCGCCTGCCCCGCGTTAATGAGTAAGTTGGTAACAACTTGAGAAACCTTGCCTACATTCATGGCAACGTCAGGGACTTTGCCCAAATGCGTTTCAACAGTACAAATATACTTTAATTGGTTGTTCACCATGGCAAGGGTAGTGCGTACACAATCATTAATGTTGTGCTGCTGCATGTGGTCACTGTCTACACGAGAGAATAGCTTTAACCCTTTTACAATTTCAGCAACCCGACTTAAACCGTCTCTCGAATCGCTGAGAAGGTCGGTGATATCTTCATTGATAAACGCCATATCTTGATTAGCTAACATTTTTTCTAGTTCTGATAAGGCAGAAGCACGCTTACCCTCGTCTTGCTCATTAAGCACCGCGTTAATTTGTGAGAATATCATTTGGTAGGTAGCAACGTACTCGCTTAAGGTGGATATGTTGCTGCTGACAAAACCGACAGGATTGTTAATTTCATGGGCGACCCCCGCTGCTAGCTGGCCAACTGACGCCATTTTCTCAGCTTGAAGTAGTTGTACCTGGGTCTCTTTTAGATCTTTATTGGCCTCTTGGAGTTGATAGTTTTTCTGATGCAGCAATGCGGTTCTATCCTGAACCTTTTCTTCAAGTAGCGTGTTAAGCTCTTTAAGCTCATCTTGCGCGTATTGACGCTGCGCATGTTCTTCCTTTAAACGCTCAACCAGTTGATTAAATGCCTCTGCCAGTTCGCTTAACTCATCAGTGCCGCGCACGGGAACAAAAACATCTTGATAGCTGTTGTTTTTCACTGCATCACCTAAACGTTTAGCGCCTTCGTGTAATTGATGAAGTTGCGACATCAGGTAAGAACCGAGTAAGTAAGAGCACAATCCGACCAAAATAAATTCTAGAAAAGCCAGTGTAACTGTCCAGTTTCTCACCCTTGACACAGATTCAGTTACTGAAGCAATGTTAAATCCAATCTCTACATAGCCGTACAAAGTCCTGTTTACCATGATGGGGGCTCGGGTGTCGTAAATACCATCATCAGCGTCTGAAACACTTGTGTCGGCAGTAAAAGGCCGGTTTAGTGCGTTGGTGTTACCCTTTTCTACGAAAACTCTGCCTAATTTGTCTTTAACTTTGACGTAAGCAATATTGGGGTTGGTAAGGATTTCTGAAACGTCGGCATCTAGAGCTGCAAGGTCGTAGCTTAAAAAGGCATTTTTTGTCGTCGAAACAAAAAGGGCAACCGTGGTGTCGGCTGACTTTTTTATGTTACTGTCGACAAGGTCATTAAGTAGCTGAAACACCGTCACAATGAGCACTAGCAGCAAAAGCGCTGCTATTGATGCGATGCCTGTTATTGTTTTTATACGCAACGACAGTTTCATACGAGTCTACTCATAAATGCGGCCTCGATAGCGACGCTATTCCCAATGCTCTCACGTCGTCCCAATCACTGTCGTTTGACGCTATAAAGCCGTTAAATCCAATACCTTTTAAAATCCAAGACTTACTTGTGTCATTCGACAAAGCAAGTAATGCATTAAGAATAGCTTGTCTGTCAGCGAGTGCCATATTTGGATGGGTTGCGATAGCATGAGGCGTATAACCTTTGCTCTTCCAAAGGACACGTAATTCTTGTTTAACGTCGTCAGGTGAACTGTTAAGCGTACGGACAATGCCACCCCCAGCATTGAAAAAGCCCCGTTGTACTGCGAGGTACACAGAGTCATGAGAATTGACGTAGCGCGGTACAAAAGCAATGCTTTTCATCCGCAAGTGAGCGCTTGTGATAATTGTGGCAGCAAACGCAGCTGGCGCTGGGAAGGCTACTTCAGTACCGCTTAAGTCATCCAGAGAGCGTATGGGGCTGTCTTTATGTACAACAAGTAAGCCGCGAATTTCTTTATCGCGTTGGCGCGCAAGCGCGCGGTATCCCGCAGATTCATTAAAGACCACAAAGTGGTAGGGGTTCATGTAGGCAATATTATATTTGCCGTCGGCGAGATTAGCCTCGAAGGTGGGAATGTCTTTTGCAGTTTTAAAATCAATCTTAAAACCGGTGTAATTGCTCACATAGTCGATTAAGGGTTGCCATGTTTCAGCCATTTTCTTGGCAGACTGCTGAGGTACAACAGCAAAAGTAAGGGGTTTAGCATTTGTCGGTAATGCGCAAACACCAGCAAGCAAACTTAAAAGAGCCAATCGCGATAACCAGGCCATAATGTCACTCCCTTCAAATCGATTTACATCGACATAAACTGCTCAAGGACCATTGTTAAGTCATGATTTGAGAACGGCTTTTGTAAGGTGGCATCAGCCCCTATCTCAAGCGCGCGCTCCAAGCTAATTTCATCGAGTGCCGATATGACCACAATTTTGAGATCTTTATATTTACTCTGATCTCGCGTGAATTCGATAACGCTGTAACCGTCCATGCCTGGCATACTTAAATCGAGGGTCATTACTTTGGGCTCGTATTGGCTTAGCATAATCCCCGCTTGGAAGCCGCCTGTAGCGATATACGACTCATAACCCGCCCGTCTGGCCACGCGCTGAATAGACTTGGCAACTGGCATTTCATCGTCAACAATTAATATTGAGGGCGTGGCAATGCCTTTCAATGAATCGGGAATTGGCATGTCGTGTCGTTCAAGAAAGGCGACAAAATCTTCTACTAATACTCTGTTGTTTCCACGCCCAGGAAGTTTGAAGCCTTTCAGCTTACCGCTTTCGATCCATCGAATTACGGTGCGCAGATTTACATCGCAATACGAGGCTATTTCGCCTGAGGTCAACGTTTTCATATCTATGCCTTGTAGATTTATTAATCGAAATTATAGACGCTGAACAGCGAAGGGACAAAGTAGACAAAAGGATGAAATGTGACATTTGTGACAGCGCTTGGCGGAGGCGGCTGTGTTGTTCAGTTTTTATGAGGGGCATTAAGAAAAACGGTGCAGCGGCATTCATTGAATTCGTAAATATAGGCAATAATCATGATCCATGCACGTTAACGGCTAGTAAGTTCAAAATAGGTCAACAGTGGCTAAAACAATAGCTTGCTTTTAATCAGCGAAGCCCCATCATTATTCTATCAAAGTGTTAAGAGTGAAAAAGATTATGACAACCCCTGCAATTGAAATGGTAGATGGTCTACCAATTTTTTCTGCTATTGAACCTGCCTCTATTAAGCCTGCAATTGAAAAAGCCATTGCGGCGTGCAAAAGCGAAATAGATGAGGTCGTGGCGTCGAAAGATTACTCTTACAAAAATCTAGTGCTGCGCCTTGAAGAGGTCGATGATCGTTTAAGCAAAATGTTCTCGCCGGTTTCTCATATGAATAGCGTGGTGAGCAGCGATGAATTGCGTGAAGCTCACGATGCGTGTTTGCCATTACTATCTGAGTATGGGACTTGGGTAGGCCAGCACGAAGGCCTTTACAATGCTTATGCTTCCCTCAAAGCGTCTGACGAATTTGCGACCTTAAGCGAAGAGCAGCAGAAAGTGATAGAAAACGCCGTTCGCGATTTCACATTGTCAGGTGTAGCGCTTCCCGCAGAGCAAAAGAAGCGTTTTGCAGAGATTCAGGCAAAGCTTAGCGAGCTATCGTCAACCTTTTCCAACAATGTGATGGACGCCACTATGGGCTGGACTAAACACATTACCGATGAAGTTGAACTTGCCGGTATGCCAGAGTCAGCCCTTGAAGCAGCGGCGCAAGCTGCGCACCAAAAAGACTTACAAGGCTGGTTGTTTACGTTAGACATTCCGTCTTATTTGCCAGTCATGCTTTACGCCGATAATCGCGAACTTCGGGAAGAAATGTATCGCGCCTATGCAACGAAAGCGTCTGATCAAGGCCCTAATGCGGGTAAGTGGGATAACACCGATATAATCAAAGAAACCTTAACGCTGCGTACTGAACTGGCTGAATTGTTAGGTTTTTCAAGTTATGCAGAGCGTTCACTAGCGACTAAAATGGCGGATTCTACCGATCAGGTCATCGGTTTCTTGCGTGATTTGGCGGCTAAGTCTAAGCCTCAGGCAGAGAAAGAGCTTGAAGAAGTACGAGCGTACGCGAAAGACAAGCATGGTGTCAGCGAGCTAGCGGCATGGGATTTACCGTATTACAGCGAGAAACTGAAACAGGAAAAGTACACGATTTCTGATGAAATGCTTCGCCCTTATTTCCCCGAAGATAAAGTGCTGTCTGGTTTATTCGAGGTTGTACATCGCCTGTACGGCTTAAAAATTATTGAGCAGCCTGGCATCGATACGTGGCATAGCGATGTACGTTACTTCACCATTACTGACGATGCCGATGTGATGCGCGGCAGCTTTTACCTAGACTTGTACGCACGAGCTAAAAAGCGTGGCGGCGCGTGGATGGATGAATGTCGCGTACGTCGTGAAAAAATGAATGGCGAATTGCAGCTACCCGTTGCGTACCTTACCTGTAATTTCAACGCACCTGTAGGGGATAAGCCTGCGCTATTTACCCATGATGAAGTGGTGACCATGTTTCATGAGTTTGGTCATGGGATCCATCACATGCTTACTAAAATGCGCGTAGCCGGTGTATCTGGTATTAACGGTGTGCCATGGGATGCGGTTGAACTGCCAAGTCAGTTTTTAGAAAACTGGTGCTGGGAAGAAGACGCACTTAATTTTATCTCTGGTCACTATGAAACTGGCGAACCGCTTCCTGCTGATTTACTGGAGCGTATGCTTGCTGCACGGGATTACCAGTCAGCGATGCAGATGGTACGCCAGCTTGAATTCAGTCTTTTCGATTTCTTACTGCATAGCGAAAAGGGCAGTGAGGTAGACGTACAGGGCACATTGGATAAAGTGCGTGAAGAGGTGGCCGTGGTCATCCCTCCATCGTTTAACCGTTTCCAAAACGGCTTTGGTCACATATTTGCTGGTGGATACGCAGCGGGCTATTACAGCTATAAGTGGGCAGAGGTGCTTTCTGCCGACGCGTACAGCAAGTTTGAAGAGGATGGCATCTTTAACCGCGATACGGGCAAAGCGTTCTTAGAAAACATTTTAGAAATGGGCGGTAGTAAGCCTCCTATGGACTTGTTTGTTGCTTTTAGAGGGCGCGAGCCCCAAGTTGACGCTTTGCTTCGTCACAGCGGTATTAAAGGCTAGGCACACATGAAAGAGTCTAAGTTAGAGTCTTTTCAATCTATCTACCTCCGAGCGTGCGAGCGCAAAGGCGGTGAAAGGGTGCTTGAAGCCATGCTCCAAGCGCCACTTTCTAAAGCGCAAATTGAAGCAATTCCTGACGACCGCTTTTTAGCGGCGATGACCAAAAAAGTGTTCCAGTCGGGCTTCGTGTGGCGAGTTATTGAGCAAAAGTGGCCCGACTTTGAAACCGTATTTTTCGGGTTCGACATTGATAAAGTGTTGTTGATGCCTGATGAAATGCTAGAGCAAAAAGCGTCAGATAAGCGCA
Source organism: Alteromonas sp. MmMcT2-5 (assembly GCF_022348315.1). Taxonomy (NCBI): domain Bacteria; kingdom Pseudomonadati; phylum Pseudomonadota; class Gammaproteobacteria; order Alteromonadales; family Alteromonadaceae; genus Alteromonas; species Alteromonas sp. MmMcT2-5. The sequence goes on along the minus strand of NZ_JAKRFB010000034.1, from coordinate 15,339 downwards.
TTGTTCGCAACTATAAAAAAGTGATGACAGTGCGTGACAATGCCATGATGATCAAAGACGTAGCCCTGGAGCACGGTAGCTTTGGTAAGTTCGTAGCAGGCTTTGAAAAAGACAATATCACTGAGCTTTGGGCGTTTTTGAAAAAACGCGGTGCGCGATTAGGCGGTAACACCGGCCCCTACATGCTTCGTGCACTAGGCATAGACACGTTTTTATTCTCACGTGACGTGGAAGATTACTTGCGAAAGAATGAAATTATCGACGGTGGCTTAACCTCGAAAAAGTCGCTGTCGGCGGCCAATGCGGCATTTGCGCAATGGCATGAGGAAAGCGGCCGTTCTTTGCAAGAGATCAGTGCCATTGTTGCCTTTAGCTGGGGCACAAACAATCAGGTAGCGTAGAGCAAGCTGCTTTAGTCTTCTAAACAAGCGAGCTTGTGCCTTGCAGGCTCCGCTTTTGTAAAGGTCAAAGGCTTGATTTACATCAGGAGACAGTCAGGCATAAAGCTTTTGCTTGAGCACACAATCCTATACACTTCGGCATTAATAAAAATATTCAAATTACAGGACTGTCATGAGCGACAATCAAACTCCCGCTACGCAAGCAGACTCTGCAATCGACAATGCTACTGAGCATACAACGCACTTTGGTTTCAAACAGGTGGATAAAGGGCAAAAAGCCTCTTTAGTTGCTAATGTTTTTGACTCTGTTGCAGCAAAGTACGACGTAATGAACGATCTTATGTCGATGGGAGTGCATCGTTTATGGAAGCGTTTCACAATAGACTGCAGCGGTGTTCGCGCTGGCAATAAAGTATTGGATATTGCCGGTGGTACTGGCGATCTAACCGCTAAGTTCTCTCGCTTGGTAGGTCCTACAGGGCGCGTAACCCTTGCCGATATCAACTTGTCTATGCTGAAAGTAGGCCGTGATAAGCTTCGCGATCGCGGCTTGGTAAGCAACATCGATTATGTGCAAGCTGACGCGGAAGCACTGCCTTTCCCCGACAACCATTTTGATGTGGTGACCATGGCATTCGGCCTCAGAAACGTAACGGAAAAGCAAAACGCGCTTAATTCTATTTTTCGCGTGTTAAAACCAGGCGGCCGTTTACTGGTATTAGAATTTTCTAAGCCTACGTCAGAGCAGCTCAGCAAACTTTACGATATGTACTCGTTTCACATTTTGCCAAAAATGGGTCAGCTAGTGGCGAACGATGCAGAAAGTTACCAATACCTTGCGGAAAGCATACGTATGCACCCAGATCAAGAAACCTTGAAGGGGATGTTCGAGCAGGCTGGCTTTGAGCAATGTGATTACCAAAACCTGACTGGCGGTATTGTAGCGCTACATAGAGGTTATAAGTTTTAATGCCTACTTCTGCGCTGGTTACCGCAACGGCTGAATCGGTTTTAAACAAGTTGCTGTCTTTAGACGAAGACAGCGAAGCAAGGCTAAAAGCGCTTGCTGGCGCCAGGCTTACCGCGTTCATTTCGCCGTTTCCTTATGGTATTACGCTGTCGTTTTCTGACCGTATTGACGTACTCAGCGAACAAGGCTCGTTTGAAGACGCCGTCGCGTCCCTTGGGCCGAAAGACTGTTGTATTAAAACGTCGCTACAAACCTTGCCAGAGTTAAAAGAAACCAGCCAGTTGACTCGTCTTATTCAGCAAAAGTCCCTCTTTTTGGAAGGAGAGCTCAATGTTGCTCAGCAGGTCAGTGCCTTGTTTCAGCAGCTCGATATCGACATTGAAGAGTTGCTGGCCCAAAAGACCAACGATGTTATTGCCCATCAGACCGTGAAAACGGTGAAAACCGTGCATGAGAAGTCGATGTCAGCACTAGCGTCCATGGCGAAGGTATTCGGCAACGCCGTAGTAGAAGAAAAGCAGCTTGCTGCACACAAGCTGGCGGTTATGCACTTTAGTGACGAAGTTAATGCGCTTCGCGATCGAGCAGAAAGTGCCGATGCGAGACTGCGCCGCCTAGAAGAAAAATTTAAGTAAGATTGAGAGAAACAGGCTCATAAATGCGTATTGTTAGGTTATACCGAATTAACAAGGTATTGTTGGAACACGGCTTAGACGAACTTATTCCAGCAAAGTGGTTACCCTGGTACGCGCGGGCTATGCGTCATACCATTTTTTGGGTGCGAAACAAGCACAAGGGCAAGTCAGCCGGCGAGCGTATTACCCTTGCACTACAAAACCTTGGGCCTGTTTTTATTAAATTCGGCCAGATGCTCTCTACCCGCCGAGACTTGCTTCCCCCTGCCATTGCTAACGAACTTGCCCGTTTACAAGACAAAGTTCCGCCGTTTCCATCTGACGCTGCACAAGACATTATCAAGCAAGCGTTGGGGCTTTCTGATTTAAGCGAATTATTCAGTGAATTTGAAAAAGCGCCGCTGGCGTCTGCCTCTATAGCCCAAGTTCACGCGGCAAAGTTGAAGCATAACAACGAAGACGTCGTGGTAAAGGTATTGCGCCCAGATATTCGCGATACCATCGTGGCGGACATGGAGCTTTTATTTAGCTTGGCTAACGTGCTTCAACGCTGGCTTCCTGATGGCAAACGGCTGCGTCCTGTCGAAGTGGTTGTAGAATACCGCAAGACCATTGTTGATGAACTTGATTTACTGCGTGAATCTGCGAACGGTATTCAGTTAGGGCGTAATTTTGAAGGTTCAGACGCGCTTTATGTACCTAAAATTTACAGTGACTATTGCCGCAGTAATGTGTTGGTTATGGAGCGTATTTACGGTCTTCCAATCTCAAATATAGACGCATTACTTACCCAAAATACCAATATGAAAAAATTGGCCGAGCGCGGTGTGGAAGTATTCTTCACTCAGGTATTTCGCGACAGTTTTTTCCATGCAGACATGCACCCGGGCAATATCTTTGTATCTACCGAACACCCTGAAAACCCCAAATATATCGCCATCGATTTTGGCATTGTGGGTACGCTCAACCGTGAAGATAAACGCTATCTGGCTGAGAACTTTATTGCCTTCTTCAACCGCGACTATCGCAAGGTTGCCCAGCTTCACGCCGACTCAGGCTGGGTACCGCAAGATACCAATATCGATGAGTTCGAGATGGCCATCCGCACGGTATGTGAACCTATATTCCAAAAGCCATTAGCTGAAATATCCTTTGGTAACGTGCTGCTGCAGCTATTTAATACAGCACGACGTTTCAATATGGTTGTGCAGCCACAGCTTGTGCTACTGCAAAAAACATTGCTGTATATAGAAGGCTTAGGCCGTCAGTTGTATCCTCAGCTCGACCTTTGGAAAACCGCTAAGCCGTTTCTTGAAAACTGGATGAAAGAGCAGATTGGCTTTACCGCCATGATGGGGAAGGTGAAAGACAACTTACCTTTCTGGTCTGAAAAACTACCAGAAATGCCAGACCTGCTGTACGACAGTTTACAGCAAATGAAGCGCTTGCCATTGCAACAACAAAGGGCACATTTGGCACTGCTCCAAGAGCAAAAGAAAACAACTCAGACCACTCATTTAAGCGTAGTGGGCGCCACCTTTGTGTTAATGACAGCAATACTGCCAATGTACGATTTATCTTGGTATTTCCCAGCAAGTACAGGCGTAATTGGCGCAATTTGCTGGTATTTAGCCTGGCGGAAAGGGCATTAATTTTTGTTACGCTGCGGTGAAATATTTATGAAATCCGTAGTTTATCAATTAATTTGTATATTAATCGTCCCGAAGAGTGTTATAGTGGCTTTGGCTTTTAGCCAAAGTCTTTAAAGAGACGCGATTTTGTATTATTTGCTATATGTTAAACCACTCGAGTTACCCGGTAATTTGTTGTAAGTTGTTTGTCCATTCGTAAGTAAGACCCAATACTCCGCCAATTTAAAGACTCTAAAGAACTTAGTTACACGCGCTTATGCGCAATTTAATACGATATTTGAGGTCTATACGACATGTCTAAAGTTACAGGCACAGTTAAGTGGTTCAACGCTGATAAAGGTTACGGTTTTCTAACTCAAGATAACGGCGGTAAGGACGTATTCGTTCATTTCCGTGCGATCATCTCTGACGGTTACAAAACGCTTCCAGAAGGTCAGCGAGTAGAATTTGAAGTTGAAGAAGGTCAAAAAGGTCTTCAAGCTGCTAACGTGCAAGCTATCTAAGAATTCAAAAACGGCGGTCATTTGACCGCCGTTTTTCTTTCTATTGTCTGCATTTCCACACTCACGCTAAACGCGCGACAAAGCTTTTAGTCCATACCGCTATTGGTATATATCATTTTTAACGAATAACGCTTTCATCAATAGCTAGTCTACTACGTCGCTATCGTCATCCTCTCTCGGCTACACCACATAAGCACTCGTTCACTCCAATAAATTTGAAGCTCGCAGCATATTCCTAATATCAGTACGCCACGGTATTGCGTAGTCATAGCGTTTAATGCTTTACTCATTACAACGCCCATTTGGGTAATACCAGTCCGCACAGTTAATTACCCACTCAGCGAGACTCAAAGTGTTCGTAATCGCGGCGATAAATACGTCTACAGGGAGTGCTTAATGCGCATGACATCAACTATTCGATCTTCATTGGCCACCGCGCTACTTATTCTAAGTTCAAACCTTGCTTATGCTGCTCAGGCAAATGGACAAGTCGGTGAGCAGGGTGTTTTAGCAATGGTGCTTAATACTGAAATCCGTATGGCAGACGTCGTGCCCAGTGAAGAAGAACGTAAAAACTTAAAGCAGCAAGCGAAAGACAATTACGCAGGTATGCTTGATTATGTGGTCCGTGTAAATGCGTCTAACAGAATTTATGAGCTTGTTTTAGAGGACTATGCAAAACAAAAAGGCATAACGGTTAATCAAACACTGGTAAGCAAGTTTATCGAAAAGTTTGAAGGTCAGGTTTCAAGTGAAACGGCAACGAAACCCATTAAAGAGATAGCGGCCAAGCAGGTTATGCAGTTTCAAACAGAAAAAGCGATGTATGAAGAATTTGGAGGGCGTGTTATCTTTCGCCAGTCTAACCCGCAAATGCCGATTGACGCCTACAATACACTGCTATCTCGCTATCGCGATGCAGGTAAACTTAGCATAATAGACGAGGACTTGCGGGATGCATTTTGGGATGTATTCACGCCTCCCTTTCAGTACGAAATTACACCAGAAAATGTTGACTTTAATCAGCCTTGGTGGCTTTAAATAGCCTCCATAAAAGTAAAGCGCCTGACGTAATTCGCTGAAAAACTAAGAACATGGAAATAAAGGGCAACATCTCACTATGCGTAGTGAAAAAACAAGCGGTATAGACACAATAGATAAAGCCATTTTGGCCATGCTACAGAATAACGCTGACACGCCTGTCGCAGAAATCGCTGAGCAAATTGGGCTTACGGTAACGCCCTGCTGGCGGCGTATTCAAAAGCTAGAAGAGAAGGGCATAATCTCTAGGCGAGTAGCGCTGTTGCAAGCAAAACACCTGGGGCTGGCCATGACCGTTTTCGTGCAAGTAAAAGCGGGCAGACATGATGGAAAGTGGCTGGCAAGTTTCGCTAAACACGCCGCATCATTTGATGAAGTTGTTGAATGTTATCGTATGTCTGGCGAATACGATTACCTGCTAAAAGTCCTCGTTACCGATATGGATTGCTTTGATCATTTTTATAAGCGATTGGTTAACGGTTTAGAATTTTCCGACGTCACTTCAAGCTTTGCAATGGAGCAGATTAAGTACACAACCTCGGTACCGTTAAACCACATTTAAAATCCAAAAAAAAGGGGCCGGTTTGATGGGCCCCATATAAATTAATGATTTTGGTCTTCAACGTGCTGGTCGGCGAATATCTTGGATTTCTTTTTGATTTTACATCCTAAGATACGCTGCGCATTTTTACGGCCGATATAGTGAGCGACTGTGTAGGGGTGCGCGCGCTTGAAGAACCGTGAGAACGAATGGAATACATTTTCCATGGTATTGGCTCCTTCTATTAAAAATTGCCCCAAATAAAATATAGTAATATTACAGTTTGATGTCAACAAAATATTTAACGGTAAGTAACGTTTAAATTTTGTTCACACCTAAAGGGTAGACTAGCTAACGCTAAACACCCTCTAGTCATTGGTATACATTGTTCGAGGGAAAGGATCATATTTTGATCGCAAGTTTTCAGATCGAGTTCGTGGGTAGGTGATACTGGTCACCGCAAATGCCCCAAGCACAGGAAAGGCCGCGGGAACCGCAAGAAACTCGCAATGTAAAGCGTTTAGTATAGCGCTGAATAGAAAGTGAACACCATTGAATTTCAATGATGTTCACTATTGTTTTAAGTAATTGGGATCTGTTGCGATCCCATCAACAAAGGCTAGTAGTAAGAAAGCTTCTCTGATTTACCGGAGAATATTTTATATACCATGGCCGTATAAGCCAAAATAATAGGTACAACAATAACTACGCCAACAAGCAAGAAGCGTAGAGAGCTTGCATCACTAAGCGCATCCATCACTGTCACCTGTCCAGGGATAATAAACGGATAGTAGCTTATGCCAAATGCGGTGAAACAAAGTAAAAATACGAGAAGGGCAATAAAGAACGGAAGCCATTCGCCTTTCCCTTGTGCATCGGGTAGTTTTTTAAGCAACACACCGCATATTACTAAAAGCGCAAAACACGCTACTGGAATAGCGAAAAGCACATAACCCCAAGGAGGTGACAACCATAAGTCTCGCACGTCATCGTGTAAGGTTAGGTTCGCGATACTTACCGCGACAATCCCTACCGCCAGTACCCCTAAACCTCTTCTGGCCCAGTAATACGCTTTTTGTTGAAGCTCACCTTCGCCTTTAAGTATTAACCAGCACGAGCCAATAAACGCATAGGCAGCCGTAACACCGAATGCAGCGAGGAGTGCAAAGCCTTGCGCCCAAATATCTGTGCGAAGCCCCGTCACGTATATACCCAACATATACCCTTGAGCTAATGTGGTTAATAGCGAACCGTATTTGAATACCATGTCCCACTTACGCTTTTTCACCTGCACAACCTTGGCGCGAAAATCAAACGCTACGCCGCGCAAAATAAGCCCTAATAACATGAAGGTGGCAGGCAAGTACAAGGTTTGTAAAAACTCACTATGGGCTTCAGGGAAGGCAACAAGCAGTAGACCTATGGCGAGCACAAGCCACGTCTCATTAGCATCCCAGTAAGGCCCTATGGAGGCTATCATGTCATCGCGAAACGCTTCTGTTCTTGGCGGAATAAGCACACCCACACCCAAGTCGTAGCCATCTAAAATGGCGTACAGCAATACAGATAGACCAAGTAAACCCACATAAATATTTCCGAGCATTTCTGCTGATACATTTTCAAACATGTTTGCTCTCCTTAAACCGTGCTTGGGTCTGGGTCAGTAGGTTGCATTTTTGCCTTGGCAATTTCGCGCTCTTCCGTCGTTATCTCTTCAATTTCAACGGCTCTTCTGCACATCAACATAAGTGTTCCCATATATGCGATTAGAAGCACCGTATAAATAACAAGATAGAGCGTGAGTGACAGAGCAATATTCGCCGGTGGTAACTGGGTAACGGCATCAGCGGTTCTTAATACACCGCTTACCAAATAGGGCTGACGGCCTATTTCCGTTACGTACCAGCCTGCTAACGTAGCAATCCAGCCGCTAAACGCCATGCCTGCAAACGTGCGTTTAAGCCAAATTGGGAAGTCTTTTTTGCGCATAAGATAAAGACTGCCAAGCCATGACACAGCAAGCATTAACATACCCATTCCCACCATAACCCTAAAACCGAAGAAAACAGGAGCAACGGGCGGATGCTCTCCTTCAAACTCATTTAACCCTTTAATCTCGCCTTTAAGTTCGTGAGTAAGAATTAAACTCGCACCATAGGGAATGGGAATTTCAAAATGATTCTCTTTGCTTTCTTCGTCAGGAATTGCAAAAAGCAACAAAGGTGCGCCTTCAGTGGTTTCCCAAAGTCCTTCCATCGCCGCTACTTTCTGAGGCTGATGCTCAAGCGTATTTAAACCATGCATGTCACCAGCAAAAATTTGTAGCGGGATTAACACTGCCGCCGTATAGGTGGCGGTTTTAAGCGCGAGCTTAGGTGCAAGCTTGTCGTCGCCTTTAAGCATGCGGTAGGCCGAAAGCCCAGCTATCAGGAAGCTGGCCGTCAGTCCAGACGCTAACATCATATGTACAAAGCGGTAAGGGAAAGACGGGTTAAAGATAATTTCTTTCCAGTTTGTGGCATACACCACACCGTCGACCACTTCAAAACCCTGCGGGGTTTGCATCCAGCTATTTAAGGCTAATATCCAGAACGCAGAAGTAGTGGTGCCAAGCGCAACAATAAGGGTTGAAGCCGTATGCAGCCAGTTCGGAACACGGCGTATGCCAAACAGCATGATGCCTAAAAACGTGGCTTCTAAGAAAAAGGCGGTAAGTACCTCATAACCGAGTAGTGGCCCCGCCACATTACCTACTTTCTCCATAAATCCAGGCCAGTTAGTACCAAACTGAAATGACATGGTGACGCCGCTTACTACACCCAAGGCGAAGCTTAGGGCAAAGACACGTACCCAAAAGCGATACATACGCATCCACACAGGGTGACCTGAAATATTAGAGCGCAGCTTAAAGTAAAATAGAAACCAGCCCATCGCCATGGTGATGGTTGGAAACAAAATATGAAAACTAATATTTAACGCAAATTGTAAACGAGACAGCAAGAATGCATCCACAGAAGGCCCCCTTAGTTAACGCTGTTTTTCCCCGGAAGTAGCTTGTCCTTAAGCTCAAGCATACGGCCCACGCCAGAACCCAACTTCATCAACGTGTTTAACTTTTCAGGTCCAAGATTTTGAAGCTCTTCAGACCATGCCGTAATTGATTCGAGTAAATCGTGAATTTCGTTCAGTTTATGTTGTGCATTCGCCTCTTTTTCATTGGCAGGTGCGTCAAGCAACAAATCACGCAGTAGACTCATTGTTGGGTCTATCTCGCGCTTTCTTCGTTCTTCAAACACTCTATTGGCCAGTGTCCAAATATCGCCAGCCGGAATAAAGAACTCTTTTCTCTCACCAGGAACAAGATGCTGTTTAACTAAGCGCCATGACTGAAGCTCTTTTAAACCCATGCTGGTATTGCCTCTGGATATGTTGAGCGCATCCGCAATTTCCTGCGCCGAAATGGGCTCTTCGTTTAAAACAATAAGCGCTAGAATTTGCCCAACTGTTCTGTTGAAACCCCAACGACTTCCCATTTCACCAAAGTGCATAACCGCAGATGTAATTAAAGGCGTCATTTTCATTTTTGCCTTCCAGAAGTTTCAGAAATTACTGAAAGTTTATTGCTTAGGATCAAGAAACACAAGTTTTATTCGTGATATTGCGTACGAATTTTTGAAAATTTAATATTCTTCTTATTAAGCGCTGCAGTGATTTGACATGCTTCTTCAATAGAAAATTGGTATCTTATAGAGTAAGTCTAGGAACACACTGCGAAAATTCGCTTTATTGATATTTGGCGCAAAGTAATGCAAACAATTGACCATACCCCTACAACGCTTCAAAACTGTGAAGATGAAGCAATTCACTTGATTGAAAGCGTGCAGAGTTTTGGGTATGTCATTGCCATCAATCCTAGTACTAAAAAAATTCAGGTAGTGAGCGAGAACATTAATGACATGTTCAAAGTAGACGTCGTTCCCGGTGAAACACTTATCACTGAACTAATTGACATTCCCACTCCTGAAGCGCGCACATTCCAGACTATTCATGATGCTGTAAAAGGCGGAAATGTACGCCACGCCTACCAGTGGAAGTTTGCTGAAAATGCGCTCCATCTCAAAGATTGGGAGAAAGAAGGGAGTGGCGTTGCCTTCGATTCTAATGGGCTGTTAGTTATTGAGCTTGAGCCAACCCCTCAACTAAGCTTTGAGGCGGCGCAGCAATGGGTGCCAATGGATGTAGATATTCGCGCATTGTTACCCAATGTCGATGACCGCGACTCCATAGGCGATGTTGCCGATGCTATCGCTCAGGTATTTAAGCAATACATAGGTTTCGACTCGGTCATGGTTTATCAGTTTGACAAAACCTACTGTGGTGAAGTAATTGGTGAAGCCGCAAGTACAGATTCTCGCTCATTCAAAGGGTTGAAGTTTCCGGCTTCGGACATCCCCAGTCAGGCCCGTGAACTGTATCTAAAAAATCGAGTGCGCTGTGTCTACGATGTAGAAGAGCAAGTTATAGGCCTTAAGCCTTCGGTTAAAGAGGCAGAACGTCCGCCATTGGATTTATCAATGTCAATGGTTCGCTCTGTTTCGCCTATGCACATTGCCTACCTTAAAAATATGGGGATCCGCTCTTCATTTTCAGTTTCGCTTGTTTTTGAGGGTAAGCTGTGGGGATTGTTAGCATGCCACAACAGTGAACCTGCTTACATCGACCAGAAGAAACGTTTAGTTTGCGAATCATTAGGTCACCTTTATGCCTGGCAGCTTCACACGAAAGCACTGCATAAAAAGAAAGAGCAATTTCAAATTCGCCAACGCAAGCTGAACTATATTGTTCATCAGCTTACTTCATTCACGAACCCGCTTGAGGCCATCACGCAGAAAGAAGGAGACTTACTGGATGTTGCTGATTCGTGCGGTATGGCGGTGGTTACCCCTACGGGCAACTATCTGGTTGGTAAGACTCCCACAGAGAAAACCTTGGCAAAATTACTCGAAAAATTTGCCATTAGCGGCTCTGAGCAGTCCATTGCTATAAACCGATTAACAAACGAAATTTTAGATAGTGGCGACCTAAACGGCATTCGAGGCATGTATATTTCCTGCGTGTCTTCAAAACTGGGCTACTACACGGTTTGGTTTAGGGAGCAGAAAGACAAGACCATTCGTTGGGCGGGTCGCGATGCAGCCAGAAAAGATATTGGAAAGTCTCTTACTCCTCGTAATTCGTTTGATATGTATTTGCAAAGTGTCGCTGATGAATCGGTAGAGTGGACCGAAGATGACCAACTAATCATTGAAGGTTTTGATCATCTGTTTATACCTTACGCGCTAAGCTTAAAAGCGTCGCTCGATAAGCAAATTAGTAAATTAGAAGAGCTGGATAAAGCGAAAGATCAGTTTCTTGCCAGCATTTCTCACGAGCTACGTTCACCACTTAACTCCATTGTGGGGTGGACCGATTTAGCGCTTATGGATGTCGGCAATGTGGACAGAATGACTGATGCCCTTGGCGTGATAAAGCGCGCGGCATCAACTCAGGCAGCACTGATCAACGACATTCTCGATTTATCCCGTATTATTTCAGGTACGATGAAGCTCAGTACCCATTCGCTTAATATCGCAGGGTCCATATCTGAAGTTGCCAAATCTTTTGAGGCTGGGTTTGCGAGCAAGAATATTCAGCTATCGATAAATTGCGAAGACGATCACACGCAAATTCTGGGTGACAATCTCCGTATAAAACAGGTTATCAATAACCTGTTGAGCAATGCGCTTAAGTTCACGTCGAAAGGCGGTACTGTGCATGTAAGAGGTCGAAGAGAGCATTCAAACTACCTTTTCCGCGTTAAAGACAATGGCAAAGGTATGACGCGCGAGCAGCTATCTCATGTTTTCGAACGTTTTTATCAAGGTAAAAACGAGCACAACAAACATGGGTTGGGCTTAGGCCTGTCTATTGTGAAAAGTTTAGTGGAGATGCACGGTGGTGAAATTTATGCTGAAAGCGACGGACCTAACACGGGAACAACGTTTTACGTAACGCTCCCGATTGCGCCGCTTAATTTGCACGACGACATTATTGAAACTAAGAACTCTGAAATTAGCGACCTGACTGAGTCTTTGCGTTTGAACGGCTTACGGATTTTAGTCGCAGAAGATGAGCAAGACGCCCGTGATTTTATAAAGCTGTTTCTAGAATCTAACGGCGCGCGAGTTAATGTTGTAAAGAACGGCCTGTTAGCATGGAAAGAAATTAACGATATGCCAGAAGCCTTCGATCTTCTGCTATCGGATATTGGTATGCCGGAAATCGATGGGCTGGGTTTAGTTTCAAAAATAAGAGCCAGTGAAATACCAGAAATTGCAAAGCTTAATGCCGTAGCACTGACCGCTTATGCCTATACATCTGATCGCGTTAAAGCACTTAAAGCTGGCTTTAACAACTATGTGTCAAAGCCAGTCGATGGCGAAGAATTGCTGACAATTCTGGAAATGTACTTACCAGAAACGTCACACTAACTCTGACGACTCCCCGTCTTCTTTGCAACCTTTGATCAGCGGTATTACGAAGATAGAGCGCGAAAATAGAGCGCGAAGATAGAACGTTAACAAAGCTGACGCATATCTTTGAATAGGTCGTTTAGTTTAAGCAACGACAGGTATGCTTTGTAGTGTAGAAGTCGCGTAGTCGACTTCGTGCTTCTCTACCTAATTTAATGCCTTTCAACGCTCATTGCTTTCAAAGTTCACCGAAGTCAAAATTCATCTACCAGCGGCGGAGTAATAGCTGGTAGGTGGTTTTATCTAACAGCGACTCGCGGGGCGACGAACTTTCTTTATCGGGAAGGGCAGCACGCGCTTCCTCAAGCGATGCATATCTATCCCCGTCAATATAAAACGCGCTGGCTTCAGATGTAGGTTTACCGTCAAGGGAATAGGTGGTGTTTAACAAGTCTGACGTGGTAGTTATGTTGCTGTGCCCGATAAAGTCGGCAACGCCATCGCCATTCACATCTTTGGTGAGCCAAGCTAGCTCAAGTGGCTGATTCAATTCCCCCGAATTCTGCATTGTCGACACAGCTTGATTGAATTGCGCAATAATCCTTTCAGCGTTAGCAACATTTTTGCTGATAGCTATTTGAAATCCGGTTTTTGCTAAAGGTTTTGCTGAAAAGTGCAAGGTTTCTTCATTATCGTTAGCCAGCAGTATGTTTAGCTCTCGCGCAAGCAGCTGGGTGGTAATTAAGTAAGGCGCTCTATCGTCGGCAAGTTGTCGAAATGCATCAAACGTAGTGGGGTTGCGTGACCACTTTATATCTTTCAGCAGTCTGAATGAGGGCGTATTCGCAAAGCGATTTTCAATAGCGACCCGGTTGTCTTTTAAATGAGGAAAAAGCTTTATTGCCTCAACGTCCGCCTCTTTGCTTACCGCGTAAAGGTAAATGGGTAAGTAGATATCGGATAGAACATAGTTGCTGCTATCCTCGCCCAAATTAACGTAGGCAAATTCACCGTCTAGCTTACCTGTCAGTACAGAACTGCCCAAAAAAGCTTGTCGCATAACCTGAAGTTGGATATCCAACTCCGCCTTCTGAAACACCTTTTCGAGCAGTGTGTTAACTCGAGCAGGCTCCCCATCGTCGCTTATGTAGGTCTCGAAGGAAGCTGCACCTAATTTGGTAGGGGCGGCATGTAATTGCGAAACATTAAAACAACAAAGGGCTAGGCTTATGCCTAATAAAGAAAGACGTTGAGTGAAAATAGAGAGCGAGAACGCGCTGAATCTTACCAAAGGTGAACTCCGAACTGCCGTCATACATTTACTACACTGTAATGCAGTTAGTCGCTTAATTCCAATAAACACATTCTGGCTTAAATTAACAAAATGTAAGCGACATCAATATATTGAGTGTAGTGTCCACGTTTATACTAGCTTTTATTAAGTAAAGTCATTCGTGACGATAAGCCGGTTTCATTACCAGCTTAACGTCACGAACTTGATTGCATGCATATACGCACGCTTAATATAGGCGCTCAATAAAAACGCTTATTCTCCAAAGCTTCCCGCAGGACCTGGATAAACCACTACGCTTTCAACACCGTCCTTGTTCACGCTGGCTACGCCAAAGAAGTAGTTGTCGATAACAACGTTCTCAAGCATGGCCTCGGTGACGTTACCCACATATTTACTGTATTCCCATTGCGGAGCATCAGTATGACGCCAGTATACTTTGTACCCTTTAAGCTGCGGGTTCTCTTCAGCGTCTAGTGCATCCCACTTTAAAAATGTTGAAGGTTGAACTGCACCGGCAATTTCTACATTTGCAGGTGGGTTCGGTGCCCACGCCATCGCAGCAAGAGAAACAGCATTAAGGCCAGTAAGTTTGGCTGCGTAATCAAAGTCGACGCCATCCAAGGTGTCACCATATGCAACACCGTCTTCTACGCGAAGATCTTGATGTTGGCGGGTGTAGTTTTCGTTAGTTTCCATAATACGAATACCCGGGTAGCCCAAGTCGTTGAACGGGCGGTGATGGCCGCCACGACCAAAACGGTCCAAGCGATAAATCACCATTGTGTCTAGGTTCTCAATATACTGATCGGCAATTTTATCGATGTAACGGGCAAGGTTACGGCTTGGTGAGTCAACTTCACCCCCGGTGAAACGTCGCATGCGTGCTTCTTTATCCGTTTCGGTTACGCGTGTGCCTTCAGCAAACAAGCGAGCGGTGGTGTTGTTAATCACACCGTTAACCCCTTCGATATTGCCTATCATGTCATTATTGAGCACGGCTTTAATTCGCCAGCCGTCTTCCTTGGCTTGGTTTGCCATAATACGCCCGCCGAAAAGCCCTTGCTCTTCGCCAGATAAAGCAGCATACACGATACTGCCGTTAAACTTGTATTTGGATAGTACTCGCGCAGCTTCTAGGGTACCGGCAACACCAGAGGCGTTGTCGTTTGCCCCTGGTGAGTCAGAGGTGAAGTCCATTACATCAGAGACCCGTGAATCGATATCGCCTGACATGATGACGTAACGGTCTGGATCGGTGGTACCGCGTTGTATCGCGATAACGCTAACCACTTCTACTGGGTCGGGAATACGTTTTTCTCCGCTGATGACTTCCGACTGGTAGTACACTTCTAAGCAGCCACCACACTCGGCTGAAATTTTATCAAATTTAGATTTAATCCAACGTCGCGCAGCACCAATACCACGTGTATCAGACTCGGTTTCAGAAAGGGTATGGCGTGTACCAAAGTTCACCAGCGTAGTAATGTCTTTTTCAATGTTTTCAGCGGAAACATTTTTGGCAATATCATAAAGTGCTTGCTGCTGCTCGCTTTGTGCGTGAGCGGCGAATGACGCTGTGCTACTTACCAATACAGCTGATGCCAGTACTTTCATTAATTCAGTTCTTATTTTTGCACTTATACTAGCTAGTGCGGGTCGGTTTTTTATCATTGTTATCTCCTGTTTTTATTGGGTAAGCGGATTAAATGGTTGATCTTACCTTTGCATGAGAGTGAGACAGACCGGCATCTCATCGGATTATCTGGTTGATGCTTCACCTACTGCTGGTG
>NZ_JAKRFB010000033.1:0-50210 GCF_022348315.1 Alteromonas sp. MmMcT2-5 | reverse complement strand
GGCGATTGATCTGATCACCAAACGTCATGAATGTTCCTATCTTTTTTATCTTATTGATATCGCAATATTATTTGTGGGGATACCTCAGACTCTGACCCCTATTTTTAGCTGGCGAGGCGTTGCAGAATATCCTGGAGCATCGCTTTACTGCAGCCAAAGTTAATTCTGAAATGATCCGCCTTGTGAAAATCGATGCCTGGTGACGGGCCTACGCCTTTCTCTTCGGCCCACTGCTGGACGTTCTCTACACCTAGTCCACTGGCGTCTACCCACGCAAGGAACGTCGCATCGGCTTTGAGCATTTTAAGCCCGTCAATGCTGTTTACTGTGTTAAACACCATATCTCTGTTTTCACGCAAGTAGGTAAGTTGCTGCTGATGCCACTCATCACATTGAGTGAATGCTGCTTCTGTAGCCGCTAAGCCCAATACAGTAACCCAAGGTACGATGCCCGCTGCGGCATTGGTAAATGCCTGACGCAGCTGGCGATTAGGGATGATGGCAAAAGACGTTCCCAAACCAGCAATATTAAATGTTTTACTGGCAGCCATTAGCGTAACGCTATTTTCAGCAAGGTTGGACTCGCGGCCCGCCGGTATGTGCTGCTTGCCATCTTCTAGAATAAGGTCGCAGTGGATTTCATCAGAACATAGCTTAACGTTGTTCGCGTTACAGATCTCGGCAATGCGATCTAATTCAGCTTTAGTAAGCACCGAACCTACCGGGTTCATTGGGTTACAAAGAATAAACAGCTTACATTTAGGATCAGCCGCTTCTCTTTCTAATGCTTCAAAATCTAACGTATAGCGCGCACCTTCAACACTCGAGATAGTTTCAGAACTTGTGCCGTCGTCATTTTGCACTACCGTGCCTATATCTACCCGTTCGAGACCATTTAGCTTTGGGGCAGCCAGTAGAGGCGGATAATTAGGTGTTTGAATAAGTACTTTATCACCGGGTTCACAATAGGCTTTACACGCTACGTTAAACGCTGGCACAACGCCTGGTGTCCACACTAGCCACTCGGGTTGAATTTCCCAATTATGCTTATCTTTAAGCCATCTCACTACAGCCTGAATGGCGCCTTCGTGATGTGCAGGCAGTATGTAACCCATGTTGCCATGCTCAACCTGACCCGAAATGGCGTCTAGAATTGGCTGCGCGCAACGAAACTCAGTATCGGCAACCCACGCAGGAATGATGTCTTTCCCTTTGTACTTTTGCCATTTGAACGAAAACGTGTCTTTTCTGGGAGGGGTATTATCGAATAAGGCGCTCACATTACATCCTGTTGCATAAAAACTTATGCCACCAGTGTAGAATTTTAGCGCCTCATAAACTAGGGGCGTGAGATGAATTAACCCGAATTTTCTATATCGAAATGTACTTTAATAGAGATAAATTAACACGTTAAAGCCAAAGGTAAATTGCGCTTTGCTGTCCTAACCTGTTTTACGTTGTCATCGTTAACCACGAAGTAGATTTTTGGCTCTCATGCACACCTTTAGCGTGCGATACATAAAATGAAAAACAACCTACAGGCTTAGCTGGCCTGCGACACCGCCTCTCTCGATTTTTGAACTAGCTCTTCCATATTGAGTGGCTTAGCAAGAAAACCGGTAACCTGAAGTTTACGCGCTTCTATCACTAACTCTTTGTTAGGGTCGGCAGTAATGAGTAAAAATGGAACGTCCAACCCCGAAGACTGACAGGTTTTTAGAAGACTTAGTCCATCATAATCCGGCATTACTTGGTCACTGATGATCAAGCTGATAGATTCTGCGGTTTGTTGCAGCAAAAAATCCCTTGCAAATTTACTACGTGTAAATGGATACACGGTGGCGTCTAACTGCGTTTCCAACGCGTCAGTAATAAGGTCAAGCGTGATAGGATCATCTTCAACTACTGCTACAGAAAACACTACCCTTCCCCTTTTTGTTAGGTCATTAGCCGTAAATATTACAACGACTTAGCTCACGTGTTAAGGCATCAGTCTATTGTACCAATCCGCATAGATTAATGCTCGCTGGGTATTGATCTATGCGGACTGATTTTCCAAGCATAGAATCTCTGAACGCTTTTGACCACTAACCTTTGGTCGATATTTAAACTTTTTCTAACGTTTTAGTGATAATGCTAGAAAGCAGCTTTTTTGATGGGAAGTGACGGTGTGTAAGTTGAGACACGAGTTGAAAGATTGCAGGCCAAACTCATCGGCAAAATGGAAAAAAAATGCCAGCTGACGCTGGCATTTTCAAAATCAATGTAAGTCTTAGAAGCTATTAAGACTTAGGTGCACGTGATGCACGCTTACGCTCGTTTTCTGTAAGAAGCTTCTTACGAATACGGATAGATTCAGGCGTTACTTCTACTAGTTCGTCGTCATCGATGAACTCAAGCGCTTGCTCAAGTGACATTCTGATTGGTGGAACTAGTGTTTGCGCTTCGTCAGTACCTGATGCACGAACGTTAGTAAGCTGCTTACCTTTAAGGGCGTTTACAGTAAGGTCGTTGTCACGGCTGTGAATACCGATAACCATACCTTCGTACACTTCAACACCGTGACCGATGAATAGACGACCGCGTTCTTGAAGGTTAAACAGAGCGTTAGTTAGTGCTTTACCGTTTGCATTAGCGATTAGAACACCGTTCTTACGCTTACCGATGATACCGCCTTTGTACGGACCATAGTGATCGAACGTGTGATATAGCAAGCCAGAACCCGACGTTAACGTCATGAACTCTGTTTGGAAACCAATTAGGCCACGGCTTGGAATGATAAAGTCGATACGTACACGACCTTTACCATCTGGAGACATGTCAGTCATTTCTGCTTTACGCAGACCAAGCTGTTCCATGATTGAACCCTGGTGCTGTTCTTCACAGTCGATAGTCAGGGTTTCGTATGGTTCTTGCGTTGCGCCGTCAACTTCTTTCAGAATTACTTCTGGACGTGACACTGCAAGCTCGTAACCTTCACGACGCATGTTTTCGATAAGAATACCTAGGTGAAGTTCACCACGACCAGATACGCGGAACTTGTCCGGATCAGGCATTTCTTCAACGCGCAGTGCAACGTTGTGTACTAGTTCGTCTTTAAGGCGCTCTAGAATGTTACGTGACGTTACATACTTACCTTCTTTACCTGCAAACGGCGAGGTGTTTACCTGGAACGTCATGGTTACTGTAGGCTCGTCAACCGTAAGTGGAGGAAGTGCTTCTACAGTGTTGACGTCACAAATGGTGTCAGAGATCTTAAGTTCGCCAAGACCTGTGACTGCAATGATGTCGCCCGCGTGCGCAGATTCAACTTCGTGACGAGCAAGGCCAAGGTAGCCGTAAACTAAGCCTACTTTGCCGTTGCGCTTTTTGCCATCAGCAGTAACAACCGTTACTTGTTGATTTGGCTTAACAGAACCACGCTTAACACGACCTACGCCGATAACACCCACGTATGAGTTGTAGTCAAGCTGAGAGATCTGCATTTGGAATGCGCCGTCGATATCTGCATCAGGAGGAGAAACCTGGTCAACGATAGTTTGGAACAATGCCGTCATATCGTCTTCTTTAGTATCTGCATCTAGTGATGCCCAACCGTTAAGTGCAGACGCATAAACAACTTGGAAATCTAGCTGTTCGTCAGTTGCACCTAGGTTGTCGAATAGGTCGAAAACTTGATCCATAACCCAATCAGGACGCGCACCAGGCTTGTCGATTTTGTTGATAACAACAATTGGCTTAAGACCTTGAGCAAATGCCTTTTGCGTAACGAAACGGGTTTGTGGCATCGGGCCTTCTTGCGCATCTACAAGTAGAAGTACAGAGTCAGCCATCGACATTACACGCTCTACTTCACCACCGAAGTCAGCGTGTCCTGGAGTGTCTACGATGTTGATACGGTAGTCGTTCCAGTTAATCGCTGTGTTCTTAGCTAGGATGGTAATGCCACGTTCTTTCTCGATGTCGTTCGAGTCCATTACGCGCTCTTCTTGCTCGCCTCGAGATTCAAGGGTGCCAGACTGCTGTAACAGTTTGTCTACCAGGGTGGTCTTACCGTGGTCAACGTGGGCGATGATTGCGATGTTACGCAATTTATTAATATCAGTGGTATTCATGCTTATATAGAGCCTGTGTAAATCAACGTCTACTTCAATTCAGTGGAAAGGAGTATGCGTTAGATTTGTTGCAAAAAAATGCAGATAGAAAAATTTGCGCGGATTGTACAGAAAAACCACGACGTTTGCGCATCTTTTTTTTGATGGAAACGAGTTTTATTGGTTTTCAAACACTTGTTCAACAAATAACCAGCCCCGTTGCACCTAATTGATCATATTTGGTGGCTATACGCTACAAAGTAATCTAGGCTGATTGACGTACAAATGAGCACAAAACGCCATATTGGTGCAACATTGCACCAATATAATGCAATTTAATTCAAACGGAAGTGATAGATGCCCGTCTATGCCACAGAAATCGGTATACATATAGATGGCATGATAATCGCTTTCACTTTTGCCACTGTTGGAGTGAAGCTGATCATTCCGCATTTTTACATTAAACCTGGAGGACACGATGTCAGTAGAAAAGGCATTAGAGCTGATTAAAGAAAGTGAAGCGAAGTTTGTAGATTTACGTTTTACCGATACAAAGGGTAAAGAACAACACGTATCTATTCCTGCGAGCGTTGTTGATGAAGAGTTTTTCGAAGAAGGTAAAATGTTCGATGGTTCTTCAATCGCTGGCTGGAAAGGCATCAACGAATCAGACATGGTTCTTCTTCCAGACGCAACAAGCTGCGTAGTTGACCCTTTCGCTGAAGAGACACAAGTAAACATCCGTTGTGACATCGTTGAACCTTCAACAATGGAAGGTTATGAGCGTGACCCTCGTTCAGTTGCTCGTCGTGCAGAAGAATTCCTAAAATCAACTGGCATCGGTGACACATGTTTCTTCGGCCCAGAGCCAGAGTTTTTCCTTTTTGATGACGTACGCTTCCACACTGACATGGCGGGTTCTTTCTACAAGATTGACTCTTCTGAAGCAAAGTGGAACTCTGGCGAAGAGTTTGAAGGCGGCAACATGGCACACCGCCCTGGCGTTAAAGGCGGTTACTTCCCAGTACCACCAGTGGACTCTGCTCACGATATCCGTGCTGCAATGTGTCTAGTTATGGAAGAGATGGGCCTTGTTATCGAAGCGCACCACCACGAAGTAGCAACTGCTGGCCAAAACGAAATTGCTTGCCAATTCAATACGCTAGTTAAGAAAGCTGACGAAATTCAAGTTTACAAGTATGTTGTTCACAACGTTGCACACGCATACGGTCAAACAGCTACCTTTATGCCTAAGCCGCTTGTTGGCGATAATGGTTCTGGTATGCACTGTCACCAATCTATCTCTAAAGATGGCGTAAACATCTTTGCAGGTGACAAGTACGCAGGTCTTTCTGAGGAAGCACTTTACTACATTGGTGGTATCATCAAGCACGCGCGCGCAATCAACGCGTTTGCTAACGCTTCTACTAACTCATACAAGCGTCTGGTTCCTGGATTCGAAGCACCGGTAATGCTTGCATACTCTGCACGTAACCGTTCTGCATCTATTCGTATTCCTCACGTAACTAGCGATAAAGCACGTCGTATTGAAGTACGTTTCCCTGACCCAACAGCTAACCCATACCTAGCGTTCACTGCTATGCTTATGGCGGGTATCGACGGTATTAAGAACAAGATCCACCCTGGTGATTCAATGGATAAAGACTTGTACGACCTACCGCCAGAAGAAGCTGCTGAAATTCCAACAGTTGCAAGCTCGCTAGAAATGGCACTTGAAGCTCTTGATAACGACCGTGACTTCCTTAAAGCTGGTGGCGTTATGACTGACGACATGATTGATGCATACATCGATCTTAAGTCTGAAGAAGTAACGAAACTTAACATGACTACTCACCCTGTTGAGTTCGACATGTACTACAGCTTGTAAATTCGCACTGTATAGTAATTTATACTAAAGCCCGCTCTGCGGGCTTTTTTTATGCGTACAATTTATCTACTATGTTTTTATAGCTATGCTAACGAATACTCTTTCATACTGCATCAACTGCGCACAGGGCTTTGCCCGCTTGCATCTGCATACAACTAGAAAGATTATCCATAAGCCAAACATAGCAAGCTATATGAATTAGCCAGCTAGCCAAAACCACATTGATTAGGTAACGACACGTGCACTACATGACGCGACACATTTGCTTAATTTCGCTATTACTAAGTAGCGGCAATGGCTTACTGCCTGTGCAAGCGGAAATGCTGAGCCAAGAAAGTACCCAGCAAGAAGCACAAGAAAGCGAAACCGGACAAAGCAGCAATGCAACATCAGCCGCAGCTACCTCTCCAATGACCATATACAAGGTGGTAGGTAAAGACGGCTCTGTGACTTACACCGACAAGCCGCAGCAAAACGCAGAACCCCTAGCTTTCGATGTAAAAACGCAAAACGTAGTAACCGCGGCAAAGGTTACCCCACCTCCCCCTGCGAAGCCGGCTGCCCCCAAGCCCAACTATCGCGTAGTCATTAAGTCACCTGCACCAGAAGCGACAATTCGCAATAACTTGGGCGAATTCACTATTTCTGCCGCACAACCTGGTGCACCCAAAGCGCCAATCTACCGATTAATCTTTGACGACGCCCCATTAGCTAGCAATAGTTCAGGCGTCTTTAAGCTTACTGGTATCCATCGTGGGGCACATACTTATAAAGTTGAACTCACGAACAATACGGGCAAGACTCTTGCATCGTCTCCACTACAAACCCTTTACCTGCATCAGGCATCGGCGTTAATTAATAACTAATAGCGTGCAACCACTGTTATGTATGCGCACCATAGAGGTTCAGTGAACATTTCTTCTTGAGCTCTTTATTCGCGCAACGCATCATTGCAAGCTACAATGCACAATTATGGTGCAAAGGAGACGAGCTCGGATGCATTCCACCGAGTTAGAAACACAACAGCTAATCAATAGCCTAAATACCGCACTGGTAATGGTAGACAACAAACTTACGATTGTTTATGCCAACCACGCTGGTGAAGCTTTGTTTGAGACTGGATTAAAACAACTTATTGGGCATCCACTTCAAGATTTTTTCTTGCCGGGCACAATAGAAACCACCCGACTTAAAGCTGCCATCAGAAAAGGTGAAGATTTCACCGAAAACGAAATTAAGTTGGCTTTTCGAGATAACCGCTATGTATCTGCCGACCTAACCGTTACCAACTTGCACTTCGAAGACGGCCCACGACTGCTATTTGAAGTTAAAAAGATTGACCAGCAAAAGCGAATTTCTCGAGAAACTTTACAAAACGCGCAGCATTACGCAGCACGGGAATTGGTTCGCGGCCTTGCACACGAAATCAAAAATCCTCTTGGTGGTATTCGCGGTGCAGCACAGCTATTAGAAAAAGAGCTGATTGACGAGCATAAAGAATTTACAAGCATGATCATAGAGCAGTCTGACCGTCTGCGAAACTTAGTTGATCGATTGCTTGGACCAAATTCACTACCTCGATTTGAAGAAAGCAACGTGCATCAAGCGCTTGAAAAAATACGCAGCTTAATGCGCTTTGACTCAGACAATCCCATTACCATAGTTCGCGACTATGACCCCAGCATTCCACCGCTTATGTTAGACCCTGACATGATTCAGCAAGCGGTGCTCAATATTGTGCGCAACAGCGTTCAGGCATTAACCGAGAGCCAAACCCCCAACCCACAAATTAGGTTAATTACGCGAATAGAGCGCCAAATGACAATTCAAACGAAGCGTCACGCGCTGGTAGCAAAAATAAAAATTATTGATAACGGCCCGGGTATTCCGGCTGAAGTAAAAGACACACTTTTCTACCCTATGGTCACAAGCAAGCAAAATGGCTCTGGGTTGGGTTTGTCTATTTCACAGACCCTTATAAACCACCACGGCGGCAAAATAGATGTAGATAGCTACCCTGGTCACACTGAGTTCGTAATTTACATACCAATAGATCGTAAGGAGACAGACGATGACGAATGAGTCTGTGTGGATTGTCGATGATGACAGTTCTATTCGTTGGGTGCTGCAAAAGGCCTTACAAGCAGCAGATATCAGCTGCTTAAGTTTTGAAAACCCTGAAGATTTATTGCTTCAACTTCAAAGCGGCCAAGCCCCTGAAGTCATCATTTCAGATATAAGAATGCCACAAATGGACGGCATGACGTTACTGAACGAAGTACATGCTTCGCACCCTATGCTCCCCGTTATCATTATGACGGCGCATTCGGATTTAGACAGCGCAGTTAACGCATATCAAAAAGGTGCCTTTGAGTATTTGCCAAAGCCATTTGATATCGACGAGGCTGTCACCTTAACCCAGCGGGCGCTGGCACATTCCAGAGAGCAGTCCACCGTATCTAAAGCGCAAGTTGAAGACGTAGTAACGGAAATTATTGGCGAAGCACCTGCCATGCAGGAAGTATTTCGTGCCATAGGTCGCCTGTCGCGCTCTTCAATTAGCGTGCTTATTAACGGGCAATCGGGTACGGGTAAAGAACTTGTCGCGCACGCCCTTCACAGGCACAGCCCAAGAGCAAGTAAACCTTTCATCGCCCTCAATATGGCCGCCATTCCTGCCGACCTTGTAGAGTCAGAACTATTTGGCCATGAAAAGGGCGCGTTTACCGGAGCCCAGGCAGCTCGCCAAGGCCGCTTCGAGCAAGCCGACGGCGGTACACTGTTTTTAGATGAAATAGGTGATATGCCGTTAGATGTACAAACCCGCCTTTTACGCGTGCTTGCAGACGGTCAGTTTTATCGTGTCGGTGGCCATCAATCAGTGAGTGTGGACGTACGCATCATCGCTGCAACTCACCAGAATTTAGAACAAAGGGTTGCTGAAGGTAAGTTTAGGGAAGATTTGTTCCACCGCTTAAACGTTATTCGAGTACACCTTCCATCGCTCAACGAGCGCCGCGAAGATATTCCGTTACTGACCCGTCACTTCTTGCGCCGAGCAGCCAAAGAACTTGATGTAGAAGCTAAAAGCATATCGAAAGACGCTGAGCGCGTAATGTCTCAGCTACCATGGCCTGGAAACGTAAGGCAGCTAGAAAACGTGTGTCGCTGGTTAACGGTAATGGCGAGTGGTCAAGAAGTGCTGCCCAGCGATCTGCCACCGGAAATTCACAGCGATAGCAGTATCGAAAAACCTAGCGCTGAATCGGGTGAATGGCCAGATTTGTTGGCAAGCTGGACCGATAAACAGCTTCGCGACGGCCATCACAATATTCTTAACGACGCGATGCTGACGTTTGAGCGTATTATGCTTGAGCGAGCACTTCAGCACACTCATGGCCACAAACAAGATGCGGCTAAACGCTTGGGTTGGGGAAGAAATACCCTAACAAGAAAGTTAAAAGAATTGGGTGTGAACTAATCCTAGTGATTACGCCGTAAGCTAGCAGGGAACTCACTGCTAGCTTATGAGCGGCTTGCTACCTAATGTCCTTTCGTCAGTAGCGCCGTCATTCCCTGATTGAAATGCCTTACCCACTTCATACTAAACTGGCCTTTGGCGCTTCGATTTATTTCTATCACCGCCTCTTTTTTGGAAAGTACGTTATCTTCATTGTGCGCTCTTGGGTGTGTCATTGCATCGTAGGTATCAACAATGGCAAGTAACTTCGCACCTTCACATATATCGTCTTCTTTTAGCCCCAATGGATAACCTGTTCCATCAGTGCGTTCATGGTGCTGCATCACAATTTTGCGCGCCATATCCCATTGATCTAGGTGCTCTAACAAACGGGCACTTTTATACACATGAGAGCGCATAAGATTAAATTCGATATCGCTTAGCGCATCGCCTTTGTGCAGAAGCTTCAATGGCATGAAGGCCATTCCGAAGTCATGTACATAGCTGGCTACGGCAAGCTGATCTTCGTCGATAGGGTTTTCGGCCACATCGTTAATATACATAGCGAGTTTGGCAATGCGATCACCACGACCAGACCAGTAGTTAGAGCGGCGTTCAATGGTTTGCATTAAGTCGCGGAAAAATAGAATATCTTGCTTCTTTTCACTACTAATATCTTTAGGGATACCTGTAGCCGCTAACGTAGGGGGCTTTATCTGAACGTTTTGTGGGTCGTCTTCATCCGCAACAATATCTAACGCTGGGTTAAGTAATAAGACCGCTTCGGTAAGGCGTTTTTCATGCTCAGCAGTATTTTCAGGTGTCACACGACCGATAGCTAAAACCAGCTGATTGTGAAGATTGTCATCGTACTCGGCTTTGCCATTGGCCATTACAGCCTCTACGAAGGCTTTTACTCTGTCCATTGTAAGCAATACCAAGTCACTCATAGTACTCGTGTACGCCACCTGCCCTTTGCGCAAATAATCTAGCAAGTCCTCTACATGCTGCAAAAGCGGGATCATGGGAGAGAAGTTAACGAGGCCTAAATCACCTTTAATGGTGTGGATTGAGCGAAACAGAGCACGCTGCAATTCGTTGTCTTCCGGACGAAGCTCTAATTCAATCAAGGTTTGTTCACTTGATTCATAGAGTTCGTTTATTTCCTCCATAAGGTCAGCAAGAATATCTTCTTCTAGGTCGTCTGGAGTAAATGTCTGCATATAGTGGTTACCGAGTTAGGTTCGATTGCGCTTTTTATTATTGTAATTGGGTATCGGCAAAATTTCCTCATACTAAAGGTGAGAAACATAGCCACTTTTCCAACTTATTGCTCAACTATACCTTCCGCACTGTAAAAACTCATCGGACAAGTGTACGCTGAAACTTCATCTATACTGCGCGCGTCAATTGTATCTAGGAGTTGTTTTGATCGCTTTATTCCGCATTCCGGCACTTTTTATCGCTTTTTTACTCATTAACATTGTTCTGCTAATTGTTTGTATCGCACGACCTTTTCACAAAGATAACGTGCATATTGCGGGTAGTATGTATTCACTTATGGCTAAGGTCGTAGGTCTCAAAATTATTATAAAGAAAGATCCTGCGGTTAAAATTAACGAACCCTACGTTTTCATTGCCAATCACCAAAACAGTTTCGACGTTATCACTATCTGTAAAGCTGCACTGCCTGGCGTGGTAACCATTGGCAAAAAGAGCTTAAAGTGGATCCCTATTTTCGGCCAAATTTATTGGTTGTCAGGCAATATCATGATTGATAGAAAGAATTCCGGTAAAGCCCGTAATACACTTGATATTGCTGCAAAACGCATTGCGAAAAAGAAAACGTCGGTATGGCTATTCCCAGAAGGTACACGAAGCTATGGCAGAGGCATATTACCTTTTAAGCAAGGTGCGTTTCGACTAGCTAAGACCACCAACGAACCCGTTGTCATGGTAACCGCCAGCAATTTGCACAATAAAGTAAAATGGAACCGTTGGAATAACGGCATTGTGCTTATTGATATAGCTGCCCCTCAGGCTTTGAGCGAAGACAAGACAATTAAAGAGTGGATGGTGCATTTTAACGATGAAATGAAACAAAAGTTTGATGCGCTTAATACACAGGTCGATGAACTGGAAAAAAGCAGGTAAACTTGCGTCAAAATTGCTAACGAGTGTTTATTATGACCCAGTTCGATGAAAGAGAAGAGTGGTACGAGTTTAACCAAGAAACTATTGATGCCCTTCTAGAAGACGGCAGCCAAGCCGATGCCGACTATACCATTGAGCACCACTTCGCCAGCACTGACTTCGACGTGCTAGAAAAGGCAGCTGTTGATGCGTTTAAAGCTGGTTTTGAAGTCACCGACGCAGAAGAGCTTATTCTTGATGATGGCGAAACCATTTTCTGCTTCGACGCAGTTGCAGAGCGAAAGCTAGATATTGAAAAGCTTAATGCGGACTCTGACACCTTGCTTAAAATTGCCGACAAGCATGATGTAACCTACGACGGTTGGGGTACTTACTTCGAGCCGCGTGAAGAAGGTGAATACGAAGAAGAAGATCACTACTTCGACGACTGATCTCTAAGGCACCCTCACCGTTTTAACTGAGAAGGCGTTAAGTTCCCCTTCAGCTTTTGTTCATCTTTTTCCGTCAACAATGACTCTGTCATTATCGATTGGAAAAGGATGGACAGATGAAAAAGCTACTTTTCTCACTTACTACATATTCTGCTATTGCAACATTACAGCTTGCGCTTATGTCACCTGTGCATGCCAGTACCGAAAATAGCGCACAAAACAAAAACGTTACCTCTAACGAATACCGTTACGACAAACCATTTGTTGCCGCTGAATCGCTGCTGCCTAAAACCTCAGGTGCATTGACAAGCGAAGAAACAATCTCTCAATCTGTTGATGACGTTGAGACTAATCAACAGTCCCTTCCCAAGGCGGGTAAGCATCAACAGCATTTAGCCGTGAGTAAGTCCTCTAGCGATATCGTAGTCAGCAGTATTAATGAGTTTTGGATTTATGAAAGCTGGGTAACACTTGAGCAAGACATTGATTACGATGGTTATCACTCTACGTTTTCGATTGAGTTTGACGCCGACACCATTTTCACTCGCGCGCCAGTATACGCGGTCTTGTATTTGGGCAAAAACGACGTGTACGAGTCTATTCACGTGTCGTCTGAATTTTACATTTACTCAGAAGACTCAACAGATACCTTTACCATTGAAAGCACATTAGTTTCTGGCTATCCGCCGGGTGAGTACGACATTCTATTAGAGCTTTATGATGCAGATACCGAAATGCTTGTGGCGTATACCGATGCCTATGATGACAGTGCACTCGCCTATCTTCCCCTTGAAAGTGAAAATAATGAATATGTGGTTGAAGATACGGTAGTCATAGTAGAAGAGCATGGCGGAGCATGGTCTTTACTCCCACTGTGTCTATTAGGTGGCATTGTACTTGTTAGACGCAGAATCAAGCGGAATATCTAAGCCTTAGCTAGTGACGATCATATCGAAAAGATAGCTGATACCCTGCTATTTCGCGTTCAGTTATCTTTTTGAGTGGAGTCTATTTCTTCAACCTCGACTACCACTTTTTCTACCAGCTTCACTCTTCCCTGCTTCACTAGCGCTTGTCTTAATACATACTCTATTTGCGCATTTACACTGCGCAAGTCATCGGCAGCCCATCGCTCCATGGCGGCAAGTACATTTTCATTTATCCTAAGTGGATACGCTTTTTTCTTTGCCAAAATTACAAACCTTATGTGCCGCAGTGCATTGCTGCGGCACTACAATTTCAAACTTAAATTAAAAAAACGAGCTAGTAGATTGTACCTGTATTAATAACCGGTTGCGTCGACTTATCACCACACAGCACAACTAATAAATTGCTGATCATCGTCGCCTTACGCTCTTCATCAAGCTCTACTACACCCTTTTCATTTAATCGCTGAAGTGCCATTTCTACGGTTCCCACAGCACCATCTACAATTTGCTTCCGGGCAGCCACAATAGCTGATGCTTGTTGACGCTGAAGCATGGCACTTGCGATTTCTTGCGCGTAGGCAAGGTGGCTGATACGAGACTCCAAAATTGTGATCCCAGCTTTCGCAAGGCGAGCTTGGATCTCTTCTTGTAAACGCGCTGATATCTCTATTGGGTGGCTACGAAGTGCGACTTCCGCTTGCTCGTCGTCACGCGGATCGTAAGGAAAGCTACTTGCCATATTGCGGATCGCGGACTCACTTTGAATTCGCACAAAACTTTCGTAATCGTCTACGTCAAACATTGCTTCAGCAGTATCGCTCACTTTCCACACGACAATAGAGGCTATTTCAATGGGGTTTCCTTGATTGTCGTTAACTTTAATTCTGGCACTTTCAAAGTTTCTTATGCGCAAAGAAATATTAGCTCTACGGAACAAAGGAATTGTCCAGCGTAATCCAACATCAGAGACAGTACCTACATAGCTGCCGAAAAACGTCATGACCTTAGCTTGGTTGGGTTGCACCATGAAATAGCCCAACCACAAACTTCCCACTAAAACGCTTAGAATTACACCAGCTTCGGGGTTACCCGACACTGCATAGAAAAACGTAGCAACCTGTGCGACTAGCAAAACACAGATCATCAAATAACCATTTACCGAAAACCCTTTCTTTTCTTTCATACCACTCACCTTTGATATCATTTTGATATCTTTATAATACAAAATTTAACTACTCGCTAATTTTGATGTGTTACCAAATATGTCAAAGCAACATTTTATTTTTAACTATGGGGTAACATTTTTTGGTAACTCTATGAAATAGATGCCAGAATAATGGAGGGTCATCGTTTACTATGGACGTACGTTAATGCCTTCAAACTCAGATAAAAACGTCGCTTCTTCTTTCCAGCGCCGTACCTTGTTAAAGGGCGGTCTCGCCTTTGGTCTTACTGCGGGCATTACCCCTTTTTCAATCGGAAAAGAAAAACCGACGCTGCGCGTATTAGGCACCCATGTCACGCTTCAGGAAGCCATTCGTCAGCGCGCCATGGAAGACTTAGGCATTAATATTGAGTTTGAGCCAGGTGGCAGTGCAACCGTTCTTCAAAAGGCGTCGATGAACCCCACGTCATTCGACCTTTATGAGCAGTGGTCTAATAGCATTAATGTATTGTGGCGCGCTCACGCTATTCAGCCCATAGAGAAGAAACGCCTTCAGTATTGGGAAGAAATAAACGATTTAAGCAAGACCGGAAAACTTACCGAGAACGCGCGAATGGGCGCTGGCGACGCACCGCATAAAATTATTAATGTACAGGACGACGGCACTCTGGGCGCAAACCATACTGACACAATTAGTTTTTTACCTTATGTGCACAATGTTGACTCTTTTGGCTATGACACATCAAAGTTACCCAACGAACTGCAAGGGCAAGAAGAAAGCTGGGGCTGGCTTTTAGACAGTCGCTATTCAGGAAAAGTGGGCATAGTTAACGACCCCACTATCGGACTTTTCGATTTAGCACTTGCCGCACAAGCTAAAGGGTTCATTCAATTCCAAGATATCGGTGCCATGACCGAGTATGAACTTGATGATTTGTTTAGCTTACTTATAGAGTTGACTCAGTTAAACCATTTCAATGGATTCTGGACCTCGGTCCCTGAGTCTGTTGAGTTCATGAAAAGTGGACGGGTTGCAATCGAAAGCATGTTCTCGCCTGCGGTCTCTGCGCTGAACGGTCAAGATATTCCGGTTACGTTTGCAGCACCGAAAGAAGGCTACCGCGGATGGCACGGTGTAATGTGCATGTCCTCTGCCACACAAGGTAGAATAAAGGACGTGGCTTATGAGTATATGAATTGGTGGCTGTCGGGGTGGCCTGGCGCATTTATTGCCAGACAAGGCTACTATATTTCCAACCCTAAACGTTCAGCTCAATATCTTTCAGACGCCGAATGGAATTACTGGTACAAAGGGCAAGTAGCATCAGAGCCGCTAAAAGGGCCCGACGGAAATATTAGTGTTAGACAAGGCGCCCAGCGCACTGGTGGGAGTTATGAAGAGCGTTTTAGTAATGTTGCCGTATGGAATACCGTTATGCCAACCTACGAATACAGTTTGCAGAAGTGGTACGAATTCATCACTGCATAATGTTGCGTTAAGTAAAAACCCATAACGTAAATGGAATAAGGCTTTTTTAGTTCACATGTTATCGTCAATTCGAATTCAGCTTATCACCGTGCTACTCGCTCTTATAGCGCTTATATTGGCACAGGGGTTTATTGCTAGAGAAAACCAAGAAGTCCTAAACAAAGGCGTGGCATCAGCGTCAAAGGCAGTAGTTGATGTTGCACTTGTTAAGGAACTTGAACGGGATGTGCTGGACTTACAGCGCAACGTGCTCATATTCAAAGAGAATGCGAGTAAATCAGCCATTACTCGCTTCAGTCGACTCATGGTGACTATTAACACCAAACTCGACAAGTTAGCCCTGGTAGACGAAGACAAGGAAATACAGGAAGACAACCATATCCTTTCAAGAATGAAGGAGCACCTTAACGCCTATCAGGAGAATTTTACCCAAGTTGTCGATGCGCGCTCTGAAAGAGATAACCTTATAGCAAGAGGCACCCTATCTGATATTACGTTACTGGAAAAGATACTGAGTGACGCTAAAACAAACGGAGATATCTCTGCTGCCTCTGAAGAACAGGCAAAGACGCTTCTTATTCGGGCAGAAAATGCGATGTTGAAATATCTGATGAAACCCGACATGGGTTTTATCCGAGCATTCAACGAAGCCGCAGATTCACTACGAAAATTAACGCTAACGAAAAATACATCCCTTCAGGAAAGAGTGGAGCGATTGTCGGAAAAAATTAAAGCCGATTTCGTTAAGCTAACCCAGATAACCCAAG
This sequence comes from Alteromonas sp. MmMcT2-5, assembly GCF_022348315.1. Taxonomy (NCBI): domain Bacteria; kingdom Pseudomonadati; phylum Pseudomonadota; class Gammaproteobacteria; order Alteromonadales; family Alteromonadaceae; genus Alteromonas; species Alteromonas sp. MmMcT2-5. The sequence continues at coordinate 33,833 of NZ_JAKRFB010000033.1, read as the reverse complement.
GTAATTTATTCTTGGTTAACGTAGTCATGGCGGGGTCTGCCAATGAATTTCTCTATTTAAGCGGTGAGCTGGCCAAAAAAGTAACCACAGACTCTGAAATTGCGACTCAACGCACCTACACACTGGCTGAAAGCACACAGCGTAACGGAGAGTTATTTTCTCTTGTTGCCATTCTACTCGCCCTCTCAGCAGCGCTGTTTGCCATGTTTCGCATATTGGGCCCTATCCGCTCTATCACTCAAGTTTTCAACAAACTTGCCCAAGGCGTACAAATTTCCAATATTCCTGGCAGCAGCCGAAAAGATGAGATTGGCAAGCTAGCAAAAGCGGCGCTTGTTTTTAGTGATAAAAACCGAGAGACAGAAAAACTGCTAGATGAAGCAAGAACCATGAACTCTCAGCTTGAAAGCTTAAATAAAGCGATTACTGAGGCGAAAATAAAAGCGGAGCAAGCAACCGCGTCAAAGAGTATGTTTTTAGCCAATATGAGTCATGAAATCCGCACGCCGATGAATGGCATTATCGGGCTAATAGAACTGGCGCAACAGCAAGAGCTGTCCACTACTGTTAAAGGGTATCTCGACAAGGCAGCGTATTCTGGGCAAATATTATTGAGCGTAATTAACGATATTCTCGACTTCTCAAAAATTGAAGCGGGTAAATTGAAGATTGAGGAAGTGAGTTTTTCTTTGCATTCACTGTTCGACAACCTCATTGCAGTCATTGCACTACGCGCAAAAGAAAAGAACTTATCGGTGCACTTTACGGTAAATCCAAAGATACCTCCGCAAGTAATTGGCGACCCACTGCGTATCGCGCAAATAATTATGAATATAGGCAACAATGCTGTGAAGTTCACCGAGCAAGGGCGTATAGATATTGAGTTTGACGGCAACTTGAACGAAAAAGGGAACGTGTTAAACCTTACCATGCGAATCACCGATTCCGGCATAGGTATGAGTACAGCCCAGCTAGATAGAATATTTAATCCTTTCACTCAAGCAGACGGTTCAACCAACAGAAAATATGGCGGTACCGGCCTAGGCCTTGCGATTGTAAGCCAGCTTACTGAACTTATGAACGGCCGCCTTGATGCCACTTCTACTATGGGAAAAGGCAGTACGTTTGAAGTTGAACTACCGCTGAAAGCATTCAAAAACCAACCAGGCGTGCTTGAACAAACACCTCAGCTACCTGTTGATAGCCTTTATGTTACTGAAGTAGCATTGCTGCCTGCGGCGTATTGCAACCAGATACAGCTGCCGACTAAATCAACGCTATCAATAGAAGAAGCCAAAAATATCGCCGCTTTACCTGAACATATCATTGTAGATATCCATGAGTTCAGTGAGTTCAGACAGAATATTGCTTGGTTAAACGCCTTACTAGAAAAAGGGAAGTCGGTAGGCCTGGTAATGGAGAGTGCAGGCAGCGCGCTACAAGCTAAATATGACACGCTATGGAGAGGCCCACTTATCATGCATCCATTCACACCTGCGCAATTTGAGCGTTTTGTTCATCAGGTGATATCTAAAGATGCAAGTTATGATGGACTTCATTTTAGTGAAGAAGCGGAAGCAACGTCGCTAGAAGGCCACGTTCTATTAGTGGAAGACAATAATATAAATCAACTCGTCACCGGAGAAATGCTTACCAATCTTGGGCTTACTTTCGATATTGCAGAAGACGGCAAGCAAGCCGTGCAAAAAGTAGAAAATGCCCCGCAGTACGACCTAATATTGATGGATGTACAAATGCCGGTGATGGACGGTTATGAAGCAACCAAACAACTCCGCGAAAAAGGCTTTACTGGCGTACCTATTATCGGCCTTTCGGCTAATGCAATGAAGGAAGATAAACAAAGCGCGATAGACGCGGGTATGAACGACTACCTCACCAAGCCAATAAAGCAAAAATCATTGATAGGCATGTTAAAACAGTACTTAGGCAAACAGCTCTAAACGCCAACGTAAAGATAGGCTCGTATACCAATTCGCATAAATAGTTACCCGCTCAGTAGGCGCTGGCAAGCTTCATAGCGAAGAGTGAGAATGCAGGAACGGCTTTCGAACAAACCCGCTATTTTTAGGGCCGGTTTAATCGCGAATAAAAAAGGGCCACCTTTCGGTAACCCTTCTAATTTGTATCGATCCCCCCCATTCTAGGGGCTGCCCTTAAAGCGCTTTAATGGTCTCGAACTGCTCTTTAAGTTTGGCTAGGGCTTTTTCACCCTCTTCCAACTTAGCGCGTTCCTTTTCAATTACCGCTTCTGGCGCATTACTTACGAACTTCTCATTACCCAACTTGCCACGAGTACGAGATACGTCTTTCTCGATTTTCTCCATGGCTTTAGTAATACGAGCTAGCTCTGCGTCTTTATCGATAAGCCCTGCCATTGGGATAAGAATTTCCATCTCACCCACAAGTGCTGTTGCGCTGGCTGGCGCTTCTTCACCGTCTTTCAATATAGTCACGGTTTCAAGCTTCGAAAGCTTATCGAGGAATGCCTTAGCCGCATCAAGACGACGCGCGTCTTCGTCGCTTACGTTTTTAAGTAGCGCATTAAGTGGTTTGTTTGGCGAGATATCCATTTCACCACGGATATTACGAATACCCACGATAAACTTCTTCACCCACTCGATATCAGCAAGCACTTTGTCGTCTTGTTTCGCTGCATCAACTTCAGGGAATGCCTGAACCATAATGCTTGCGCCCTCTTCCACTTTAAGTGCACTTAGTGGCACAACGCGCTGCCAAATAGTGTCGGTGATAAATGGCATTAGCGGGTGCAACAAGCGAAGCAAGCTTTCAAGCACGTTAATAAGCGTATGACGAGTACCACGCTTTTCAGCTTCAGTGCTGGCGTCATTGTTAAGCACAGGTTTAGTAAGTTCTAGATACCAGTCACAGAACTGGTTCCAGGTGAACTCGTAAACGGTTTGCGCAGCAATGTCGAAACGGTAGTCTTCAAGCGCTTTTTCAAACTCAACCAGCGTTTGTTGGAACTTAGCCCAAATCCAGCGATCGGCCATGCTAAGTACCATTTCGCCACCGTCACGACCTGTATCGTGCTCTTCTGCGTTCATCAATACGAAACGCGATGCATTCCAAATTTTGTTGCAGAAATTGCGGTAGCCTTCAACACGCGCCATATCAAAGTTGATATCGCGGCTGGTTGACGCCATAGCTGCAAAGGTAAAGCGCAATGCGTCTGTACCGTACGCCTGAATACCATCAGGGAATTGCTTGCGAGTACGCTTGGCAATCTTCTCAGCAAGCTGAGGCTGCATCATGCCAGCAGTGCGTTTAGCGACTAGCGACTCAATATCGATACCGTCAATCAAGTCGATTGGGTCAAGCACGTTGCCCTTCGACTTTGACATTTTATCGCCGTTCTCATCGCGGATAAGACCAGTAATGTAAATGTCTTTAAACGGAATTTTGCCAGTAAACTTCTTGGTCATCATGATCATTCTGGCAACCCAGAAGAAGATGATGTCAAAGCCGGTGACTAGCACTGAAGACGGCACGAAGGTTTCTAGATCTGGCGTTTCTTCTGGCCACCCCATGGTGGCGAACGGCCATAGTGCACTTGAGAACCAGGTATCTAGTACATCGTCGTCCTGTGAAAGCGTTACGTCACTGCCAAGGCCGTGTTTTTCACGCACTTCTTCTTCGGTGCGGCCAACAAAAACGTTGCCGTTTTCATCGTACCACGCAGGAATGCGGTGTCCCCACCACAGCTGACGCGAAATACACCAATCTTGAATGTTGTGCATCCACTGGTAGTAGGTTTTGTTCCAGTTCTCTGGCACAAAGCGAATTTCGCCACTTTCCACCGCTTCAATAGCTGGTTTAGCAAGAGACTCAACCGCTACATACCACTGGTCAGTTAGGTATGGTTCGATAACCGCGCCCGTTCTGTCGCCACGAGGCACTTTAAGCTTGTGCGGCTCAATCTTAACCAAAGCGCCTTGCGCGTCTAAATCGGATACAATTTGCTTACGGGCGTCGAAGCGATCTAAACCGCGATATGCTTCTGGCGCATCATCATTAATTTTCGCATCGTCGGTAAGAATGTTGATCATAGGCAAGTTATGACGCTTACCCATATCGTAGTCGTTAAAATCGTGAGCAGGGGTAATTTTAACGCAGCCTGTACCGAATTCTTGATCGACATAGTCATCGGCGATAACTGGAATTAAACGGCCAGTAATCGGTAGCTTAATTTCTTTGCCGATAAAGCCTTGATAACGCTCGTCATCTGGGTGTACCGCAACCGCTGTATCACCAAGCATGGTTTCAGGGCGCGTTGTCGCAACCACTAGCTCACCGCTACCATCTGCAAGTGGGTAGCGCATGTGCCACATGTGGCCGTCTTCTTCTTCATTTAGTACTTCAAGATCAGATACTGCTGTGTGAAGCACTGGATCCCAGTTAACCAAACGCTTACCGCGGTAAATAAGGCCTTCTTCGTGTAGCTTAACGAACACTTCAGTTACGGCTTTAGACAGGTCTTCGTCCATGGTGAACACTTCACGAGACCAGTCAGGAGACGTACCTAGACGGCGCATTTGACCGGTGATCGTTCCGCCGCTGTGCTCTTTCCATTCCCACACTTTTTTGATGAAGTCTTCGCGACCTAAATCGTGGCGCGTCTTGCCTTGTGCGTTAAGTTGGCGTTCTACCACCATCTGGGTTGCAATACCGGCGTGGTCAGTACCCACTTGCCATAGCGTATTGTCGCCCTTCATGCGGTGATAACGGGTTAAGGCGTCCATAATGGTTTGTTGGAAACCATGGCCCATGTGAAGGCTACCGGTAACGTTTGGTGGCGGAAGCAAAATACAATAAGGGTCGCCGCTACCTGAAGCTTTAAATAAACCCGCCTCTTCCCATGACTTGTAGCATTGCTGCTCGATGGACTGCGGTTCGAAGGTTTTATCCATTACACACTCTCAAATTGAAGCTAAACGCGAATGACTTATGCAGATTTAAACTGCATATTGCATCCAGCTTGCTGATAGTTTTTGTATCTTACCCGCGCGGCCTGTTTGGCGTTCTCGTCCACGGGTACAAAGTCGATGATTTGACGATGCTGGTTGGGTGAAGGCACCATACCGGACCCCACATTAACCACCATTTGTCGTCTGGCTACCTGCTCTGGCCGCCAACAAATTTCCACCGGCGTACCTGATTGCGGCCCTTCACCATAAAGGTTATGAGGCACAAAGCGGTCAGCCGGCAGCTGCCACAACAATTCATCAACTTCTTCAGCCTGCGCCTGTGTATCGCACAGCACGCTAATCTTTTGCTTATTGGCAAACGCTGATGCAATAACTTCGCTGGCGCGGCCTGCCACGCCATTGTCATTGCTGGTAAGTTGATAAAATATCACTTGTGGCATGAATGATTAGTCCTCTAACTTGATATCAGCGCGGTTCATTAAGAACTGAGACAGCATAGGCACTGGACGGCCTGTTGCACCTTTGTTCTTACCACTGCGCCATGCCGTACCGGCAATATCAAGGTGAGCCCAGTTGTATTTCTTAGTGAAGCGCGACAAGAAACAACCCGCCGTAATTGACCCTGCTGGGCGACCACCTAGGTTCGTCATGTCGGCAAACGGGCTTTCAAGCTGCTCTTGGTAATCGTCCCATAGTGGTAAACGCCATGCGCGATCTGAGCTTTGCTCTGACGCATTAAGTAGTTCATGAGCAAGCGGGTTGTGCGTGCTCATTACAGCTGTTGCATGGTGACCAAGTGCGATAATCGCTGCGCCAGTTAGCGTGGCTACATCAATCACTAGCTCTGGGTCGAAGCGCTCTACATAGGTTAGTGCGTCGCACAATACCAAACGGCCTTCGGCATCAGTGTTTAGCACTTCAACGGTTTGACCCGACATAGTCGTTAGAATGTCACCCGGACGGTACGCTTTGCCATCTGGCATGTTTTCACAGCCTGCCAATACACCAATAACGTTAATGGGCAGATTCAGCGCCGCGATAGTGTGCATGGTACCCAGTACGCCTGCAGCACCACCCATGTCGTACTTCATTTCATCCATGGCTTCGCCTGGCTTAATTGAAATGCCGCCTGAATCGAACGTAAGGCCTTTACCTACAAGCACAATTGGGGCTTGATCAGCTGGGCCACCGCGATGATGCATAATACTCATCATACTTTCATTGTCTGAACCACGGCCAACAGCCAAATACGCTTGCATACCAAGCTCGGCCATTTGGGTTTCATCAACGACTTCAGCGGTTACGCTGTCGTACTGGCTGGCAAGCTCCTGCGCTTGCTGCCACAGATACGCTGGGTTACAGATGTTTGGCGGCATGTTAGCCACGTCTTTGGTCACTTTCGCACCGCGAGCAACCGCTAAACCATGCTCAACTGCACGTTCACCAACGGTAAGTTCACGGCGTGTAGGTACGTTAAATACAATTTTACGCAGTGGGCGACGTGGCTCACCTTTCTTGGTTTTAAGCTGCATAAAGGTGTAAAGCGTGTCTTCAGTTGCTTCTACTGCCTGACGTACTTTCCAGTAGGTATCGCGACCTTTAACGTGAAGCTCGGTAAGGAAACATACCGCTTCCATTGAGCCTGTTTCATTCAATGTTTGAATGGTTTTGGCAATAATGTTTTTGTACTGACGCTCATCAAGCTCACGCTCTTTACCACAACCGACTAGAAGCACGCGCTCGCTCAGTACATTTGGCACGTTGTGTAACAACAACATTTGACCGGCTTTACCTTCAAGGTCGCCGCGGCGTAACAAGTTGCTGATATAACCTTCACTGATTTCGTCTAGCTGTTCAGCCACTGCCGTTAGGCGGCGCGGCTCGAAGACACCCACAACAATACATGCGCTGCGTTGCTTTTCAGGACTGCCACTTTTTACACTAAACTCCACGATATCACCTCGCTTTTCGTCGTTTATGGTTTGCACGATGACTAAAATCACGTAACGTTTCGCGCTGCTTTATGTTTTAATACGCAGCATAACTTTTTAGTTCGCTGCAATTCACGCTTAAAGACCTATTGAATATAGGTTAAATTTGCGTCAAAACACCATGCAAACGGTTTATGATTGCAGGCAAAACTTGTAAAAACGGTAAGTTTAAACAAAATTGTGCTTTCTTTCACTAAAATTCCTAATTTTCCGGAAGGGCTGAGATGCTGATATTCCGCTATTTACTTAAGGAAACGCTGAAATCTCAGTTAGCGATTTTCTTTATCCTAATGGCAATTTTTGTCACCTTGCGATTTGTGCGCGTTTTGGGCGACGCCTCGGACGGTGATATTCCCGCTGGGCTAGTGCTTGGCTTCCTAGGTTTATATGCCCCTATCCTCTCTTCATTAGTTCTGCCTATCAGCGCCTACTTGGGTATTATGCTGGCACATGGCAGGCTGTATGTAGACAGTGAAATGACCGTAATGCGAGCCTGTGGTATCAGTGAATGGTATGTAACGCGGGTAATGCTGTTCTTGTCTGTACTTATCATGATAGTCACAGGCGCAATTACCCTTTATTTCGCGCCATTGGCTGCAGAGAACGAGTATCAGCTGCGAGAAAAAGCCAGAAATGAGGCGGGAATATCGGCGCTAATGCCAGGTAGATTCCAGCAAACCGGTAACGAAAAAGCGGTTATTTTTGTTCACGATGTAGACAATAACGATAAGCTACAACGTGTGTTTTTATCGCAAAATCAAACAGACGATAGCGAAGGCGACGTGCGCGTTGTGTATGCGCAAACTGGTGAAGTGGCTAATAACCCTGACGGCACGCGAAACCTTGTATTGAAAGAAGGGGTACAGTACGAAGGAAAGCAATCTGAAAAGGCTTTCCGCAAAGTAGAATTTGACGAATACCAAATTCAGATTGCCGATAAACCTGCTGACGAAACTCGTCGTAAGGTAAGCGTACTGCCTACTAACGAACTTTGGGAAGACGACAGTATTGAAGCCAGAGCCGAGCTTCAGTGGCGTATTGCCATACCGCTTTCCATTCCATTTTTAGTACTGATTGCTGTGCCGCTAAGCGCAGTCGACCCGCGTCAGGGCCGCTTTGGTAAAATGTTCCCTGCCATCCTGCTTTACTTGGGATACTTCTTGTTGCTACTGGCAAGTAGACGAGTGTTAGAAGACGGCAAAATGCCACCTCAGCTTGGCTTATGGTGGGTGCACACCATCATGCTGATCATTGGTGTCATGTTGATTGTGCGAGACAGAAAAACCGGCACAGAGCTGCGCGCTTGGATATTGGGGAAAAAGTAGATGTTTAAGATCCTCGATTTATATATCGCCCGCACGCTGTTAGGCACTATTACCGTTACGCTTAGTGTACTTATTGGCTTAAGCGCGCTTATTAAATTTGTAGAACAGCTGCGAAAAATTGGCGAAGGCGACTATGACATGCTGGTCGCTTTTATCTACGTATTGCTAAGCTTGCCTCGCGACTTAGAGCAGTTCTTCCCTATGGCAACCTTGCTAGGCGGCCTTATTGGTATGGGCGTACTGGCTAGCAATAGCGAATTGGTAGTGATGCAGGCCGCAGGTATGAGCCGCTGGAACATCATAAACTCAGCCATGAAGTCGACCCTTGTAATGATCTTTTTAGTGATGGCCGTTGGCGAGTGGGTAACCCCGTACAGTGAAACCAAGGCAAAACAGATAAGAACTGAAGCCATTTCAGGCGGTAGTTTATTTTCTTCCGATAAGCTGGTGTGGGCAAAGGATGGCGACCGATTCGTAAGCATAGGTCAGGTGTTAAGCCAAGACTCTCTCAAAGATGTGAGCATATTTAGCTTTAACCCTGACTTGTCGCTAGAGAGCATTACTCACGCTAAAAATGGGGCCTTCGACGGCGACGGTTGGTGGCTAAGCGACGTTGAAGTAACCAAGTTTACTGAAACGAATGTTACGGTAGATGAAAATAACCGCATGCGTTGGAATTCAACACTGACGCCGGACAAATTAGGCATTGTTGCAGTTAAGCCAGAGGCTTTATCTATTACTGGGCTGCTGGATTACGTGAACTACCTAGAAAATAACGATCAAGACCCTTCTCGTTATCAACTCGCCTTGTGGCGCAAGGTATTCCAACCTATTTCGGTAGGCGTAATGCTGTTAATGGCATTGTCGTTCATCTTTGGCCCGCTGCGTAGCGTTACAATGGGCGCTCGCGTGATCATGGGCGTACTGACAGGCTTCGGTTTCTTTATTCTTAACGAAGTATTTGGGCCAGTGAGTTTAGTCTATCAGCTGCCACCATTCCTTGGCGCCTTACTGCCTAGTTTACTGTTTGCGGCCATTGCAGGGGTAATGTTGAGGCGTTGATCAAGCTATCAGCATTCATCTAATTCAATAGTCAAAACTAATAAAAAAAAGAGGCCTTACAGCCTCTTTTTTTGCGATTTTTTAGCGCCTTACAAAGCACCTTTACCAGCTCTTGTGGTCGTTCGCTTCTTTGGTCAGCTTCAGCACTTCGGTCTTTGCCAGTCGGTCTTGCAGTGATTGTTTATTTTTAAAATCAAACAAAACAAGTAAGGTGCCTAGACCACCTAACGATGCTATTAGGCGAATGAACAAGCGTGGCCAGGTCATTGGCTCTTCAACCGTGCTGTAAATTCGCAAACGCCATGCACGCATGCCTAGGGTTTGCCCGCCCCTGCGCCAGAACCACAAGAAAAACCCAGCTATCCACAAGCCCACCCACGTTTGAATAAGCAGCTTATAACCAAAAGAGGCCTGAATCAGATCGGCAGGTTCAGCATAGCCTTGTAGGTCAAGCGCGCCATTTTTCAGCATAACCACCAGCGTTACTATCATGACCATAGCAGCACACATCCCTACGGCAGTAGCCACGAGCGTATCGTAAATCATTGCCAACAAGCGTCGCACAAACCCCGCTCGCTCAAGTGATGAACTACCTGATTCTGAGTTGGGCGTGTTTTTATCATCCTTCGTTTTTAGAGGATTTGATGATGGGGACTTCTTCTTGGCTTTTCTGTCGTGTCTCGCCACGGGCTTCTCTTCACTTCATTAACAACAGCGTTTATTTTGACACAAGCGCCACAACGCTTAAACAACATAAGCCTTAGTTAACGGCATTTAATAGCGCAATAAGCAAAGAAAAATGATTTCCACCTTTTTGCATCCATTAACCATTGTTAATCGTTATTGCTATTACAAACGGATAATGGACGTAAATACGGTGACAGCAAAAACTCTGGTAACAACACTTCTCGCTAGCTCATTTTCGCTTGGTATGGGCGCTGCAATGGCGTTAGACGACCCCGAAGGTGATATTGAGCATATTCGAGTACGTGGTGACTCATCTGTAAAAGACGGAGAGTTTATCTCGGCTTCGCAGGGATGGGTGTCTGGTGACACCTTGATTGAACGCCCAATGTTGCGCGCCGGTGAAATACTCGAATTCATCCCGGGCATGATGGTGACCCAACACAGTGGTTCGGGAAAAGCCAACCAGTACTTCCTGCGCGGTTTTAACCTCGACCATGGCACGGATTTCACGGTGAGTGTAGACGGTATGCCTGTGAACATGCGAAGCCACGGACATGGCCAAGGCTACAGTGACCTTAACTTTATTATTCCCGAATTTATCGACAATCTAAGCTACTTCAAAGGCACCTATTATGCCAACATCGGCGATTTTTCTAGCGCTGGCGGGGCATTCTTCAATTTAAGAGATTCACTTGAGCAAAACCAGTTGTTCTTAGGTTTAGGAGAATATGGGTTCAAGCGCGCTGTTGCATTAAATCACTTTGAAGCAGGAGAGAACCGCGTTGTTACAGCGTTGGAATATCAAACCTATGACGGCCCGTGGACTGACGTTGACGAAGATGTAAAAAAGAAAAACGCCCATATTCGTTATATTACGCCTTTGTTAGACGGCCAACTCACCATTACAGGAATGGCCTATGATAATAGCTGGAACGGTGCTGACCAAGTACCTGAGCGCGCTATTGAAAGCGGCTTAATAGACCGTCTTGGCTCTATCGACACCCAAGTTGGCGGCGATTCGTCTCGCTATAGTCTCTCCGCAAACTATACCAGTGATACATGGAATGCTTCACTGTATGCCATAGATACAACGCTTAGCCTTTTTTCTAATTTCACTTACTTCCTTGATAACCCAGAGAGAGGCGATCAATTCGAACAGGCCGACGACCGAAAAATTTATGGTGGTGAAATATTCACTACCCTTCCCTTGGCGCTTACGGATGGAAGCAGTATTACCTTAGGCGGCCAGTGGCGTTTCGACGATATTGAAAACGTGGGTTTGTATCGCACCCAAAACTTAACCCGCTTTGGCACTATTCGAGAAGACGAAATAGACAGTAACAGCTATGCACTTTTTGCCCAGTCAAACATTGTGCTAAGTGACGCATTAAGCCTTTCATTAGGAGGCAGATACGATTACTTAGATGTGGACGTTACCAGTAATCTTGGTGCTAATTCAGGAAGCGAAAGTGACGGTTTATTTACCCTTAAAGCAGGCTTGAAGTACAGTGTATCAGACCAACTTACCGCATTTGCCAACGTTGGGCAGGGCTTTCATTCCAACGATGCACGGGGAGCCACCATTAATATAGACCCGGTAAGTGGTGACGCCACCGAAGCTGCTCCCTTGTTAGTAAAGAGCCTTGGCTATGAAGCGGGCGTTAACTATACCGATAACAAAACCTATAACCTGTCTGCTGCCTTGTGGCGCCTAGAGCTTGATAGCGAGCTGGTATATGTTGGTGATGCAGGCTTTACTGAAGCCAGTCGCCCCTCCGAGAGACACGGCATTGAAGTGAGTGCCTACTACTGGATAAGCCATCACCTAACAACAGACATTGAAGCTGCGTGGACCAAAGCCCGATTTAGCGACAGCGTTGAAGGCGAAGGTCGCCACATCGATGGCACCGTGCCAGGTGTGGTGAGTGCAGGGCTAACCTACTATCAAAGAAGTAACCAACTAGGGTTCAGCTATACCTTACGAAGCCGCTACCTAAGCTCTCGCACCGTAGAAAGCTTCGATGAAATTTCACCGCCGTCAACATTTTTAGTGAATGCTCAAGTTGCCTATCGCCAGCCAACTTGGGACGTAACGTTAGAAGTACTCAATGCCCTAGACAGTGACGATCACGATATTGATTATTTTTACGCATCTAGGCTGCCCGGAGAGCCAGAGGAAGGGATTGAGGATTTGCATTATCACCCTGTAGAGCCAAGAAATGTTCGCCTTACCTTTTCAGTAAAGTATTAATACATAAACGCTTTACTGTTTGGGGTCTGTCTATTGATTAGGTAACCATTCAGGCAGTTGTATATAAAACATGCTACTTTAAAAAGTAGCCGCCAAATAGTTAGAGCAATAAACAAATGGCCGCGCTACAACGATAAAAATAGGAGCAACAATGGAACACGAAACTCTGTTTCCTCTGCTGTGTAAAACCGCAGACGGCGACAAAAAAGCGTTCGCAGAGCTTTATAAGATAACCAGTCCACAGCTCTACGCTGTTGCTTTAAGGCTTTTGAAACGCCCTGAACTCGCTGACGAAGCCACACAAGACGCCTATATAAAAATTTGGCATAACGCCGGTAATTATCAACGAGGCAAAGGTACGGTACTTACCTGGATGGTCAGTATAGCTCGCTATCGTGCGCTCGATTTAATCCGCTATCACAACGTAAGAAATGAAGTCGAATTAAATGATGACGCACCGTCAGGTATGGAAACCACGCAATCAATAAAGTTAGAGGCAGAGCAAGCAAAATTGGCCTCTTGTTTAGATGAACTTGATGGACCGCAGCGTCAGGCTATCCATTTAGCCTATGTGAATGGTATGTCGCATCAAGAGGTGGTAACTCACTTGGCGTCACCACTTGGAACCATTAAAAGCTGGATAAGACGAGGCTTGCAAAGCTTGCAGAGGTGCCTATCACTATGAATTATTTAAAAGAAGAGCGATTAAACGCCCTCGCCGCTGAATATGTAGTTGGAACGCTGCGCGGCAAAGCGCGTACGCGCTATCAAAAGTTAATGATGCAGTATCAGGCTGTTAGCGATGCAACCGCACAATGGGAGCAATACCTTACTGGATTTGCTGAAACCTTGCCTCCGGTGACACCACCTGACAGCGTGTGGGAGAGCATACAAGTGAAGCTTGGCCACAAAGCGGCCAATGATACAGAGTTTGTCGGTCAGACTACTAATAGTATACCCAGTAGCGACAATGTAGTTGATCTTGAAAAAGAAAAGCAGAAACGCTGGAAGAACTTATCGTTCATATCCACAGCTGCTGCATTGGTGTTAGCCGTATTGCTTTTCCTGATGCAACCTGTGCCTACCCCAGAGGTTTCCCATATTGCCGTAGTCAATAATGCTGATAACACGCCATTGTGGGTAATAGAAGTATCTGACACAACCATGAATGTTAAGGTCACCGATGCATTTGTGGCGTTAGCAGACAAAGACTATGAGCTTTGGATGGTGCCGGCAAACGGCGAAGCACCAATTTCTCTCGGCTTGATGCCTGAAGTTAATGGCGACACGCGCGCGACACCAGATATCTTGCTAGATCAAAGTATCGCGGCGTTAGCAGTGAGCTTAGAAGCACCAGGCGGCTCGGTAACAGGCGCACCAACGGAAGTGCTATATATAGCGCCGATTGTTTCCGTGTAATTTTACGCACAAAGCAGCACACCAAAAGGCCACGAAACGTGGCCTTTTACTTTTTATAAAAACTTTATTTTAATTTTTTAAATATTTTTGCATCTAAGGTGAAACCTCAGTCGTTTGGTCTCTTGAACTCATAAAAAAGCAGAGAGACTCGACATGATCCAATTCAAACGCAAAACTTTGTCACTGGCTGTCGCCGTGACATGTGCAGCCGTAACTGCTGGCGCAATAGCGTCAAGTCACCGAGAAGCACCTAATATCACTCGCCACCCAGCGTTAGATAGCACCGACTTTTATGCTTTCAATAGCTATGAACAAGGCCGTGAAGATTATGTGACTTTCATAGCAAATTATATTCCACTGCAAGATGCCTATGGTGGCCCTAACTACTTTGCAATGGACCCGAATGCGCACTACGCGATTCATATTGATAGCGATGGCGACGCGGTTGAAGACTTAAGCTTTGTTTTTAAGTTTAACAATATGCTTGCTGCCGATAACGAAGGTATCGCCTTGCCTATAGGCCCTGAAGGCGAACAGAAAATGGTGAAAGTACCGCTTAAAAATGTAGGCGGTATCAGCGCAGACGATTCAAGCGCAGCAAACTTCTCGGAAATGTACAGCCTTACTATGGTGAGTGGCGACATGCAGACAGGCACGCGCACTACTCTTAATCCCGCCATGGGCGATATGTTTAAAAAGCCGCTTGATTACATTGGTAATAAAACCTTTACCAGTGAAGCGGAATACGTACGCTATGCTGAAAGCTTTATTTATTCGTTCAGCATCCCTGGTTGCGATGACATGGCCAAAGTGTTTGTTGGTCAGCGTAAAGACCCCTTCGTTGTTAACTTGGGCAAAACATTCGACCTGGTAAATTATGTACCTGTTGAGGGCGACAGCGCACCGGGCGCAGGCGATGGTGAAGGTTTTCCTGGCGGTATAACGCAAAGTGCCATGAATGATGACTTAGCCGATAAAAACGTGACAGCGTTATCTATTGAAGTACCTAAGGCGTGTGTTACAGGTGAAGGTAATGGCGTAATTGGTAGTTGGACCACGGCAAGCTTGCCGCAAGCGCGTATCCTAAACCCAGATGCTACTTTTGCGAAACCTGAGACTAATGGTGGTGCGATGACTCAAGTGTCTCGTTTAGGTAGCCCGCTAGTAAATGAGCTTGTTATCGGTATTGGCGATAAAGACAAATTCTCTACTTCTCATCCAAGTGCAGACGGTCAATTCGCTGATTATGTAACCCACCCTTCTTTACCAGAACTACTGAACATTCTGTTTAAAGATGCAGTGAATACTACGCTGGGTACGGATATTGAGACCCTTGCGCCGACGAATTTCCCGCGTATGGACTTAGTAACAGCGTTCCTTACAGGTTTCCCTGGCGTTAACCAGCAAGCAACTGTAACAGCATCAGAAATGCTGCGCCTAAACACAGGGATCCCAGCAACGCCAGCCGAATCGCAGTCAGCATTTGGTGTGGCAGGCGATGACTTAGCAGGATTCCCGAACGGTCGCCGCCCAGGTGATGACGTGGTTGATATTGCCCTTCGCGTTGTTATGGGCCGTTTGTGTTATCCCATCCCGGTAGCAGGTGAAGATACAGACCTTGGCCTTTGTACACCAGAGGACGCCAGCGTAGGTAATGTACCTTTCACTGATGGTGCACCTGTAGATGCAAGCATGATTGATTCATCGTTTCCTTACCTAAAAACACCACTTGCTGGCTCTGAATAAGGAGATCCATCATGTCTATGAAGATTAGGTTATTTAACAAGAATCCAAATGCCCCCGCGTTTGTTAAGTCGGGTCAAGCCCCTTTGCAGAAACATAAGTTGTGGGTCATTTCTGGATTGGTGCTAGCGCTAACTGGTTGTTTCGATAGTGATGACGATAACGATTATCAAGCGCCAGAAGAAAATGCAGCGCCCGTAGCCATTGATGAAATGCTAACGACGCAAGCAGATATTGCGTTTGATGGCACGCTGACAGCAACCGATGACGATGGTGATGCACTTACCTTCGGGCTTGGTGAAAACGGTACGTTAGGTAATGCAGAAGTTAATGCTGATGGCAGCTTTACCTACACACCTAACGCTCAGGTAACAGGTAGCGATAGCTTCACATTCACCGTTTCTGACGGCGTAAATCCAGAAGTTACCGCTACTGTTAGCGTTACGATTGAGGCACAGCAGTTATCGTTCTCTAGCTATACCCGTGACGCCTTTAATCAAGCACCAACCGATGAACCTCTGCCAATTAACGGGCGCGAGTTCACCCAAGATGCTGACGACACCACGTTCGATGATTTATTGATTGGTCAATAACGAGCGGTCAGTACACAGTGTCAACCGTAAAGCCAAGGACGGCTTTTATAAAGGAAGTTCTGATGAAGTTGATGAGAAGCAGTACTCTCATACTCCCTATAATGAGCGTATTGTCAGCCCTAACAGTCTGTTCGGTATCTGCTCAGTCTGAAAAATTCAATTATGATACCGTCATCGCAACGTGGCAGCCTAGGCAGCTATCCATAGCAAGTATCGACGAAGCGGAAAAAATTTTAACTTCAAGTAGATACCTTCAAGCAAAAGGTGATGAGAGAGAGCGTATTGTTAGGTTCACGAACATAATGCGACAAAAATTCGATTCGTTGAACGCAGGTCAAAAAGAGCGTTTAGTTGTTTTAGAAGCTCGACTACTTCAAGGCATTCATAAGTTCGAACAAGCCAAGCAACATCTCAATCAAATAGCCCGCTTTCGCTCTCCAGCTGCACAGTTATTGTTGGCAGATATAAACGTTCAGCAAGGTAACGCTAAAAAGGCGAAAGAAAACTGTGAAAAGCTGGTAGGGCAAACAAGTTTTTTAATCGCTTTCACGTGTATGGTTAACGCTGATTTTTCACAAAATAAAGACGTAAAATTTTTGAAAAAGCTTAGCGCTTTTGAGACCTACACGAGTACAGTGAGACCTGCGGAGCGCCAGTGGTTTTATGAAGTACTCGCAGACATGTCGCTTCAACTTGGTAACGCTGAAGCCGCGCTTGAGCATTTGTCACAAACAGAATTCAAAAAGCTACCTATAAGCGCAATGTTAGTTTGGGCCGACGCACATTTTGCGTTGAATAACTATAAGGCAGTGAGTTCTGGGTTTAGCAACTCCGTACCCGATATATTGACAGCCGACGATGGCTTGCTACTTAAATGGGCCATTGCGGAACGAGCGCAAGGTATTGTGCGCTCTGAAGTACAAACTCAACTTGCTAAGAACATGGAAATTCGAGTGTGGCGAGAAGACAGTTCTCACGCCGCACAGGTCGCCACTTACTTTTTAGAGATTGAGCCCAATTACCCACTGGCGCTTAAATTTGCCGAAATAAACTGGCAATACGCACAGTCATTAGATGACAAAAACCTCCTAGAGCGCGCTCGCCGTGCTAATGAAGTATCGACCAATGCTTAAAGTTCTCCCGCCCTTCAGTAAACGAGTCATGATTAGATTTATCACACTTTTCATCTTCGCCGCCTTCAGCGTTTTCACGCAATCCCACGAACTGAGCAACGGCTATTTAACGCTTACAAATGATTCAAATAACACTTTGTCTGGCGAGCTATTGCTAAAGCCTGAAGATATAGGGCAAACAGCAGGGCTAGATAGCAATAATGACGGTAACTTGACCTGGGGTGAAGTCAACAGAAACCACACTATGGCGAACGACTATATCCAAAACCACCTAGTGATTCGAGGTAGCGAAACGCGATGTACGGTTAGTATTGCTCCCCCTTCTATACGAGATATATCTGCAGAGTCATTACTGGTATACCCGCTGTCGGTAAATTGCGTATATGTAAACGAAGTATCGATACAATACACTGGCATAGTTAGCGATTTTCCCACCCACAAGCTACTCACAACGGTAACGTTAAACGATCACACAAGTGTTTATGTGCTAAGTGATGAACGCTCTCATGTTACTATTTCTGCTACAGGAAACAGCTGGACTTCGCAGTTTGGGGAGATGGTTTATCAGGGAATTTGGCACATTTTCATTGGGCTAGACCATATACTGTTTTTGGTTGCTACGTTGCTCACCGTTAATCTTTACAGGGAGAATAAGAGCTGGGTGAAAGAGCAAAGCAAAAGGCACATTATAAAAAGTACGGTGATATTAGTAAGCACGTTTACGTTAGCGCACTCGATTACATTAACTGCCACAGCACTGGATTTTATTACGCTAGATAGCCGTATTGTTGAGCTAGGCATTGCTATATCAGTGGCTATAACTGCGCTTAACAATGTGTACCCTATCATCATGCGTTTAGGATTTATTACCTTTGGGTTCGGCCTACTCCATGGAATGGGATTTGCGAGCGTGTTTGGCGACCTTAATGCCCAGTCGGGCAGCTTGGTAATGAATGTATTCGCTTTTAATATAGGGGTAGAGCTGGGTCAACTTGCCATAGTCACGCTGCTATTGCCCTTACTTATCTTACTTAGAAACGTAAGGTTATATTCAAAAGCCATAATGCCAATTGCATCGTCAGTAATCGCGGTAGTAGCGATTAATTGGACGCTTCAGCGTTGGTAGAAATGCTCGTTCTGTTGATTAATAAGAAATAGATAAAGCAAAATACGCTTTTGAACAATCTTTCGGCACTTAATCACAAAAAGCTTAAAAAGTTGTTGTATAGGCGCGCCGCATCGCTATAATGCCATGCATCAACACCACGTTGATAATCATACACAATGCCAGTGTGATGGAATTGGTAGACATGACGGATTCAAAACTGATAGTGTCTAACAATCAAACTAAGGCAAGTCATTGAAAGGTAAGCGCCTTTTGACTAAAACAAGCTAATATATGCTTGCAAAGATTTGCAAAGTTTTTACACTTCGCAAATAGTAAAATTTGATGCCAGAGTGATGAAATTGGTAGACATGACGGATTCAAAATCCGTTGCTAGAAATAGCGTGCCGGTTCAAGTCCGGCCTCTGGTACCATCCTTCAAATTCTTTGCAAGGCGATTAGCCTGAACACACCGACCTTTGAGTCGGTTTTTTGTGTCCCTACATAGCCCTCTTTCAGCAGTTAATTCAATAATCAACGCATGGCACTTCTCTTACTATTGTAGCGAGATAAACTGTTTAAGGAATATCCGAACCAGTTCAACATAAACCTAATACTCCTAAACCACCGTAGAGATTAATGCTCGAAGATTCCGACGCACACGAACGCTTTATTCGCTTAGACATAATTGCGAAAAATACTAGCTACATGCGGGAACGAGCTTGAACGTAATAGCACTTCAGTGCAGGAATATTCGATCAGCTTTTCATCCATGTTAAGCCTGGGATGTTTGTAGATGCTTAACCTGGTTTTAGTTTTGATAAAGAAAATCTCCAGCCTAAATTCAGGAGAAGACAAGCTATAGCTAACAACGTTGAACTCGCTTAGGAATGATTCAGGGAGTAGGCTTCCGGGTATGAGAAACGGGGATGTAGATAATAAAAAGCCTTTTTCAATTTTTTGATAAACAACAAACGTATTGATTTGAACATACGTTGATTAAGTATCTCTTCATCGTTATTGTAAACGGATAGGCCAGCTCGCTGGCACTATGAAAAAATCGGTAAATCTGAAACAATCAAGCAAGAAATTGAAAGGGAGTTTCATCGTGGTTGAGAAAGCAAGTATTAGGTTTCATAAAGTAAAACATTGTGGAATATATAGAGAGCGAGCAAGAACTCCTGAAATGGGCTCCTTTACGGAAGTAATAAACAATATTTTCAATTGGTCCAACTCAGATCAGCGGCTTATTCAGAATACATGCACGTATGAAGTAAGTCCCAATTTTGATATGGAGTTCTTAGAAACGTACCTAGTTAGCATCAAGCATGACAACGTAACTGGTGATTATTTTGGAGCGATGTGGAATAAAACTCATGAATCAGGCGATTCAGTCTATGCACTAGACCCATCCACTGCCGTCGACAATCTAAGTGCAAGAGCTCTACACAAAGGGAATTTACCAGCACAATCAATACCAGGGTATGCAACGTATTTTTGGTTTATTCCAAGCCAAAATTCATTAGCCACAATTACTTTTGGAACTCCACGCACAGGGATGAAACCCTTTTCATACTGGCTCGAGTCATTCCTTAAAACCGAAAGTCGCTACGTGAGGTTTGACCAAAATGATACGTTTCTGGGCTATGCACAGGGTACAAATAGTCCAAGCCCCAACCTTGTTCCCCGCTTTACTAGAACTCTTCATAAAAACCCAGCAAAGCGGGACTTAATTATACAAAATAGAGAACAAATAAGAGGCATTATAAGACGAATAAGTCTAGATAGATCGCAAGCTAGCCACGATGGCACTATCGATAAGCTACTAAATCTGGTGGGAATCACTAGTAAGGATAACACCATGCCACACGAGATTCCCTTATCATATGAGTTAAACTACAGACCTTCAGAATCTGAACTAGCGCGAATAATTTCGGATTACGAAAATGGTGTAGATAACGGCAGTTGGCAAGATGTCGGATTTAAATTTCCTCAGAACAATACTTTCGGTGCTGATGAAAAGGAATGGCTAAGTAAGTCATATGCGAAAAGTAAAATAAATATCGACGTTGAATGGGTAGTTCCGGGTCAGCTGTTAGATATGGAGAACCTTAAAGCTTCAATAAACTCTAGAAGAAGTGAGCTGATTTCTTTATTACCTGTTTTGAGAGAAGTAACCTCTTCATCACAGGTCGCTTAAAAGTGAATGCAATGACTAAGAAAATTGGGGTTATTGCAGGAGTACTAATTTCGATTGTATTCGCAGTGCTCTTATTTTTAGCTGGAAAGAGTATCGACTATTCAGTTCAAGAAAAATATTTTGAGAACATAAGAACTGTCGCATCTATAATTTTCGGCGTGACTGGAGCATGGTTAGCAATAACTTACCCAAGAGCATTAAGTTCAGCAATAGTTGCTAAGAATTCGGACTCATCAGGGCGAGAAGCTGCACTAAAAAAGGCTGTTGAAGACTCCAAAACCCTTACAGGGTTTATAAGTACTATGATTATTTCCATAATAATCATTGCCCTATCCTTGTGCATTCCATTCATAAAAGAAATTCTGGGACTATTTCAATGGTCATTGACCGCTATAAGTTATTTCAGAGGAACTCTATATGTTTTACTGGGTGCAATCACAGTGATCCAGTTAGGGCTTCTTGGTCTTACACTCAAGCACACGTATGGAGCCCTGACCGACTTATATGCTAATACAGCAAAAGCAAAAATTAAGAATCAAAGAGATAGAAATAAGGAATTTTGATGCCTTTAAGCGGCATTAAAACTGGTCTATTTCTACTTTTTGTGTTTGAGAAGCTAATAGTTGTTACGGTTATTAACAGTAGCTAATATTTAGTTTTTTACACTTTAAATGACGTTATGACGATATAGAAAAAGTCTTAAATCGCGAGGTTTCGCTTATTTTTAGGGTCAAAAAGGAGCACGAATGTATAAGCAAGTTTATGATGCAAGAGGCAATCACATAGGGACATTTGATGGGGAATACGTTTATAATTTTTCTAGCCAGATTTTATATCGTATTGATGAAGATGAAGTTTACAATACAACATTACCCTGTAAGTATCTCGGCAGCTATGAAAATGGTCAAGCGACCAAAATTGATGGTTCAAGCCTTTTTCGCGTAAGTGACTAAGTTTTAGTTAGTTTTTTAGATATTAATATTATTAGCATTTAGTCAGGCTTTTTTAGTCAACTTACGTTGAGATTATACCCTTAGGAATCGGATTCTCAGGGTAGTCTTCAACCGCAGCCAAGAGCTCATTGAAACGAGCGTACTTGAGCAGATTCGTTTTAGCCATTTTGTTGATATGCTTAGAATAGTAGTAGTCCTCCAAAATCTCTTCACAAAACCCAAGTAACTCACTTGCTCTCAATTTGGGGCATCCTAAACCTCTTACCTGGGTAAGTTTTTCAACTATGGTTTTTATACTTGCGTCAAGTAAATCTAATTTTTCTTTAAAATCCCTGGATGCTGTCACATTGTCACCAGTGGCTGATGCTCTAGAGGCTAAGTAACCTTTTTCCTTGGCAATATCCATAAGCCCATTATTGGAAATAATTTCAAATAGCGTAAAGTTTCCAATCTCGTAGATATTGCTATGGGAAATGTCTAGAGTTAGCTTTTCATCCAAATATTCCTTGAAATTTAAGGCTGACATTTTGGTGTCGGAACCTTCTTTTTGAAAATCTTCAAGTAAATGCTCATATAGACTCATGTTTACTGTAGACTGATGGACGCCTCTAGTAAGCTCCAACTCTTCAACTACTTTACCCAGTTCTTGCCTTTGCAAAAACAATGAGCCAATGAGTAGGACTATAGTCAGAAAGGAGAAAATCGGGTTTAGCAAGCCGCCAATGAAATCTCCGAACTGTGCAAACATCTCCTGAGTGCCGAGTTCGCCGGAAAAAGTAAAGAAATACAATCCAAAAACAATGATCATAAATATCAGCGCAATACCGAATACCAAGCCTAGTAACCAGTAAAACCCTTTACTTATCTCTCTACTCGTATTTTCCTTCGCCATAAAAATCCTTTAATTACCCAGTAATAGTGATGCAAGTCCACAACGAACAAGACTATACAAGTCTTACTATTTAGACCTGTCCCCTATTCTTCTTAAAATTCTCCGCTTGTTCGAAGATCTCCTTATACACTTCATCGCGGTCAACGGGTGGGTAGCCGTGCTTGGCTAGTAGAATGATTAAATCCACTTTCAACTCGGCTTTTATATCGTCGCGCTGGCTCCAGTCAGTGTACTTGGCTTTGTCGTCCACAACTTCTTTTACTGCCTTGGCTAGCTCCAATAATTTATCGTCTGGATAGTTGAAATCATATTTAGCCGCTAAGGCAAGCAGGATGTCGTAGAACGCTTTTTCCTCGAAGTTGATGCCCATGTCTTCAAAGGAGTTCATTTCGGTTTTGAGGTCGTTGTACATGTTGATGATTTCGTCTGAAAAATCTTCCAGTACATTGCTCACCAGCACATCTTCTTCTTTGCGTTCGTTGTATTTTTCGACCAGTGATTTAAACCGTTCTGAGAAATCAAACGCTTTAGTTTTATTGACCTTTTTGAACTCGCCCAAGGCTTTTGCCAACATCTGCTGAAGTAACTTTATTTTGGTATTGGGCAGCTTTATCTTTTCTATCTTAGCGAGGTAATCATCGTCGAAGATATCGATACCGTCCTGCCCCTGTCCAAGCTTAAAGATTTCTTCAACGCCATCAGCCTTTAATGCCTCGGTGATCATTTCGCGTACTTTGGCATTCATCTGCGCGGTATCTGGCGCATTGCCTTTGGTTAACTTGTACACGATGGAACGCACTGCAAGATAAAAGTGGATCAGGTCTCGTTCTTTCTGGTTTAGCTTTTCACTGCCACAGCAGACGTCGTAGGCTGCTTTTAACCGCTTAACCAACGCCATGAAGCGATGTTCGAGCTTTTTAGTTTGTAGTACGAATTCAGCGGCGTTATTTAAGCAGTTTAACTGCGCAATAGGTTTACCAGTGAAGTAATCGCTGGCATCAAAGCCGTGGGTTAGCTTAGCGAGCAAGTCTAGGTGGTCTTTCACCACCACGACAGACTGGGCTATATCTTCAAAATTGGTTTCATCTGTCTTGGCATATTGGGCCAAGGCTTTATTCATCTGGCTTTTTATACCGATGTAATCAACGACTAAGCCCTTGTCTTTGCCTTCGTATTTGCGGTTAACACGAGATATCGTCTGGATCAGGTTATGACGTTGTATGGGTTTGTCGATGTAAATCGTGTCTAGGAATGGCACATCGAAACCGGTTAACCACATATCCACCACAATGGCGATTTTGAAATTGGACTTTTCATTTTTGAATTGGCGATCAAGCTCTTTACGGTCGTCCTTGGTGCCGAGTAAATCCCACAGTACTTTAGGATCGTCCTTACCACGGGTCATTACCATTTTTACCCGTTCCATGGGCTTAACCTTTTTCTTCTCCTGTTCTGTGAGCGTAGCACCGGCTTCGCACTCCAATACTTCAAACCATTCGGGCTTTATGTCTCGCAGTGATTGATAGAACTGCCAAGCGATTTCACGGCTACCGCACACGAAAATAGCTTTGCCTTTAATGGTTGAGCCTTCTGAGAGTCGCTGCTCGTAATGCGCCACAAAGTCTTTCGCCAGAGCCTCAATACGGTCAGGATCACCCAGAATAGAGGTCATATTCGCTGAAGTCTTCTTACTTTCCTCTATCTGGTGTTCGTTACTGCCGTCTTCGGCGCATTGCTGATAATAGGCTTCAATCTCTTCTAATTTTGCGTTGTTCAATACCACTTTGGCGGCACGGCCTTCATACACAATGCGCACGGTGATTTCGTCTTTAACAGACTCTGTCATGGTGTAGCTGTCGACGACCTGACCAAATACATCCAAGGTGGCGTCGACCGGTGTGCCTGTAAAGCCCACATAAGTGGCATTAGGTAGGGAGTCATGCAAATACTTGGCAAAACCAAAAGTACGCTTCACGCCTGCATTAGGGCCTTTTTCCACGATACGTAGTTTCTGGTCGAGATTGGTTTGACTACGGTGCGCTTCGTCTGAGATACAAATCACATTGCTACGTTCGGTTAAGAGCTGTGTATCTTCAGTGAACTTGTGGATTGTGGTTAAAAATACACCGCCGCTGTTGCGGCCTTGCAGTTTGGCACGCAGATCAGAACGGCTTTCTACCGACTCTACAGACTGATCGCCAATATAACCTTTGGCATTGGTAAATTGTTGCGATAACTGGTCGTCCAAGTCTGTTCTGTCTGTAATTAACACAATGGTTGGACTTTCAAATTCAACACTTTTCATCAACAAGCGGGTTAGAAACTGCATGGTGAAGCTTTTTCCGCATCCCGTTGCCCCAAAGTAAGTACCGCCTTTACCGTCGCCTATTGGCTTACGGTGGTCTTTAATGTTTTGGTATAGCTTTCTGGCGGCGTAATACTGCGGATAGCGACAGACAATTTTCACTTCATGTTTGGAGGTGTCAGGAAAGAATACAAAGTTACGTATTACATCGCGAAGACGTGCTTTATCAAACAGCCCTTCCAACATGGTGTGCAGTGAACTAATACCGTCTTTTTCAATTGACTCGTTGCCTGTTACCTTACGCCACGCATAAAAGAAGTCGTATGGCGCAAACAAGCTACCCATTTTGTTATTTACACCGTCGCTGATGACGCAAAGCGCGTTATAAATAAACAACTGGGGGATGTCTCTGCGGTATCGGGTAGTAAGCTGAACATAAGCATCGTGGATACTTGCTTCCTCGCCACGAATCGCACTTTTAAACTCAAACACCACTACAGGTAAGCCGTTGATATAAAGAATACCGTCAGGTATGCGCAGTTCGCCTTCTGCACCTTCAATCTCAAGCTGGTTAACGATTTTATAGATATTACTGTCTTTGGTGGCTGAGGCTATCATTTCAAATTCAGGTTGTTGCTCGGCGACCTTTTGTTGACGGTTTTGTTCTATAATGCTCGTTTCGTGTTTGTCGTTTAGTAATGCAGGAAGCAGTGATTCGACCACGTTATCGTAATCAATAAGCTGAATATACAAGTCCTTCTGGGAGGCTTTGCCTGCTTCGCTGCTCGCTTCTCGTTTCAGTAAAAAACCATCACTTAACCATTTACAAAAGGTTTTATTGCTTTCGTATAAGTCACTAGCAGGCAGAAGCTCAATTTGGCGTATTATGCTGTCAATTTCACCGCTGGTAATATCATCATCGGCATACCGTTTAGCTAAAAACGCACGCAAGTCATCTCTGATAACAATGTCGGTAGGCGCACGCGAAATCTGGTTGCCGGGCACATAAGGATATCCGTGCCCTTCTAGCAACTCGATAATTGCCGCTTCCAGTTGCGCTTCGGTGAAATTCAGCATGGCTACACTCCTTGTACGTCAGCCTCTTGGTTGATACTACTTCCTGAAGAATCGAGTTGTATTTCGCCTGATATAAGTTTGGCTAATAGATAATTTCTTAGATTCTCTAGAGAAGAATTAGAGTTACTTAAAGAATGGAGTTTCATGTGCATTGGACCGACAATTTTGTCGAACGCATCAATAACATCTGACGTTGGCAGAGGTAATTTATGATTCTTCAAAATATCCGTTTTGAGATTCGTGAATACACTGCCATTTCCTTGCTGAATAAGTTGAGGTCGAATCTCTTGAAACAACTGAAACAAAAATAAGTCAGATAGTTGTTTTTTTTCGGGGAAATGTAACCATCCATCATGCACACAGGCATCTAAATCTAAAAACATAGGCAACCCCGGTGTTGCGCTATTTGATAATATTAAAGTGCCTTTTTGTAATAGAGTAGTTTTTGATAACCCTTCAGGCTTAATAAACTCTTTAGTCTTTTTTATAAATCGTGTATGACTGCCAGTAGCATCACTAATCTTTGTCCAGGGTAGGCCATCTGAAACAATATAGTCTTTTATTGGCCTTGGGGAACCTCCTCTTTTGACTGAAATGACACCACCAAGTCGCGCCATACTCCACCCTTTAGGCACCCATCCATTTATACCAACATTGGGCTCACCTGTTTGCTCAAACTCGCTTGGAAATAGGTTTCGGATATGTTCTGGCAAAGGCTGAAAGTCCGGTAATGCATGGGCTTTTTTACGAACTTCGACTCGATGGACCAACTCGTCGGGTATTGGGTTGCCTGCCGCTAATGCGTTATCCACTACTGGGTCAAAATCGACAAACCAGCTTTTAAACAGCGCCTGCGCCATTTGTTCTAGGGTTTGATTGGTTTGTTGGTTTACTTCAAGCTTTCGAGGGAAAGCCTTAATTACCTGCACTACCTTTTGCTGTTCTTCGATTGAAGGAACTCTAATCTCGAAGTCTGGCAACTCTTTTAATGAAATTCGTTCAACCGTTGCTCCATGATTTGTTCTACGTTTAATTTGCTTCTGAAACTCTGGAGATAAATAAGCATAAAGCAAGTATTCAGGTAAGACTCTATTTCTCTTGGGTCTCAACAACCCCATTCGTCGACCTAAACATGCTTTGATGCCGCCCGGCATCAGTGCGGCTTCTCCTAGTCGGGTCTCATAAGAAAACAAAACATCGCCTTCGCGAGGCGTAACTCTTCGAGTCCACTTTTCAAATTGTTCATCACTAATATGCGCTGACTTGGAAAGATCAAGTTGCCCATTCTCCAAGCTTGAAATACTTAAAAAGAAAGGTCCAACATCAATCTTTTTTGGGGTTGCGTGAGGCCCATCGAAAACTTCAGCAATATCTCCGATTCTTACAATATTGCTATTCCCCATAACCTAACTCCGCTAAATTTTGACGAATAGCATTATCTAGTCGCTCCGATTCATCCATTTGACTTAATAAGGTTTGGCTTAATTCACGCATCTTAACTTCAAACGGAACTCCATCATCTTCGATAGCTGCGGCACCAACATAACGACCAGGCGTTAACACATAATCGTTGGCTTTGATTTCGTCTAAGGTTGCCGATTTACAGAAACCTGCAACGTCTTCATAAGCATTAAGCTGCTTATGCTCTTGTAGAAGCTCTTGTGTCGGGGTGTCGTCTAGTTGTTCGGCAAGTGCCTGTTCGATGAATTGCTTATCCTGCCGCCATGCGTGGTAAGTGTTTGCGATTTTGGCGATATCGTCGGCAGTCAGTTCCTTGTGCACACGGCTGATCATACTGCCCATTTCCCGGGCATCGATAAACAGTGTTTCGCCTTGGCGGTTGCGGTAGCCTCGCGCTTTGTCTTCTCGTTTATTTTTGCTGATAAACCACAAGCAGACCGGAATTTGTGTGGTGTAAAACAACTGACCGGGAAGCGCAATCATACAATCGACCAAGTCGTTTTCGATAATTTTCTGGCGAATAGCGCCTTCACCACTAGTACTAGAACTCATTGAACCATTCGCTAACACGAAGCCTGCCGTGCCATGCTCACTCAGTTTGGAAATCATAAGCATGATCCACGCATAGTTAGCGTTACCTGTTGGCGGCACTTCGAAACCAGCCCAACGTGGGTCGTCGGTGAGCTCATTATCGGCACGCCACTGCTTTTGATTGAACGGCGGATTCGCCATAATGTAATCGGCTTTTAAGTCTGGGTGCTGGTCTTTGAAGAAAGTGTCAGCGGCAATGTCACCGAGGTTGGCAGAGATTCCCCGAACCGCGAGGTTCATCTTCGCCAGTTTATACGTGGTGTTGGTATATTCCTGACCGTAAATGGAGATATCTTTGCGATTGCCTTTGTGGCTATCGATAAACTTCAACGACTGCACAAACATACCGCCTGAGCCGCAACAGGGGTCGTAAATCTTACCTTTGTAAGGCTCTAACATATCACTGATTAGCGTAACCACAGACTTGGGCGTGTAGAACTCGCCACCGCCTTTTCCTTCGTTGGCGGCAAATTTCCCGAGGAAGTATTCGTATACCCGTCCAACAAGGTCTTCTTCACTCATGTCGCATTCATTGGCAACGGTTTTGATGTTGTTAATGGTGTCAATCAACGCAGCGAGTTTGCTTACGTCCAACGACAAGCGAGAAAAGTAGTTATCGGGCAATGCACCTTTCAACGATGGGTTAGTTTTCTCAACGGTATGCAAAGCAGTATCAATCTTTACTGCGATATCGTCTTGCTTGGCTTGCTTTTGAACTGTCGACCAGCGAGCTTCTTCAGGCAAATAGAACACATTATCCTTAGTGTAAAACTCGACCATGTCGACATAGTCACCCATGCTTTCCGCTTTAAGCTTTTCTCGCTGCGCTTCGAATTTGTCACTAATGAATTTGAGAAAAATAAGGCTGAGCACTATATGCTTGTATTCTGCTGATTCAACGCTTCCACGGAGCTTATTGGCCGCGTCCCATAATGCTTCTTCAAACACGATTTCTTTCTTATTCGCTGATGACTTTTTCGTTGTTTTACTCATTGTGTCCATATTCTTATTCCATTCGCCACTAATGCAGGTTCGTATTTGCTGCACTATCGGCTAGTTTCTTTGGTAATTTTTGTAGTAACTGAGCCATTTCTTTATCTGGCCAAATATATTCTTTCTGACCTTTTACGCCGCAAGGCCTGTGGCTTAAATTTGCGCTATATCGGTACGGGCTGATATCCGCTACCGAGGTATTCTTGTAATACAATCCATAATCAATTTCTTGAGCTACCTGATTCATCGTACCTTGTACCGAACGATTACAGTTTGTATCGAACGTAAGTGGTTGGTAGTTCGTCGCAGCGGCATTAACGAGCTCAGGCGGCATGTCGCTTTTCAACAAGGTGTTAATAAACACATCGTTTAAATGCCAATCGAGGTTTGCGAAGTCTTTCTTGGTCAGGCATGGAATAAACAACGTGAAACGTGTCGCATCATGCACCGCGATCACACATTGTCTTCTTTGGATGGTGATTAGATTTGCATGCCAGTTTAGCCACTGCGCCTGAATGCCTATAGCACTCGCAGTTTGTTCTGCCACTTTCACTTTTTCAGGCAACTTGGCGTAAAGCTTCTTGGTGCAATGGAGGATCACTGATCACCACCACTTCCGTTGTCTTTAGCTTCATACCCCGGCGCAATCGCTAAGTTTTGCACGTTGTTTAGCGTAAACCGGTTTTGTAACCAAAGTTGGTACTCCGCGCCTTTTAGCGTTCCGCTCTCGGTGCAGTCCACATTCCACCGTCTTAACAGGTAACCAGCCATTGCCGCTCGCACTTCGATAAGCAATTGCTTGTTCGCCATGCCATAATCCATTTCTATCGCGGTGGGGGTGCTCTACATTCTTTGGATGTGGCACGAGTTGAAGCGGAATAAGGCGCTGCCATTCGGTATCTGCTTGGGTGCTTTCATCTTCATTCGGCGTGTCTTTTAGTGTTACTTTGCTAATGCGCGTTAACACGAAGTCTCGGAAGCTTTGACTCTTTCGATCAAAGGCACGAACGTGCCAGCGTAGGCCATTGTCCACTATCGAGTGCGGAACGAGCTCTCTGGCATTGGAACCACTAGAAAGTGACGTGTAGATAACACTAACCGCTTTGTTATTCAGAATAGCCTGAACAAGACGAGCAACTATAAAAATATCTGGCACATTTAGACTAGACGGTGCTTCTACTGGGAAATGGATATCACCTATTGCATCAACCCCATCGGATATGTCATTTGCGAGTTTGGTTAAGGTACGTCTTGCATCATGCTCAAACACACTTTTAAACTGAGGTGTCTGGAAGTAACGCTTTTCTCGCGAATCGTAAGACAGGTTATCCGGCGCAAGCTCTTTGTAAATATTGAAATCGCGTGAACCTGCCGACAAACCGATCTGAAAACGATTAATTAAGTCCTGGCGATAAATCGCACCTTTGAACAACAGGCAAAAGTCGATGTAGGCAAGGCGCTGTTTTTGAGCAAAGCTGATTGAATCGAGCATCGTCCCTGTTTACGCTTCTATACTTTAGTACAGTGTGGTTCATTTTGAGACGGTTGTAAAGCAGATACATATTTAACTGCTCATGAATCGGCGCTTAAACTCCCTCTTCCTTTCTTCAAGTTCTACTTCTGTTGAGGCCAAGAAGGAGAGTAAATATCGTAGGGCGACTTATGAAACAACTAAAATTCAAAAGATAAAAACTGTACCGTAATTTTTTTACGGCACGATAAAGCTGTGCTATCTTGACACAGAATATTGGAGACTACGATGCTTACTTATTTTTCGGTGCAAGGATTTAGGAATTTTAAAGACAAACTAGAATTCGATCTGCGAAGCACTAACAAGTATGAATTTAATACACATGCTCTCAAAAACGGCACTGTAAACCATAGTGTCATCTATGGTGAGAACGGGAGTGGGAAATCAAATGTCGGTTTAGCGATATTAGATATCGTTTCACACGTCATACCTGATTCAACCGTGCAAATAAATACATTGAAAGATAACTTTCTCAATGCGGATACGGATGAGCAACACGCAAACTTTGAGTATGAGTTTGAGATCGAAGGACATGAGGTGGTATATCGCTATGGGAAAACTGACGATTTGAGCCTTGTGTATGAATCACTCCATATAGACAAGCAACTAGTTGCGGAAATAAACAGAGACGAAGGTCATAAAGCTTTCTTTGATTTAGATGGTAGTGAAAATCTGAAAACTGACATATCCAGAGCTGATATCTCCATCATTCGTTATCTCAGTATGTCTGTGCTAGATGAGACTAGACTTAACTATATTTTTGATAAGTTTATTGAATTTGTAGGCGGCATGGTGTTCTTTCGAAGCCTCAATCGAACTGAATATCAAGGGCAACGGATTAGCTCAAGTAAACTTTCAGACGAAATAATAGGAAAAGGAAAAGTCCAAGAATTCGAAAAATTTTTGAATGAAGTGGGTGTAAATTGCAATCTCGACGTACAGGGAGCATCAGACGACCAATATATTGTCTTTAAGTATCGGAACAAGACAATAGAATTTTCGAGAATAGCCAGTACGGGAACATTATCCTTGGGTATTTTTTATTATTGGTACTTGCAGTTGTGTGACAAAAAAATAAAGTTCGCGTTTATTGATGAGTTTGACGCTTTTTATCATTTTGAGCTGTCGAGAAAAATTGTAAACAAGCTCAGCGAACTAGAATGTCAGACTGTTTTAACAACTCATAATTTATCACTACTCGATAATGATCTTCTCAGGCCGGATTGTTATTTCGAGGTTAGCGACAACAAAATCGCTCCTTTCTCAAGCTTGGTTCATAAGGAACTACGGAAAGCTCATAATATAGAGAAAATATACAGAGGAATGAGGATTGAGTAGACACGTTTTACTGATTTTTGAGGGAGAAAAAACCGAGCTTAATTATTATCAAAGTCTGAAAAAAGCTTTTTTCGATCAAGACGAAACTGCGGTTTGCGTCTGTGTTTTTGGAAATGATGTTTACGAGCTTTCCGAAGAGCTTTTGGAGGACCCTGATCTAGACGTGGTTGAGTTATTACGGGAGTCGAAAACCCAACCAAAGAATCAGGAGGCCTTAGCTGGCATATCTCGACATAAATTCACAGAAATTTATTTGTTCTTCGATCTTGAATACAATGATGATAAATTTTCCTTTGAAACGCTAGAGACATTCATTAATCTTTATTCAGATGAGACTGATTTAGGATACGCTTTCATCAACTATCCTATGGTCGAAGCTACAAGGCATGTAAAAACTCCAGAATCATTTTTATCGAGCCAAATTAGCGTAAGTAGCTGTAGAGGCAAAATATACAAACGCCTTTCAGCTGAAGAGGGAACAAAAGAGTTAAGTGATGCGAGAAAGATAACTCATTCTGACTGGATACAATTAGCGTGTATAAATCATAAAAAAGCTTGTCTTATAACGAACGAAGAGCATGAAACACTTACCAGTCAACTGTCGATATTATTATCACAGAAAAGAAAGGTACAAACGTCAGAAATCATCTTCATTTTGGCAGGTTTACCTCTATTTCTCGTCCATCATTTTGGACTATCGCTCATAAACTCATTATCTACCGAATAACCGAGCGGTTGTAATATAGACGGCATGGAACGACAGAGGTTATCTGTACAGCTCCATGCACTTGACGTTCTAGCTAGTCCAAATTCCAAGGTGGAACGTCAACGCCGGTAATAACACCCGGCTTTGTCTTTTTAACTTTTTGGGGTTTGTTTTCTGATTCAGTCACTACCTTAGCCTCCTTGAGAAAGCATCTATAGGCACGCCTTGCCTCTAATAGTGACGGAAAACCTTTATAACGGTTTCCGCTGTAACCTTTGACTTGAGCTTCAGCTTCTTTCCACGTTTCGTACACTCCTGGCTCTCGACCCACAAAGACAGAATAGGCCGCTTTCTTACTGGTAACATTGAGATTGGAAACACATCTCGACACAATATTTATCCTCACTGTTTTTCAATGCTCCTTATCTGTTTACAGTTTTAAAAAAAGTGCCTAGTCTATTCTGAGATGTTTATCGAAAACGCTTCCAACTCAATCCAGTAATGCAGAAAATTACCTTCCCATATCTGATACATATCGGTTGCCTGTTCGATAGGAAAAACGCCGAAAAGGTTTTGAAATACGCCTGCTTGGAAATCAAAGTCGAGGTCTTTTGCTAACTCTGCATAGGGGCCACTCCCGACGTAAGCGAAGTCTGTGATATAGCACAGGCGCCAAGTGTTATTCTGCCGTTCCAGTCTAATTTCGACAGGATGAAAACCTCCATTCTCGGCTGAGTAAGTCGGGTCACGAAAGTTAATAGTTACACTATTACCCAAAATGCCCTTTTCGTTCAGCATAACCGTTATTGCGTTAGTAAACTTGTGGGTAACAGGCAAAGCTAGCCCTTCGCTGTGAATGCGCATAATTTGGTTCCTTGATGTTAATTTGAAATAGGTTGGCCTTTTGTCGAAGCCAGTCGCGTAAAAAGCTAATTTAGTTGTATAGGCAGCGTTAAGTTGCTTGTAGAAACAAAGCGTGATGGTTTGCCATTTAGCCTTTGACTGCTGAACCACGGAAAGAGAAAGGGCGATACTGATTATCACCCTTTCAGCGGTTCTACTTTTATTGACCTTTTGGCCTCACCTTTTTAGGAACAGCTGGTTTGAGTAAAGCGCTATCAAGCTCACCTTTTTCAATCGCCTGAATAATGGTATCGATAATCTCAGGTAGCTTGGCTTTATCGCCAACATCTATCGCAGGTTTACCCTTTTGAAGTTCAATAGGTTTATTACCTACTTTTATTTCAAGATAGTAGTATTCGTCACTATCGTAATACCACGGTCGAACGGTGGTGGGTCTGCGCTGAATGGTGATTTCACCTGTTTCAGGGTTCTTAACTTTCTTTTCCTTAAACGCCTCAAAACGTTTGTTATCGATAAGGCATTGCGCCATCTCTCTCTGTTGCTCTAGTCTTGTTAATTGGCACCGCTATGGATCCATTCCATTGGCGGCGTAATGGACCCACCCCATTTGTGCCGTAATCGATCCACCTGATTGGCGGCGTAATAG
>NZ_JAKRFB010000032.1:0-50469 GCF_022348315.1 Alteromonas sp. MmMcT2-5 | reverse complement strand
ATTTTTGATCGGATAACTCCGAAATAGGCGATCGGATTAGACCGAAATCAGTGATCGGATTGAACCGAAATGGGTGATCGGAATGGGCCGGAACATGCAGCTAAGTCGATGTCTTGGTTTTTTGCCCATAATCCCGAAACGGTCAACATTTGAGACACGGCTCCAGCGCCCACCGACATAAATAAGACGCCTGCAAGAAATACGTGCCAAAACTGTTTGCTAAAGATAAAGGCGACCATGGCAATGCCCACGCAAATCATGGTTAGCCCGTAAAGGCGATTTGCGTTAAAACCTTTGTCTGCCAAGTGCCCGAGGTACTGACTGATCACCAACCCTGATAGCGTAACGGACACCATATAAATACTTATATAAATAGGCTCAACGTTGATCTCATAAATGAGGAAATAGCTCATCAGTGGCGTAACAAACGACGATGTTAGGCCAGTTAATAGACTTAACAGTAAAAAAGGAAGTTGTGAAGAGAATGCGTGACGCGATGACATGAGGATACGAGCTCCGAGGGACTGTTAAACGTGGTTGACCGAAATTCGTAAAGAAAAGGTCGCAGCCCTTAATAACGAGGGCGCATTATAAGTGCTGCGTATCTCATGTCTATGACAAAGCTTTTATTAGTTAGCCACTAACGCAGGAAGTCTAGGAAACCGAGGTAAATTAAGCGTAATTAAAAATACCTTAAATTATTTAGCAAACAGTGGTTTAGCGTAGTTTCTCTAGAGTTGTCAAAGCTAGTGACTGTACTGTTAGTGTACCTAATTACTGTATTTCTTGGCAGTAGTAGAGCAAGCAAAACTTAGTTAAGTAGTCGTTGGTACTCTCTTTCCGCAACTGCGATTGCTTGCTCATACCCCTCATCATTGCTTTTCTTGATAAAGCCGCACAGCAAAGCTTGTATATTGTCTTTATGGTGTTTGAATATAATTCTTATAGCACCTCCAGAATGAGCTGAAAGCCTTATCTCTCGGTATCCACCATCTCCGTGAAGAGAGTCAAATAACGGCCTACCTCCGTTAAAGTTACGTCGACATGCCAAGTCGATTTTTTGGGCCATTCTGATCTGATTCTCAATGGTTTGCTGTGCATACCAAGCCGTCAGATGCTCCGAAACAATATGTTCTCCAAGAAGGCCTGTTAGCTCCAGCTTGTTTTGATTTTCGTAGTGAAGTTTACCGTGTTCAACAGATGCAATATTTTTTAGATATAGGGATTCTTCGACATAACGGCCTTTTTCATCCACTCTACATATTTCAATTTCAGGTTGGCACCAACGTTCTGCGGTATTCAGAGTAAACAAGTAACCTGAAAGAGTCCAAGCTAATCCATATACATCTGCTTGCGAGTCTGCTGGATGGTGAGGAACATAAAAATTGTACTGTGCCATCTCTTCAATTTGTTCTTCAGACAAACTATCAAGAGCAGGGCTTTTATCTTCAATTTCGTATAAAAATAGTGCTAAGTCAGGATCAGAGTCTTGTTCGATAAAGTCCCCAAATGAGTAACCATTTGCGATTTCAAGATCATACAAGGAGCCCTCATTACAATCCAAGTAAAAGAAAAACCTATCCTTTTCACTGTGAAGCTCGAGAACGCCTTGAATTGAATCAGAAAATAGCTCAATTCCAGCATCACGTTCTGGAGCTGGGAAACTATTGGTATTTATACAAATGATTTGATCCATGCTATCTCGCCTTCCTAGCTAGAATTGCTCTGTTCCTTAATGTTTGGTCAAAAAAACCAGTTGGCCAAAAGTCTAGTTTTCCATGCTCATCAATATTAGGGGTGTCAAACTTCGAGCTCCCATCTTCATTTTTTGACAAATAATGGAAGGTCACATCTTGATTGGAAATCTGCTCTTGTTTGACGGCAATCCTAATACCATCCATAACATGTTCGCTATGAGTTTCAACAATTATCTGCACTCCACAAGAGGCAGCAAGCGCTAATAGCCTTCCCATTGCGGTTTGCCCTTGAGGATGCAAATGTGCTTCTGGGTTTTCTATCACTAACATAATGCCATTTGTTGCTTTACTTTCTTCCCAGTCTCTTACCCAATCATCTTGATCTTCTAAGGTTGGAGCTCGGGAAACAGAGCATAAAGTTGCTGCAATGATAGGTAATGTATAGCTTAAGCCAAATCCCACATTAGTAGGCTTGTGCTCATCTATCTCAGCATGAGAGATGCCAGCCTTGCGATTGGTTGCAAACTCAAAATTTACGCCTGGTGCAATCTCAGTTAACCAGCCCTTAACGGCATGTTCATAGGTTTCTCCTGCTACTTCTGGGTGAGTAAGCTTCTCAGGGACAAGGTATCCATACTTTGAAAGTTTATCTATTAGGTCTAAAGTATATTCGCCTCGATTTCCTACTTTGGGGCGTGCGTCTAAAGCCACGTTTAGAGGTAAAAACGTTTGAGGTCCAAGCCTATCAGCACCAACATATATAAACTCTGGGCAGAAAAAGGGAACAGTATTGTTGTGCTCAGAAAGCTCCATTTCCCCAACATTTCCATTTTCGTGTTTTAGAGAGATGTTTATGTTATTTGTTGACCTTACTAGATTAGAACGCAAATCTTCTACGTATCCGTGCCCATCTAGCAATGGAGACTCATTAGAGTAAGCTGCGTGATACATTCGTAACGATTGTATTATTGAACTTTTACCGCAATTATTTAAACCAGAGAGCAATGTTAAACCAGTAAGCGGTATGGTCTCGTCAATGAACGACTTAAAGTTTTTTATGGTAAGTTCAGAAATCACAAATAATCCTCCATTGAAATGACATCTTTAACCAGAGAGCTAATTTTTTGATGTCCATAAATCACACCTTGAGCTCTAGATGAATGTCTACTAATTGAATTACTAAATTCAATATCGTGATATAGCTCCTTTTGCCTTTCATAAACATCGTGTTTTCTACTTAACAGAATTTCGAATTCGGATTGTTCAATATCAGCAAGAACATTAGCCCAAGTCTCAAAAAGTGCTTTATTTATAGGGCTTTTTCTATCATCACTAGGTAATGATTTTCTGAACGCATGCTCTCCAAACAGATACGAAGCTCTATACATTGCGACTTCAAACTTACTCTCAATTTCATTTATCGAGGTAACTTGTAGACTAGGTACTGGGCTAGGGTAAAAAATTTTATTTAATTGTTCGTGCGTCACTTCATCAAGTACATTTAACGTACGCATCGTATTACTTAACCAGCTGTCCATACCTTGTTTGTATTCAGTTCTTGAGAATAACATAAATGAAACAAGTCTTAAGATCAGCTCACTAGCCCCCATACGACTATCA
Organism: Alteromonas sp. MmMcT2-5; assembly: GCF_022348315.1. Classification (NCBI taxonomy): domain Bacteria; kingdom Pseudomonadati; phylum Pseudomonadota; class Gammaproteobacteria; order Alteromonadales; family Alteromonadaceae; genus Alteromonas; species Alteromonas sp. MmMcT2-5. The sequence continues at coordinate 47,152 of NZ_JAKRFB010000032.1, read as the reverse complement.
TCAATTTTTTTACCTACTGCGTTAATGAACTTACTTGAATTAACCAAACGCTGGAGAAGAGAAGACGATGGGCCCTCGTACAGTGCGTGTCTAATTTCTTGCGATGTTAACGGCATACCACCCGTATTAATTCGTTTAAATATATTCCGCTTAACGGCTTCAGGAGTTCCTGGCTCAATAATAGTGAATCGCATCTCTGTTTCGTAGATGCTATTGACAAGCTTCTGGGACGACAGGTCGTTTTCTATAGCAGCCCAAGCTTTGTTTCCATATCTCTCATTTAAAAACTCAAGATTTTTTAACTGTAGAAAAACACCATTTTTATCACCCAACATAAAGTCTCGAATGGTAGACAACCTCTGCAAGCCATCGACTACTTCCCAGTTACCTTTTTCATCGGCAGCAACATAAAACATTGGTAATGGCACTCGGAGCATAATTGACTCAATTAGTCGGCTTTTTCGTGTAACATCCCAAACTTCTTTTCGTTGAAAAGAAGGAGAAAGTACTATAGAGCCTTGTTTGAGTCTGCGTAGTAGTACATCCATAGGAACAACTCGCTGAGCAATCGTAATCGCGTCAGGATCAAACGGTTCCATTGCCTCTGTTTCGTCTTCCGCTTCAATCCCGATCTTTTCGCCAGATTCAGAAAGCTCTTCTCGAGGCAAATTAAACTCGTTGTATTCTTCGGTGCTCATACTCACTTCGCTTTTCAATTTGGTTGCTAGTTGTGTTGCCATTTTTCGACCTAATGATATTAAATCGGCTAGTACATTATTTGGACGTTGTGTCGGCAAGAATATCACCTTAACGAGAAGCTTTGTACTTCTAGTTGATTCTGCGTAATTAACAGTACACATTCACAACATACTAAGTACTCCATGATATAGTTACAGTAGTGGCCTTTTTTGAACGTCGTTGTTTTAGCTCCTCTCTGGCCCATTTTGACGACTCCTGCATATCCTTCCTCAAGTTTTCCTTTTCGGCTTCTGTGAGGGGGGCGTGGTGGCTCTGTATTGGGTTCTTTTCTTTTCATGTTACCTCTATTGATCTAGCTACGTTGATCTCATTGGTTTAATTCATTCCCTTCTTGGCGTTCAAACCATCATCTCACCATGTGCATTGATGCTTAACAAGTAACCTATACCGACAGCAGGTGACCAAGCTTCCAATGGGAGTCCAGAGGGGCTTGCCCCTTTGGGCATAGCGCAGCGTAAACCTTCAATACCTACTTAAAAAGTTTATTCATGACGAGGGACGAGGCATGAATAAACCAGTGATAGAGCTTAACCGTTAGGTTAATGAAGTTACCACTTGTTATACCGGATTCTTTTATTAACTCTCATTTTTTCGGAACGCTTGTAGGTACATCAAAACGGAGTCTGTTGAACAGACTCAACGGAGTTATATCAGAGGGATACGGTGCAAGATTTTAGATATGTTCAGGTCGAAATTTGAGCATTAGCGTTGGTGGCTGATTTGAAGACGTGACAAGTCGACCAAAGCTAATTGCCATGAAAAACTAAGGAGTGCTAATGAATAGGTGGGTATCTTAAGTCGAGCGGTGTTAAGCCTGTATCAAATTGCCCCTGGAATGATTCTGTTTGTGTGGCTTCATCCACTATCGCTTTAACTCGCTTCTTCTGGGCCATTTTTCTGCAGTAGGTAGGCCATACATTACACAGGCCCGTTTTTTTAACCGCTCCAGTGCACGATTTCTTTGTTCATCCAGCCAGCCCGACTTCAAACGAAGCTCTTTCATCAGTTTCATGGTTAACCATTTGAGTCCAGCCGTCCCACGAATTTGACCGTCTTGGTTACGAATATCCATGTTGGCACTGTTGAGGTAGCCTGTTTGCGTTAATTTATCGATATAACGAAACCAAGAGGATTCAGGCATTGTTTCGTTATACATTTTTTCATACCGCTTGATCATGGCTCGGTGTTTGACTGGATCATTAAATGCGGTCTTTGGGACTCCAATGCGGAATGTTGCCCAATCCATATAACTGATTAGAACCGTTAAGACCCGAAATGCTCTGACTCTTACACGGCGCTGCATATCCCTGTGAGGGCTAATCAATGAATTTAGTGACTTGAGAACAAAGGGGTTGTCCTGAAAGTGCTTCAGCTTGTCTATCAAGCGGCAAGTAGCCTCTGGCACGCTACTTTGTTTTACTACTCGCAGAACTACACGTACTTCAGAGGAATAGCCTTTGATTGCTGTTGGTGTTGTTTTAGTGTTCTTGCGTGACATACTATCAGTCCTCACAAGACACATTGGATAGGGTAAAATTTAAGCACTTTAACTCTGTGTGAGGTGCTCTATAATGTTTTATTGTCATGTTATACCTCTCAGGAAGGTTAATGTGAAAATGCGGGCCGGTGTTGCGAGCACCGGCCTGTGTGTCTTTATGATTTGCGTTACTTGAACGGCCAACCTTTGGTTTTATTGGTTTGCTTATTCAACGACATCATTCCTCGATACGCCTTGTTTGCCACTTTGTTTTGAATCCCTTCCAGCACGTCAGCTAAGCGATAAAGCTGTTTACTGTATTTGGTGGAGTGTGCCCACTGACCTGCAAAATAAAACGCCAGCATTACCAGGAACATGACCGCGAAAAACGCGCCAAAGTCGGTCCAGTTTTGAGGTGGAAAATGTAGTTCCATGCTTGTTCTCCTCTATGCCTAATGGTGAAATCCTGGAGACCTGTTCTCTCAGAACTTCGGTGTGTGATTCTTTAGCCAACCGTCTACCGGCCAGTGAAACTCAATTTGACTCACGCCCCATACCTGCCGCTCTGGCAAATGGTGTGTCGCCTGTACCTGGTTCTTTGGACTTTGCAGAATCGCTGCCAATTGAGCCTGTCATCATTTCAGCCATCTCTGAGTTGGTCGCCGACTTAAACGCGGCTTGAAGGGCGGATGCGCCACCGGCAGTACTCATCATTGCACCAGCCGCCATTCCCCCTGTGGTCATTGCGGCCCCGGCCATTGCTCCGGCACTGATGTTGCCCGAAGTGGTGGCGGCCCCTGCGCCTGGGATGAGACCGGCAACGATATTGGGAACGGAGTGGATTAGTAACACCAGGACCAACGCAACAATAAAAATAACCAGTAGCTCTCGCATGGGGGCGTCGTCAGAGAGGTTGACCAGGAATGAATCCATGATGGACATCGCAATGCCGATCATGAGAGTCATCGTCATGAGTTTTAACGCCAGGCCAAGGACGTTACGGAAATAGTTAATGGCGATATCGGAAGTCCAGCGCGAGCCGCCAAAGCCGAGGACAAAGATTCCTGCATAACACATATGAGCCTCCGGGCTGTCAATGAAAAAAGATAGCCCTTTGACCACTATTTCAAGATCAATACCTTTGCCTTTTTAGAACTCGTTTACTTCGTCTGTCATGGTCGATGTTAAGCGTATTGCCTATGTCAAACACATATAGAGGCTCTTATTGTTGCTCTTTTCAAATCCTTTTGACTGGCAACGGCACTAGACATTCATCGGTTAACCTTCCTCTGTCCTATTCAAAGCTAAGTGGCTGCATTGACCAGTTAGTATCAGGTTCAGTTAAGGTGTAAGCAAATTCGTAAAAAGGTAGAGATGCGCAACAGTGGCATGTCTAATCAAACGTAGCAGGTCATGACTTGTTGGTATACTTATCGATGCTGCTTGATGCAGAGTGCTGTGCGATAAGTCGATACTCGTCGTTTAACCAGTTAGACGTTGCAGCTTATGCCACTGTGCGACTTACCCGTTTAAAAAACGTTCTTCATCGAATACCTGCTGGTTCTTCAACATAAAGTAAGCACATCGCCCGATTTTATGAGCGAGTGCAGATAAGGCCTTCGCCTTGCTCATTCTCTTTTGTAGCTTGGCTAAATATCGTTTGGCGTTGTCATTACCTTTGAGGTACAACACCGCTGCTTCACTGAATGCCCACTTCAAGTGTGCGTTGCCAATCTTATTACCCTGCGTACCGTGTGTGTTACCGGCCGACTCAGCTTTGCATTTCACTAACCGTGAATACGGGGCAAACTTCTGAACTGATGGAAACCGCTTAATATCGCCAACTTCATACAAAATGGTCGGGCTAAAGTTTTTCCGATACCTGGAAACGACTTAAGGATATGTAAATCTGTTGCACGGTGTGTTTGTGCCTGAGTCTTTACATAGTGTTCAATCTTGTAAAGTTCACTCACCATGGTTTCGATAATATTGAGGTTTAAATCCATGCTCTTTTGCACAGCTTCATCAGGAAAAAAGTGATGCATTTTTTCTCGGTCAGGTGAATTTTGCAGATTCAAACGAGACTCCAGCGCTGGTAGGTTGTATTGACTGATCGTACTGGACACGTGCGCTTTCAGTTGCGCACTCATTCTCATTATGTGGGTTCTACGACGAAGCGCATCACGTATTGAGCGATGTTCTTTTGAACAGGCATGTGCTAACGGGAAATTGCCACCACGCATGAGCTTGGCAATCTTGAGTGCATCAATCTTATCATTTTTGGTTTGCCTGCATGAATGGCTTTCATGTAAAGCGCATGGCCAAGAATAAAATCAATATTGTGCTCTTCACAAAAATCAGACACCCAATACCAACAGTGCATGCATTCAACACTAACAACAATATTGCCCAGATATGGCTTTAAAAGCGCTAACAGTTTGTCCGGTGAATCATCGATTTTTTCGTGAACGAGAATATTGTTTTCATTATCAATAATGCAGACGTAAAGCAGTCTTGTGTGAAGATCGATTCCACAATAGTACGGATGTGTATTAGTATAAAAGTTCATTGAGTTTTTTCCCTTGGTTTGGTCGCCTATTAGGATAAACTCAGTTTATGCTGATAGGGAGGGGGCTCAATGATTATCAAAGCGCTGCTATCGGACAAATTTTCCGATGCGCTTCAAATTTGCAGCAGAGCGCGGCGTTATGAATTAAGGTAAGTGACAGATGATTTCTCCTCCAACAGACAATTTATATAAATTTCTCGCTGTGCTTGGACTTCTAATTGCCGGGTCATCGGGTGCATTTTGGTGGAATGCTTCCAACGATTTCGATGCCTTTTTCGAGTCCAATGAAGGATATATAAATATGATGTTTGAGGGAGCGGAGGCATACGGAAGGTTTGCAGCGAAAACAAATGAAGGAATAGCCATTTACAATAGCGACCAAGGCGATATTAACTCTCTGTCTGAAACTCACAAAAAGGAACTTGATGCAATACTTCAAGGGTCCGAGAAATTGAAGGTAGAGACTGGCGCACTGCTTGATGCAAACCCTGCCAAAAGATTCACAGTCAATTCGAAATTGGAAAAATACCAATGGGCGAGAAACATAAGCGTTCTTGGAGACGCTTTGGGTGTTCTCATTTCAGGATTTGGTTTTTATTTTTGGCATATACGTTTGCAGCGGCATATCGATCATCTACATTCACAGGTCACGCATAACAAGTCAGTGCAGCCGTCCGCTGAATGAGGCGTTAAGCCTCAATGGAAAAATAATGAAATACGAAGAATTACAAGCTATAGCTAATGCAATTATAGATTCGAACGATAAGCTCATATATCTCAATTTTTTTATCTTTTTGATTACCGTTGTCTGTGTATATTGTGTAGCTCTATTCAAAAAATCGGGTGAATTAACAGCTATTAAACTTGCTTTTAGAGACATAAAAGAACAGAACCGAGTGATTACATCAGAGACCGAAAGCATTAAACGTCAGTTGGAAAAGGGCACCATTGAGTATCAAATTAAGCTGTCTAAGTATCATGAGAAAAAGATCGACGCGATTGAGAAAATTTACTCTAAATTGGCAGACTTGTTGAGTGGCTCGAGAAAAATCCTCTTGGCGACTGATGAAAACAAATTTCATGAATTCAACGATGCTGTGGACGAGTTTCGTAATAGTTTTGAGGCTGAAAAGCTTTGGCTGGATGCATCGGTCAGTAAAGAAATTGAAGAGTTTGCTATAGAAATCGATAAACAAGTTCGCCAATACCAAGGAGCTATGAATGTATCAATGTTGCCTGGTTTACAGGGGAAACACGTTGATCAGGTGTATGACAAGCAGGAAAACTTTTATGAGTTTACAGTAACCAAATCAAAGGTTTTAAAAGAGCAATTGGAAGAGTTGCTGAGAGGCTATTTGTCTCCTGAATAAAAGGCTTAACAAACGATCAAGGAATAGACATAGTTTCCTAACCCGACAGAAAGTTTTAAATCATGTTTAAACTAACATGCGTCTGTTTAAACATGATTTAGGCAGTATTGAATTGTTATGGATATTGGAGGCTGAAACGTACCGGCTTCCCAAGTGTCAATAAACCAGACTTGTCCATTGCTCACAGCCAGGACACGTCGGCCTAATCCCCATTTCATTGACACTTGAGGGGGCGGTGTTGTCTAAGCCTTTTTCCCTTTAGCAATCGCGTCAAGTTCTTCAACCAGGTCTTCAGCTCTTGGGTGGGTATAGTGGCGTAGCATCTGTATCGATTTATGGCCGCTGATGGCGGCGGCTTGCTGATCACTCAATCCGCCTTCAACCAAACGGCTGACGCTCTCGTGGCGCAGGTCGTGGAATTTAAAATCCTTCAGACCAATCTTGGCTTTGATCTTCATCCATACCTTGTTGAAGTTGTAGGGGTGTCGCTTGCCGTCTTTGCCTGATTCACCAAAGAAAATCAGGTCGGTATTAATGGGCCGTAGCGGATTATTAATCGCCTGCTAAAAGGATTCTAACGCCAGGAGAGAAAGCGGAACGGTTCTCGGCATGGTGTTTTTGGTTTCGAGCAGGAAAACCACACGCTTTTTTAAATCGACCTGGGAGCGGCGGAGAGAAGTGATTTCAGATGAACGCATACCAGTTTCCAGCGCGATACGAACAATCCAGGCCAGCATCGGATTGGTGTGTACCTCAACAGCTTCCAGGAACTGTAGCTCTTCTTCCTCGGTCAAGCGTCGTTCCCCGCCAGAAGGCGGGGAGTGCTTACGAATATTATGAACCGGGTTAATTGCCAGACCGATACCCCATTCTTTAATCGCAATGTTGTACAGGTGACTGAGCAGAGCAAGGTCAATGCGCACGGTATTAGGTGAGCGTGACTTGGGTGCTAGGTTACCTCTGGCGTCGCAACGGTCCAGGCCAGCTAACCGGTCATCTCGATACTTGGCAATGATTTCTGGAGTCAGGGCGGCCAGGGAGTATTTCCCCAGGGCTTTGATAATCGGTTTGGAATGTCTTGCATCACAGGCTGCGGTCGCCGGTCGTTTGGTCGGTGAGATTTCTGCCAGGTAGCGTTTTAATGCTTCTTCAATGGTGAGGCGTTCTGACGAGGAACGTTTGATGTAGACGCCACGCACAATTTCATCTTCAGAGCGTCTTACCCAATCCTCGGCATCGCGTTTGAGACGAAAAGTTTTGGACGTCGTCGGCCAGCCGGTTTTTCGAATAACGGCTTTCCAGGTACCTGAGGTAGTTTTAACTAAAGTTGCCATGTGAGTACTCCCGAATGCGTACTGTACTGATTTTGTACCTCGGGACGGAATAAAAGGCAACATTCAAAGAAGGGTAAGCGATAAGTGCTTGATTTGAATGGTGGCCCCTCGCAGACTTGAACAGCGGACCAATCGATTATGAGTTATGCCGTTTTAAATACTTAGTTTACTTCATGCGCCCAGGCCAATAGCGCTTTTTAAATTTAAAGAAAGCTCGCAATTTCGCTAAGCGACTTTTTTTGCATGGCGTGTGCAGGAATTGTGGCGTTATCCGCCGGATAGCCCGCAATAATAAGCATATAAGCACGCTCGTTATTAGGCCGTTGACAGACTTCGGTCAAAAAGTTCATTGGCTTTGGTGTGTGGGTCAAGGTTGCCAAACCTGCGTTGTGGAGTGAAGTAATAAGCATACCCACTGCGATACCCACCGATTCGTGCACAAAGTAGTTTTGGCTTTTTTCGCCCGTTTCTGTCTCTCCAAACTTTTGACTGAATACGGCAATAAGCCAAGGCGCGGTTTCCAGATAGGGTTTACTTGCGTCAGTGCCTAACGGCTTTAGGTCATCTAGCCACTGTTGCCCCGCACGCCCATTATAAAAACCGCGCTCATGCGCTTCAGCCTGTTCGCGTATTTGTTGTTTTACTTCGGGCGACTGAATGGCGGCGAAATGCCAAGGCTGATGATTCGCTCCACTAGGTGCGGTGCCAGCAGTCAAAATACAGTTTTCGATTACCGCTTTATCAACGTGCTTGTCACTAAAGTGACGAATACTGTGGCGGCGCTGCATGGTTTTTAAAAAATCTTCGCTTCGGGAAAGCATTTGCTCTTCAGGGTACTCAATAAAATCACTGAGCGGAGAATGGTCGTGAGGCTGCATTTATAATCTCGTTTTTCTGCTTTTTTACTACTCTATCGTTAGTGACGGGTTATTAAAAATAAAAACGTGCTAACTAGGGCGTGTTATATACATCGAAATAGAAAATGGCGTAAACAAGTATGCACAATAAAAAAGCGACTCACTCAGGAAAAGTGAATCGCTTTGGTGAAATACGTTGGTAGTAGAAAACGCTGTTAGTGGCGTTTGAACGGCGGGCGAGTGCCGCGTTTTTGCGTGTCAGTCTGCTCTTCTAGCATTTCAAGTTGGGCAACGTCATACACAGGCATCATGGTTGTCACTCTGCGATACGGTGGCTTACCGCGCATGATGACTTCTTTCACTTCTACGTACTCAATCGCTTCTTGCCCTACGGATTCCAATTGCGCTACATCGTTAACCGATAAGCTTACGATCTTGCGTTTAAATGGCGGCTTTCCTGAATAGTCAACTACTTGTACATCAACCGTTTCATCAGTTGATGATGTCATAGCTTGCGCTGCGTTTGCAGAAAAACCAAGTGAAACAGCCGTAATTAATGAACCCAATACATAGCGTAATTTCATGTCGTGTCCTCTCGTTGACATACATACCTTTCTACATTGTATGAGCAAAAAAGTTCTAAACAATGACGATTGGTGATAGGTAATTGCTATCACCTAACTGGATATAGAGAATTTAAGTAATCAAGAGAATGGGGAGCAGTTGAAAGAGAAGCTACTGCGTTGAAAACGGAGTGTTTAACGATGGTGCGGAATGGATGGTTTTGTGCACTATTATGGTGCTGTGGCACCGTCTGATATTGTAGAGTTTCGGTAAAATCAATCATTTACCCTTTGGTCTTTATCTTGCTGTCAATCAACACCTATATAAAGTATCGACAAAGGGTGTATGTGCGGTGAGTGTAAAATTTAAAATCCCCTTATTTGTTCTGCTAACTTTTTGGTTAGCGTGCACATCTGCCGTGTCAGCGATAGAGCAAAATATTCCTCTTTCACAAAGCAAAGGCGGAACACTGTATCTAGAAGCGACCCTAGAATCGAACATAAAGGCTTCGTTTCTATTAGATACGGGTTCAAGCTTGTTAACCCTCAATCAAACTACGTTCGACGCGCTAACAAGAAATCAAAAGCTTCTTGCCACCAGAACCTCTGCTGCCAGAATGGCAAACGGAAAGATCGTTAAAATATCTCAGTATCAATTAAACTCGGTTCGTATAGGAAATACGTGCGAAGTGGGGCCAGTGGAAGTGGCCGTGCTTCCCAAAGGGAACAATATTTTAGGTATTAATACGTTGCTTAGGGTCGCACCTTTAACTATAACACCAGACGCTGTTATTTTAGCCGGGTGTGAATAGCGTGAATGATTCACTTTTGTTTGATTAAACAGCAATAAAAAAGCGAACCCGAAGGTTCGCTTTCAAATTTGTTTTTCGCTGGAAGATTAAATTAATCGTCGCACTCGCTAACGTCACCGCCCATTTGCTCTTTCATTTTTACGCAAGCTTCATAAGCTTTCTTCGCTGCGGCGTCTTTAAATTCGCCTGCTTTCTCAGCCGTTGCGTCGTATGCGTCAGAGGCCATTTTCTTGCCATCTTCGTATGCGTCTGAAGCCATCTCTTTGCCGTCATCAAAGGCATCAGAAGCCATTTCTTTACCTTCTTCGTAAGCTTCAGAGCTCGCGTCTTTGGTTTTATCCCATGAATCTGCAGCACTTTCTTTTGCGCTGTCATAGGCGTCTGCTGTCGCTTCGCCCGCTTTTTCCATCTCTTTTTTTACTTCGCTTTTCGTCTCTTCGCTAGACTCAGTACAGCCCATTAAAGACAGTAACAGTGCTAACGCCATTGCTTTAGTTTTCATTGTGAAGCTCCTTTTGCTGGGATAGTGGCTTGTTTCAAAGCCGGTCAACATGGTGTGTTCAAATATCCATTGTAAACGTTCAAAATGCCTGCCGTTTTATTGTCATATTCGGCAAGCTGAATATTCGACGAGACCAGTCTAGCCTACTTACCTGATAAAGTGTAAGTAGACTTTATGAGGAAAAATGAAAGGTTTATAACCAAAAACAAACCTGGCTAAGATTGAACAAAGAAGTTGGATATCCTGTTCTGCAAAGCGTGATGTGGGTTACTCTTCTGGGCCTTGTGTGGTAAATACGAGATGCCTGCGCATATCTTTCAACACAACGCCTTTTTTAAGTAGCGCTGCGCTTAATTTTCGCTGCCACTTCTTTAGCTCAGGTTCAGCGTTTGACACCGCTTCTTCATTTTCGAATTGAAAGCGAAGCAGTAACGAGCCGGGGAATTGGTGATACTGAACGTCAAACCAACACTGTTGCATACCATTTAACTCTTCAAGCGCTTGTGCTTCAAGGCTATCGGCTACACTAAAAACCAGTGCTTGCTGTTTGAGTTGAACGGCAGAGAGTTTTTTCATTACAACTGCTTCTCTATAGACACTTCAACGCTCTCGGTGACATCTGCACCTTCAATGGTTAGCCACATTTGCCCATCTTGAATAGTAACCTGTATTTGCATAGAGCGATGAACAGCATTGGCCAAAGTAGCGGCAAGCGACTCTGGCAAAGTGAAAACTGATAAGTTCTTTTTGGTTTGTAGCTTGTTATGTTCTTTCTTCCACCACGCGTCGAAGCTGTTGTCGGCGTAGGAATAAATCATCATTTGTTGGCTTTGATTGCAGCCCTTTTTGATGCGCTGTTCAGAGGGTTGGCCTAACTCAATCCACAGCTCTATTTCATCGCTAAAACTCTTTTGCCATAAATCTGGAACGTCATCGTCAGACAGCCCTTTGGTAAACTGTAGGCGTTCATGAGCATTAACAATAAACGCAACCACGCGCAGCATCATTCGTTCGTCATTTTCAGAAGGGTGACGGGCAATCGTAAGGTTGTGGTCGTTATAGTAATTGCGATCCATATCCGTTATGGATATGTCAGCTTTAAAAATGGTCGCTTTAAGAGCCATGGTGTTCCTGCTTTGTTCTTAGGAGGCTTGAAGTTAACCCCGTGTGCTATGTAAAAAATGGCATAGCAAGTTTTGGCGCTATAGTAGCAGTAAAAAGCAAATTTCGCTGTAGGTGAGTAGCGCCCAATACAAGTATTTGTCGGTTTATTTATTGGAGCGCGAAATTTCTAGTGAAGCTTCTCGGTCATATTGGACATCGCGCAAAGCGCGGATAACCAAAAACTAAACAAACAAAAATGAAAACGGAGAGGGGTGATGAAGAGACTAGTGGCTATGGCGATGTTAATGTTCGCCTGTATAGCAGGCGCATCAAATGCGTATGCTTTGGAGCGTGGCACTATTGCAGAAGATGCAGATTCAGTAACGCCGTTGCTTAATGGTCAAGTGGCGCCTAAAACAACACTTAAAATGGCAGATGGTTCGCCAGTAAGCTTACAAGCGCTTACCATGCAAAAGCCCAGCATTGTACTTTTTTATCGCGGCGGGTGGTGCCCGTATTGTAATGAGCAGCTTGCCCAGCTTAAAGATATTGAAAAAGACTTGGTGGATATGGGCTATCAGATTTTGGCCATTTCACCTGAATCACCAGAGCGCTTGCAAGAGCAAAAGCTTGAAACAGAATTCTTGGTTACGCTTTTATCCGACGACAAACTAGACACTATTCGTGAGTTCGGCGTTGGATTCTATTTAGATACTGTGACTGAGTTAAAGTACAAAACCTATGGCATTAACTTAACAAAAGATGAAAGCGGTAATAGTGTTTTGCCAGCACCCAGCATCTTCATGCTCAATAAAAAAGGGCAGGTTTTGTTTAGCTATGTTAACCCAGACTTCAAAGTTCGCCCGTCGGCAGACCTAGTTTTAGCGGTTGCGAAAACCCTTAAAAAAGAAATGTAATGCGAATAGCCTTACCAAGGCGTTGTTCTTGGTAAGGCATGCCAAAAGTACTCTATGATATCGAGCACTTCATTTCATCGCGTCTTATAATGATTAAGTTAGATTCGCACGTATTTGACTGTCATAACGAGCTGTACTTAACCATTCACCGAGTCACCCTATCTCAAAATATCAAAGTGTAAGGAGTAAGCATTTACACTGAGATCAATGAAGTGATGTGCGCGGCTAGACGTTTAGGTTCAATATAAGTGTCGCCTTTGCAGTTGTTTACGACGCTTAATAGCTGAGTAAGTAAGTGTTTATTCGCTACGTTCCGCTGACATATAGCGTGAACGGTATTGAGTTCAAGTGTACTTGCTAACGCGTACACACCTTTCAAATTGCGATTTATTAGAAGCGCGTTTAACACGCGGTTAGCGGTGTATCGACGCCACGCCATATGAAAGCTGTCGAAATCGCACGTTAAGTCAACAGTTAACGCCACACGAAGCGCCCAAGACAATGGGCGAAAGTGTAAAAGATGTTCGGTTAGTAAGAATATTTCAAGTGCATGGTCAACAAACAGTGACGGCTTTGCAGTATTAGTAAGCTCAATAATGGGGAATAGCCCTTCGGCGGCGAACATAGACTCTACGAATTCAAAGGTGTAATACCCGTTACCATGAAGAGCAAGAAGGCATGTCTCAATTTCATCGAGAAGCGCTTCATCGAGGGTGTTAGCAATGTCTTGAAGCGTTAGGTTATCTAAAAACTTCGCAATGTTCGGGTAGAGGGCATTAATCTCAGCCCATTTACTTTCTTTTGAATGACGTAAGGCCCTCTGATATTTGAGAACGTCGTCATGCCGTGTTAAATCGATTTGGGTGTGCGATTCGTTTCTCGAATAAATCCATCCTGCCCAAGCTATCATTGGCGAGTCCGCTAATCCAAGTGCGTGGAGCTCATTGAGCGAAGAACCTAATGAGCATACCGCTTCCACCAAGCCATGGGCAGCCTTTACATCATTCCCCATAAAATCGGGTTCTTCTTGCATATGTTCGAATGAATACACGCCATTACGCCAGCCTGCTAAATAGCAGCCTTCTATACATTTTCCGCACATGATTGTGCTCCTGTTAGTGTTTTTTGGTGATAACGAAGAGGCCTGTTGCTCTTTGGTGGTATTTAGCCTGTGTGACAAGGCGCACGCCAACGAGCAACTGGCTCGTTGCTACTGAAAGTTATGAGAAGTAATCAAGAAAAGCATCGATAGAGTGAAGTTAGATGCCAAGAGCGAACTTAAAACAAATTTTGTTTCAAAAAAAGTACTGTTTTGTCCCGCTATAAAAAAGTTATTTTCTGCAAGAATGCGAGGTTTACAGCGCCAAGTGGTATAGTAGGGCTTACGCCTTAACTCATCGTATTTCTATGATAAATAAAAACTTTCCATTACTTGATTTACATCGTCATTTAGATGGCAATGTGCGTCTGCAAACCATTCTGGAGCTTGGTCAGCAATTTAACATTTGTTTGCCAGCTTATTCGTTAGAGGGCTTGCGACCGCATGTTCAAGTAATGGAGATCGCCCCCGATTTGGTGTCATTTTTAGATAAGCTTACTTGGGGCGTTAAGGTGTTAGGCAGTCTCGACGCCTGCAAACGGGTGGCGATAGAGAATGTAGAAGATGCGGCTAAGCAGGGTATTGACTACACAGAGCTGCGTTTTAGTCCTTATTTTATGGGGGAAAGTCACGGGCTACCAACTCAAGGTGTGGTTGAGGCCGTGATAGACGGTGTAAAAAGCGCAGCTAAAAATCACGATGTTAAAGTTAATCTCATCGGTATTTTGTCGCGTTCTTATGGCGCAAAAGTATGTCAGCATGAGCTAGATTCAATCTTGGCCTGTAAAGCGCATATAACTGCAATTGATTTGGCGGGAGATGAAAAAGGCTTTCCTGGCAACATGTTCATAGAGCACTTTACAAAAGTGCGCCGCGAAGGGCTGCCTATCACAATTCATGCAGGTGAAGCAGTAGGCTCGCAGAGCATTTGGCAAGCCATTAACGACTTAGGTGCTGTGCGGATAGGACACGGTGTTAACGCTATTAATGATGCTAAGCTAATGGACTATTTGCGCGACAACCGTATTGGTATTGAAAGCTGTTTAACCAGCAACGTATTGACGAACACGGTCACATCATTAACAGAGCACCCGTTAACAACCTTTTTGGATCACGGCATACTCGCCTGCCTGAATACCGACGACCCGGCAGTTCAAGGTGTAGAGTTAGATCACGAATTCTCCGTTGCAGCTAAGCAAGCTGGCCTTATGCCTTCTCATATTAAACAAGCGCAAGAGAATGCATTGGCAATTGCTTTTTTAAGTGAAACCGAAAAAGCCGCACTTAAGCGCAAAGTAAACTAATCCGAAAGATAAAAATCGTGCCGTGGTTAAACGGGCAGTAACATTATTTTGATTAATAATGCCACCGGTGGCATTATTGTCGTGATGTGAATATTTTGTTTCTTAAACGTAATCAGTTACGACTTAAATAATGGAGCTTTTATGCTGCGCTTTATACCTGATGTTGACCGTTCTATGAGTAGCTACCCCAGCCGTTTCACACACCGCCGGGCTTTGGGATGGGTGGCGTTTATTGTGACCCTTCTAACTTGTTTCTATGCGTCGGCATCTACTGACGAAGACTGGGAAATTGCTGAACAGATTGTAAATCAGATCCAGCTGCCCACTATTCCAAACGAAAAATTTGTGGTTGATGTGAGTGATACTTCACTAAGTGCAGCGCGAGCGCCAATTCAAAGTGTAATTGACAAGGCTTCGGCTAGCGGCGGCGGTATTGTTGTTGTGCCCAAAGGAACATGGCAAGTAGACGGTCCTATTCGTCTTAAAAGCAAAGTGAACTTGCACCTAGAGGAGGGCGCTACTCTGCTGTTTTCCGGCGACCCTTCGCACTACCTACCGGTGGTTAAAACCCGTTGGGAGGGTACTGAGGTATTTACCTATTCACCGCTAATTTATGCGCTAAATGTGGAAGATGTGGCAATTACAGGTAAAGGTACTATCGACGGAAATGCCCAATCGGCGTTCATTGGCTGGTATGAGAAACAAAATACAGATATGCATGCGCTTCGTAAAATGGGTTTTGATGGCGTTCCGGTAGAGAAGCGTCAGTTCGGAGAAGGGCATTACTTGCGCCCTCCGCTTATTCAGTTTTTCCACGCCAAGCGTGTGCTGCTTGAAGATTATACGGCCCTGAACTCACCGTTTTGGGTTAATCACTTAGTTTATACTTCTCATGCTACGGTAAGACGAGTGAAGGTAGAAAGTCACCTGTACAACAACGATGGGTTAGACATTGAGTCGAGCCAGTTTGTGCTTGCTGAAGATAGTCACTTTAGAACCGGTGATGACGGTATCGTTATTAAGTCTGGTAGAGACGCCGACGGTCGAAATATAGGTATACCTAGCACAGACATTGTTGCGCGAAACAATGATTTAGGCGGGGAAGACGGCATTGGTCTTGGTTCGGAAATGTCTGGCGGCATTAAGCGCGTATTTTTTGAGAACAACATCTTGCATGAAGGCGACTCAGCATATCGCTTTAAGAGTAACTTAGACAGAGGCGGGCGCGTCGAAATGGTTCGAATTAGAGGCAGTAAAGTGGCTTCGTTTAAGCACTTATTCTGGTTCCAGCTAAACTACCCAAGTAATTTACATGGTAATTTTCCGGCTACCTATACCGACATTATTATTGAAGATTTAACGGTAGAAAATGTGGGAACGGTTTTGGAAATTCACGCTCCGGACGCAGCCCCTGTGCACAACGTTAAATTCAAAGACATTAAAATTAAGGAAGCAGAAGAAATTCTTATCCTAGAAAATGCCGACGATATTAGCTTTGAAAATGTCAGCATAGGTGAGCAAATCTGGAACGGCACGTTTTCTTCGCTGCACATAGAATCTGTTACTCGCTAGAGAACAGGTTAAACGCGATAGGTTGTTCGCATTGGTCCTTTATTTTCGCCGTAACAAGCGGCTAATTAATTGTAGGCGAACCTATTTAGGTTCGCTGGCTTTCATTTTCGACCAGCTCAACAACAAGGCGTAAATTACTTTGTGTTGATACCGCATTAAATGGGTAGCAGGTAACTAAATAGAGCTGCTGCCCATTTACATCTACTTTCATTGCCGAGGCGGCATCGACTATCGTCTTCGATACAACCCGATAGGTTACCCACTGTGAGTTCGGCAACTGCAATTGCATAATATCTCTGGCTCTCACCTTCTTTAAGAACGTGAAGTGAGTATCTCTATGTCCGCCAATCACACTACCACCCTGTCCGAGTGGGGGCGAGTCGGTGTGGTGTCCAGGGCCAAATGCAAGAGCGTTTCCCTGTGCGCCTTCTAGTACATACAGCTGCGTTTCGCTTTTGGCATGAACCAGCTTGCCTACTGGCCAAGTATCAGACCAACGCCAAGGCTTCTGGTTAGCACCAGTGGTTAGTGTTTCTTCCCACGAAGATTGAATCAAATACTGCGCGAGCTCGGCTTTCAGTAATATCCAGCCAGCTTTGCCAAAGCTGGCTGTGGCGATCAAGACTAAGATGATGGTAAAAGAGTATTTAATCATTGTTTGTCCAAGCAATATTCAGTCAAAAAATAAAGAAATGAGCCTAAGGTGCTAATCTCGTCCCCCTTTGTTTCGCAAAAAGGCGATGCTGTGAAAAAGCGACAATAAAAGTATGGCAATCACACCTAATATGACATGCTCAGATACACCCGCTGCGGTTTGGGGGTAACTGATTTGTCTGAATTGCGTTCCCTGTGGCATTAAGTTTCTTACGTTTTCGGTGGAAGACGGTATGCGCTGTGTATTTGCTATTTTTTCTTCAATAGCAACGAAGCTGGTGAACTCTGTTATAAGTTTATGGGGCAGGGCTACAGCAAGAATGTCCTGTTTTACTTCATCTACATTTCGCCCTAACGCTTTTTCATCCATTAACGCCGCCACTTTCTTTCTTGCCCACGCAGTCGCTACGCCAATGTGTTGAGTAGAACCTGTCGACGTTGGCGATATTGCTACCGAACGGGTCCACTCGCGAGTGGTGCCCTGCTTGTCTACTAGTGTGCCTTTAAGGGTTATTTTTCCGCTTGTACCGGCGTTATGAGGCAGTTTCACATTCAAGAGCAAAGGTACTCCCGCGTATAAATCAGGGATCTTAGAAGGGTAAATCTCTGCTGACTGTGCATAGCCAGCTGGTAGAGTAAGGCTTAAATTACTCAACACAGGGCTTTCTAACTTATAAAGCAAGCTATCCATTTGCTGTTTAATATCTGCAGTATTGCTAACAAATACATAGCTTCCGCGACCAAACTGAGCGGCTCGGGTCATAAAATAACTATTGGGCGCGCTGCCTATGCCTACTGTAAAAAGGCGCGCATCACCCAGTTCGTTCTTTATTTGCGAGAACAATGCAGCTTCATTGCCTACCGCCCCATCGGTGATAAAGACAACTTGTTTTATAAAGTTTTCAGCTGTCGTGGGTTTAAGTGCGGCATTAAGCGCTGGTGCCATTTCAGTGCCGCCCCCTGCATTGAGGTGCTTTACAAAGTTCCTCGCATATTGCTTGTTTCGTGTTGTTCCCTCTACCGAGGTTTCAAACAAACGCGTGGTGTCATTGTTAAATGCTACAACATTAAATCGGTCTTTCTCACTCAAGCGGTCTATCGCTAATTGTAAACTCTCTTTTGCGTCGACAATTGGCCGACCTCCCATAGAGCCTGACGTGTCGATAACGAAGGTGATATCGCGATCAAAATCCTGTAAATCTTGGCTCTTCACTTGTGGCGGCATTAGCATAACAAGGGCGTAGTCATGCTGATCTTTTGATTCAGTGAAAATAGCTGCTTGTGGTGCACTAGAGGGCGAAGGCTGCCACTCTAGCCAAATGTCTCGGTCCATTTTGATATTGCTTTGATTAAAGGTGACAAGATAATTACCTGTGGATTCTGACCAATTCACACGGTGATTTCTGCTAGTGACGCTATTAAGCGTTAAACCAGTATTTAGTGTTGCGTTGAACGTAAGTTGCGGGCCTTCATTGCCTTCTCTCATAAAAGGCGTGATAGCTCTGGCATCGGGTACCTGATCTGTGGGTTTTCCCCAACCTGTACCTGATATTTCAGCCTCTATATTCTCGTCAAACTGATTTAGCGGAATGCCGGGCGAATAGCGAGAAGTGAGCGTAGTAGGCAAGTGAAAAGTAAATTTTCCATCGCGGTAGTCTACCTGTTGGACATACTGAAGTGTCACCGTTATTTCCTCACCCGGCGCTATATTCGCGACCTGCTGGGTGAATAAATTTGGGCGTTGTTGCTCTGTTAAGCTGGCTTTCTTTCCCGCTTTTTTGGCCGCTTCAAATGCTTCTTGCGCTTCTGCCTTCGGCTTAATTTGCCCCCGGATTATTCTGTCTCCTATACGCATTTCCATACTGTTAATCGCCGCGTTTTCATTAAGCGGAAAGGTGTAAACGGCATGCTTCCATTCATTACTGGTGTTAGTGAATTTTTGAGAATAGGTAACGTGCGCAATCATGCCACTCACCTGTAAATCCACCTCAGTTGAATGCAATAGAGCGGGGGAAGACTCACCGTCCACGCTTTGCAGCATCAACTCGCCAGACTCAGCGCGACTTAGCGGGCTAACTACTACACCAAGCAAAAAGCAGAGGAAGGAAGTAAGGATAAGCAACCTGTGATTACGCGGCTTGGCTGCATGTTGCCGTTCCCTAAATAAAGGTTTGTGAGTATTGGCAGGCATTAAATAATCCCGCTTGGGTGTTTTGGAAAATAGCATCAGGTAAGCTCGCTTTAGTATCGATACTTACCATTAAACGCCCTGAATAGGGCGAATTGTGAACAGAGATTATGGCAATCTAATGGGCAATAGTGGCGAGTGTGTTACTCGCCTGCCATGGCGCGCCCTTTGGTTTTAACACTGGCTATCAGCATATAAATACTGGTAGCAAGTAAGCACGCAAATAAGTAGCCCATCAACCCTTGAGGGCCTACTAAAAAGTTATCGGCAATGAGTGGGCCTACTACTGAACCCACGCTGTAGCTGAAAAGCATGACCTGTGTGGCGCATACAATGAAGCTAGCATCGAGTTTGTCGCAAGCGAGATTTATTGCCACTGGGTATAGGGCAAATATTGCCATACCTAATAGAAACAGACCTGCTCCCAAAGCGTATATACCGCTAACCGCTGCGGTTAATGTTATGGCGGCGACACCCAGTAAACAAAATAGCGCCATGAGTAACGTGCGGCCTAAATGCTTGGATAACGCAGGAATTAAAGGTTGAACTGCCATAGCGCCTAAAATAATTAAGGCCATTAAGCTACCCAAATCGTCATGAGCAATGCCCCGGTTTAATAGTTCAAGAGGCATTAGGCCGTAAATGGCACCTAGGGTTAAGCCTGACACTATGCAACCAATAATTGCGGCATGATTTAGTTTCGATATTTGCTTTAGCGACAGTGGCGTACTGTGGGAAGCTTCAGGCTGCTCGCTCTTTGCAAACAAAAGTACGCCAATGGCTAAAATCAATATGGTGAAAATGGCAGCAAAAGGAAGCATGCCGCCTACGCCAATAGCGCCAATACCTAACTGACCTAAAGAGCTTCCCCCGTAAAGTGCGCCCATGTATAAGCCTAAACGTTTGGCTCTATCGGCTTCATCGCCGTGTAAAAGCCACGACTCTACGATAACAAATACACCCGCTACAGCAACGCCAGCCACTAACCGAGCCACAAGCCAAACTGCGGTGTGAGCAAACAAAGGCATTACTGCGATAGTTAGTAATAGTACGCCTAAACACAGCGCAAAACCGTGCTTGTAACCAACGCGGGTTACCAACGGTTCAATACTAAGGGCACCCACTAGTAGTCCAGCGTAAAAGCTGCTAGCCAGCCAACTGGCGATAGCCGTGTCTAGGTTGTAATGGCTGAGCATTAGTGGGATCAGACTCATCAAATAGCCAGACGCAACTGCGTACATACCCAGCGCAATAACGGGAACAGAAACCCGCGCTTTGGCTGGCGGGATAAGGGTGTTGTCCAAGGTAATGCCTTACATCAAAGGAAAGAGAAGATAATTTCGCGGCGCGAATATGAGGCAAATTCAGATATAGGTAAAATGAAAAGAAATGCTCGTAAAGATGCTAAAAATTGATGGTGAGGAAGGCGCTGCTAGATAGTGCATGCGCCTCAGATAGTTTAAGCATTAGCGCCTTAAATCATCCGGTGTATGGTCTGCCACAAATGCGTTTCTTTCGCCCATGGGTCTGTCTTCACCCACCGTACTGTCTGCAGTAGTTTGGAGCTCTATCGACGAGTTCACCTCTGCACCGATTAGAATGATATAGGCGGTTAAATACAACCACATAAGCAAAATAATAATGCCCCCAACGGAGCCGTAGGTTTTGTTGTAGCTTCCAAATTCATTGAGGTATATCGAAAAACCATACGAGGCTACCACCCATAATAAGGTGGCAAAAACTGACCCCGGCGTCACCCAGCGCCACTGGGCTTCTCTTCGGTGAGGGGCATATCGATATAGGGCTGAAAGCGCAATATTAAATAGGGCCAGCATAACTGGCCAAGTCACCCACATGGCTTGCTCGGTACTAAGGGCATTTGACGTCATCCAGTTTAATGCTTCGGGTAAAATGGTGATGCAGGCGAGGGACACAATTACGGTAAGGATCATAAATATGGTGCACGTAATGCGCGCTAGAATACCTTTGAAAAAGCCTCTTCCTTCCGCCTCGCTATAGGTAATGTTGCATGCTTTTATCAGTGCGTTGGCGCCTTTGCTACTGCTCCACAGTGACAAGAGCAGAGTAAATAAAAAACTCCAGCCTAATGCAGTATTCGACTTCTCGGTTAAATTTTTAAGCTGTTCTTCAATGATGTAGCGACTGTCATTTGGCACCACATTTACCAGCAATGCCATGTGGCGTTGCAGTTCGTCGGGTGATACAACAAGCCCATACAAGGCAATGGTTGCCCCTAGTAAGGGGAAGATAGCCAGCAAGCAGTAAAAGGCAACCCCAGCGGAGATAAGAGGAATGTTATCTTTTTGCAGGCTAGTGAAAATACGCTTTGAAATACTCCACCAACTTTTCAAAGAAAGCTCGAATGCAGATTTAGCGTGGTTGAAACGTTCCTTGCTCATGTGTCCTCATGTTTTGCCTAATCGATAGAACTCTTAAAGCTTGATACATGAAAACTTCGCTGTCGGCTTACATCAACTTAAAAAAAAGGAGCGAGAAAGAAGCTCTGTAAATCGTTCACAAAATCTGAATATGTGCGTGACTATTGGTGTTGGTGAGATTTCTTTTTTTTGTATTTATTTTCATAAAATCAATGGTTTGCTTTGTTCTTTGGGAATGGTTTGCAATTTGCACCTTCAATAGCATCTTAGCTAGATAGTAAGAGCTAGGTTATGCCATGCACAAACTAACGCGTTCACCTGATGTGATTTGCTAATGGTGGTAGGCGGACAGTTATTCCTGTCGTGTGGCGACCCCTGTTTTTACTAGCTTTACATTTCGTCTTTCAGAAGGAGAGAACACTATGAGCAACACCCAAAACCTTAAAGGCAAAAAAATCGCTATTTTGGCGACCAATGGTTTTGAGCAAAGCGAGTTGATTCAACCAAGAGACAAGTTTATTGAGCAAGGTGCTGAAGTTGATGTGCTATCTATTGATGATCAGTCCACGATCAAAGCATGGGACGAAGACAACTGGGGGAAAGAAATTAGCGTTGATAAACAAGTTACGTCAGTAAACCCTGAAGATTACGATGCCCTTGTGCTACCCGGCGGTCAAATCAATCCCGATGTGCTGCGTACCAATGAAGATGCTATTGCCTTCATCAAAAGTGCAAACAGCGCGGCAAGTATTAAAGCTATAGGTGCTATCTGTCATGGTCCATGGTTGCTGGTGGAGTCTGGGTTAGCGAAAGGTGCAACACTCACCTCGTTTCCTAGTATCCAAACAGATCTCAAAAATGCTGGTGCGACCTGGGTTGATGAAGAAGTGGTGACCCACTCAAAACTAGTCACTAGTAGAAACCCAGATGATATTCCAGCTTTCGTAAGCAAAATTAGTGAATTGGTTGCCCAGTAAAAAGGAGGAAGTGTATGTCCACCTCAGCTACAAATGAAAAGGTTATCGCGATAACGGGTGCCTCCAGCGGCATTGGTGAAGAAACGGCGAAGCAACTGGTAAATAACGGTTTTAACGTTGCCCTCTTAGCGAGAAGTGAGGACAAACTGCGTGCCTTAGTTGAAGAGCTTGGCAATGATAATGCATTTGCTGTAAAAGCTGACGTAAGCGACTTTAATGAAGTAAACAAGGCGTTTAAACAGGTAAGCGAACATTTCGGTCGCATTGACGGCATTTTCGCCAATGCCGGGCGTGGCGCGAAAGCCGCCGGCATTGAAAAGGGGGACGTAGATGACTGGGATGGCATGCTGGGCGCAAACGTAAATGGACTGCTTTATACTGCAAAAGCCGGATTGCCGTACCTGCGCGATACGCAAGGCCACTTCATTATTACGTCTTCGGTCGCAGGTCGAATAGCCCTCAAAGGCTCTGTATATGGGGCAAGTAAGTGGTTTGCTTATGGTTTCGGTCAGAACCTCGCCGAAGAAATGCGCGAGTGGGGCGGCCGCTGTACAACTATCTGCCCTGGTATGGTGAATACGCCATTTTTCGATGAACCTAAGGAAGATAAGCTTCAGCCAGCGGATATCGCAAAATCGGTATTGTTTGCCCTAAGCGCAGAAGAGTCAGCCTGCGTTCGCGAGGTTTATGTTATGCCGGCGAAGTAAACGAACTAACCACGGGTAAGAGATAATTTATTCAAGCAAAGGGCAGGGTTAGTCACTGCCCTTTTTTATTTGCCCCGCGTACGTTCAACCTGACTTATTAATTTCATGAAGCTATCCAAATTAGCCAAATAAAGTATTTTCCCCTTCCTGTTACCCCTAATCTAGGTGTGTAGATAAGCGCTAGTTGAGTGAGATAGGCGATTGCAAACTCCTCATTGAAATGGCTTTTCCAAAGGGCCCGCGGCGCAATAACAATAACAGGAGAGTAAGATGTCTAACGAATTTACGGGTAAGACCGCTATTATTTCTGGCGCCGCTGGCGGCATAGGGTTAGCGCTGGCAGAGGCATTGGCACGGCAGGGTATGAATATCGTCATGGGCGATATTGATAATGCTGCATTAACCGAATCGGGTAACGACTTACGTGAGAAAGGTTTCGATGTATTGACTTGCGCCCTTGATGTTACCGATTACGCTCAGTGGGAAGATATTGTAGCTAACGCCAAAGAGAAGTTTGGCAAGGTTCATATGGTCATCAATAATGCTGGCGTTGGCGGTACGCCGGGGAAAGTCGAAGATTCGGAGCATGAGACCTGGCGCTGGGTAATGGACGTCAACGTTATGGGCGTACTTTATGGCGCACAAGCATGCGTGCCAGCTATTAAAGAGCACGGCGAAGGAGGCTGGGTGCTAAACGTGGCGTCGATGGCGGGAATGATGGGCATGCCATATGCGGCGGCCTATTGCGCATCAAAGGCTGCGGTTGTCTCTATGACGGAAAGCTGGGTACCAGAACTGAAACCTTTTGGAATCCATACTTCTGTATTGTGTCCAGCATTCGTGAAAACCCGCATTCACGAGTCGTATAGAAATAGGCAACAAAAATATGCAGTAGCCGCTGAAAAACGCATTGATAAAGAGAAGCTTAAAGCCGGAGCCCAAGCAGCCACTAAAGCAGTAGAGTCGGGAATCGATGCCTCTGTGCTAGCTGAGCGCGTGATAGAGGCGCTTCAGTCAGAGCAAACTTATATTTATACACACCCGAATTATCGAAAGGTTACTACGGCGCGCTTTGGCGCGATTGATAGCGCCTTTGTCGATGCTGAGCAGAGTCAGGCTGTAGGTCATCTTATTGATGATGAAATCGTGACTTTTTAGTTCATTCGCGGCTACGGTTTGCGTATAAACACACGAAAGTGCCCTGAATCTTGTCTTCCAAAAGCCGTTATATAACGGCTTTTGATGTTGTGAGAGTCTGAAGGTCAATGACGCGGTCACAGACTTTTTCTAGCTGTGTTCTATCGTGACTGATAAAGAGCACCGTGCAATTTTCTTCTCTGCATTGATCGACAAGTAAGTGAGTAATTGCCTTACTTGTAATGGGGTCGAGCCTAGATGTTGGCTCATCAGCTATAAGTAGCTTGGGCCTTAGTAGCAGCGCGCGCAGCAATGCAATGCGTTGAAGCTCACCTCCACTTACCTCAGAGGCGCTGCGCTCAAACAATCGCTGGTTAAGGCCTAGTTGAGATGAAAGTAAATCGGCACGCTTTTTAGACACCTTGTGAAGCTTTATTACGTCATCAATCAATGATTTAAGCGTAGTGTGATCGGCAAATGAACTGGGGGGATCTTGATATAGCTTTAGGGTTTGATAACGGTGTAAAAGCGTATGAAACGCAATATTGCCTTGATAGGGTAGAAGCCCAAGTAGAGCATCACCTAGAGACGTTTTTCCACTGCCGCTATCACCACAAAGCCCGACAATTTCGCCTTCCCCTAAAGAAAAACTAAGGTCAGTAAATAGTGTATGGTTACCTCTCATAATTGTGAGGTCATTCACCGATACCAGCGGTGCAAACCTATGCGTTTTTTTTGTGGTAGCCGTCCAGTGATGCGGAGCCGACGCAATAAGGGTTTTGGTATAGTTTGAAGACGGGGAGGACAGTATCTTGCGGGTATCACCTGTTTCAACCAGTTTCCCGTTTTTAAGCACCATACATTTACCACCCAGTGCCTCTGCCACTGAAACATCGTGCGTAATGGTAAGCAGCGTACCGTCGTTAGCTTTTTGCTTTAGTTGCTCAATAATGTGATGTTTGCGTCCGGCATCTAGCCCTTTTGTGGGTTCGTCGGCTAGAAATAAAGGTGCATTAGTCACTGATGCACAGGCAAAAGCAACACGCTGTGCCATTCCACCAGAAAGTTGAGAAGGGACTTTATCGCTGTCGTCTTTAAGAGCTAGTCTGTCTAGCTGTGTCTTTGCACTCTTTTGTGCTTCGCGAGCACCGTTACCCAATGTAAACCGAAAAACTTCGGCGACTTGCTGGCGAATTTTCATCATTGGGCTTAGAGAATGCCATGGCTCTTGCGGCAGCATAACAATGTCTCGCCCCCACAATTGTTCACATTCTCGTCGGTTCGCACGAAGCATATCTACACCGTTTACCAGAACATTTCCCGTAACCCTCAGTGCAGGTGGTAAGTCGCCCATAATTGCTTGCGCTAGCAGACTTTTACCTGCCCCGGTTTCACCCAATATAGTCAGTGTCTCGCCTTGTTCAAGGTTGAGGGATAGATCCTCTACAATAATGGTGTCTTGCGCGTAAATTGATAAGTGTTCAATAGCAATGTACTGGCTCACAGTTTGCGCTCCAATGCTTCACTCTTTGATAGTCTACTGCTGCTGTCAAAAATGAACTTATTTAAACGAGGTGTTTTGTCACTCTTCGCAGAAAGTAAGTGAAAGCCCAGTACGAGAGCGAATAGGGTGAAAATAGGTTGTGCGAGCAGCCAAGGTGCTTCGTGATAGTATGGAAAAAGCTCAACTATCATCAGCCCGAGCTCAGGGCTGGGTGGTTTTAAACCAACATAAACGAAGCCCACCGATGCCATGGCGATAATTGAGGAGGAGGCACCAAAAGCAGCAAGTGATAACACGTCTTGTCGAATGGCGGGCCATATATGCTTACTAAATAAATAGCGTTTTGGAAAACCCATTAGCGCAGAGTTTTCCAGTGCAGGGCCTGTCACTACTGGTAGAGTGATAGCACGTACCAGCCTGAAGTACTCGACGGCCAGTACTAAGGAAATGGCTAAATACAGCATAATGAAAGAGCCGGGTACTAGAGCCGCGAAAAGAAGAATAAGTACCAGTCCGGGGAGCGCTAATATTGTATTGGCAATGAAATTCAAGGTCGTATCTACCCAACCTCTACACCACGCTGCAATTACGCCCGTTAGCACGCCAATGATTGATGAACTTAGTACACACAGTGCAGCGAGAGAGAGTGATATGCGCAGACCCTCTGAGATTCTGGCTAACATGTCGCGTCCGAACTGATCTGTACCTAACCAATGTTGCGCACTTGGGGCTTCGAGTACTTGCTTTAAATTTTGTTGATTACCGTTTGTTCCCAATAGAACAGGCTCGCCCAACGCAAGTAATAAGAGCAGCATCAAAAGTGAAAAGCCAATCACTTTTTCAACAGGTAAGGCGGGTGTCTTCATTGGCTATGTCCTCGATTTTCCCTCACCCTTGGGTCGAGTGCATACTGACTTAAATCGACTAGTGTGTTGACCAATACGAATAACATGCCCATCAGCAACGCTGTGCCTTGTAACATAGTGATGTCGCGGGCAAAGACAGCATGGGAAAGTCCGTGTCCTATGCCGGGCCAAGCAAAAAGGCTTTCAATCATAATTACGCCTTCAATTAACCCGATAAGTTGTATGCCCATGAAGGTTAGAGCAGGTATTACAATGTTAGGTAGCGCATGGCACCTGAACGCTTCTAGAGCGCTTAACCCTTTTATCTTGGCGAAATGGAAGTAACCCGATTGAACCGCATTAACAGTACTATTGCGAATTACGCGGTTTGATATAGCCGCCAGGCTTAACCCTAAGGTCATTACAGGTAATATGGTATAGACAAAGCCTGAAGAGCCCGCAACCGGAAGCCAGTTGAGCTCTAGAGCAAAAATAAAGATGAGAATTAGCCCCAAGCAAAAGACTGGTTGAGAGCGCACGAACGTGGAAAACACTAATACTGCTTTATCAAAAAGAGAAGCACGGCTTTTAGGAGTATTTTCACTTTTTCGAGCGCTTCTGATGCCGCTATAAATTCCCAGAGGAAACGCAATTAATGCGGATACCAGAATAGCGAGTCCAGCGAGAACAAGGGTGTAAGAAAGCTGATTTTGTAGCTCAACAACAATGGGGGCCCCCGTGACCAAGCTATTACCTAAATCCAGTGAGGCTAAATCAGTCATCCAGCTTACGTACTGTTCGAAAGCGCTTCTGTGCAGACCAAGTTCCTCTGCTACGGCGTTAGCGGCACTTGTACTTACCGCATCGTCACCGTAGCGGCCAGCCGCTATTTTGTAAGCCATATCTCCAGGTAGTGAACGGGTTATAATAAATGTGAGTGTGCCTACACTCCACGCCATCAGTACAGCTTGAAGCAGCCGTTGAAGTAGGATTTTTCTCATTATTATGGGGCTATTCTCATTTGAGATACGCGAAAAGAACGCTCGTAAGGGTCGAAGCTGAAGTTTCTTAGTCGGCTAGAAGTCGCCGTTTGCTGCACATAGTACATAACGGGGATAAGAGGAACGTCTTGCTGAACTTCTTGCATAATTGATGATATCAACGATTTGTAAGCGTGTTCATCCGTAGTGTGACTCAATGTCTTTAAATCGCTAAACACTTTTTCATTTTGCCAGTTCATTGGCCCCCAATCGCCGCCTTCTTTTGAAGAAAAGTCAGCCAGCATTATACCGAGAGGGTCTGGGATGTTAGCAAAGTTACGCGCCATAAGTGCAGTTTGTAATGTACCATCAGCATGCCCTGAAGGAATGGCACTTACATTTTCCATATGAACAGAGAGCTTCACTCCAATGCTAGCCCACTGATCTTGAATTGCCGTGGCAATGGTAATGAGTTCTGGCCGATTGGCATAGGTAATCATATCAAGCGTTAAAGGTGAGCCATTTTTGTAGCGCACTCCATTCTCACCTACTAACCATCCCGCGTCGGTTAGCAGCTGTGCCGCTTTTTTCCTATTTAATAATAAGTCGCCATTTTCAACGCTATTTTTAATTGTTGGATTATTGTCAGCGTCACCCATTGAAATAGTATTGGTAGCATTATCTGTGGCAGTAGAACGAATATGCCAGTCTCGAATATTTGGGCCAAATAGCTGATCAGCAGAGATATTCGATATACGCATTACGCCAGATACAATGCCTTTTCTGTCAATCGCTAAACTCAGTGCTTGCCTTACTTTTACATCTGAGAGGATAGGATGGCCGCTATTTAACTTAACTAAAGTGGTGCGAGGGATCCTGTCGCTAAATACGTTTACGTTAGAGTCCGTGCGCAACATGCTGACCGCCGCAGGGTCGAGGTTGTACACAATATCTGCTTGCCCCGTTCGTACCATAAGCGCCCGCGTTTCAGAGCGGTGACCCGTTACGTACTCAACGTTTTCAATAACAGCGGGCTCGCCCCAATAATTGTCAAAGCGCGTGGTTGTAATATTGTGGGGTGGTTCAAAGTGCGTAATCTGATAGGGGCCTGTACCTATTAAGGTTTTAATTCGATTGAACTTGCCGAAGGTAGCAGGTGCCACGATCGCAGTTGCATAATTACTTAACAGGGAAGGGAAAGGACGGTAACTTTGGTTCAAGGTGAACTTGATAGAATATCCTGATACCACCTCCATGTTGGCGATCATATCTTTTGAAAATGGCGTTGGTTTACCAAACGCGACCGAAAGGCTTTTGTAGACGGCGTCGGCGGTCATTAATGTGCCGTCATGAAAATACACATCAGGACGTAAATTAAATGTCCAAACAGTAAAGTCCTCATCATTTGACCATGAGCTAGCAAGCCCTGGGATAAGCTGACCTTGGTTATCCACGTCTATGAGAGTTTCCAGAATTTGCATTCGTGTAAACATGTAGCCGGTACTTGCCGGATCGTTATTGACTGGTTCAAAAGGACCACTGATCAGAATTTTGTTTGTAGGTTGTGAAGGTGTGCAGGCACTAAGTAGAACGCTGGCAACGACGAGTAAAATTGTTAGATGTCTAATCCGCATATTATTTTTATGTATTCCCTTCGAGCCTTTAAGCTTTTTCGTGTCTATTTGAATCCTGTGAATCAGTATCAGTATTCTTAGGCTGACGCCCTGAATAGTAAAACAAAGATCCAGATTGGATAATATACGATTTGTTGAATAAATGTACAGGTTGAGTCGGTAGGGCTAAACTACTTTTTGAAAAAATGCACTGGCTAATGACCATCAAGATATTAAGTAATGTTAAGTCGGTGCACAATATTTTCAACTTTTGTAATGGGCAGTTGGTCGTATGTTACATTGTAACTTTAAGCATTTATTAGTAATGCTATAGAGTGATAGTACTACAAATTAAAAAAGGGTTTTGAGCCCTATCAAACACACTGGATAACAATAATGAAAAAGCTTCTTAATGTGAAGCGGCCTTGTCAGGCCGCTTTTTTTGCTTAGTTTTTACCTGCGATTATTTTATCCATGGTAATGGGAAAGTCTCGTACTCTCACTTTGCATGCATCATAAATTGCGTTAGCGATGGCGGCGCCTGCTCCAGTAATGCCTAGTTCACCAATACCTTTTGCACCCACTGGCGATGCGGCATAATCTGCCTCTTGTAAGAAATCCAGGCTAACTTCGGCAATGTCCCGATTGACTGCCACATGATATTCACCAAAATCTGGATTTACAAAGCTTGCCGTGTCTCTATGGTGATGGATCCCTTCAGTAAGTGCGTAGCCAGCGCCCCATACCATTCCCCCTTTTATTTGAGATGCAGCTGTTTTCATATTCAAGATTTGCCCCGCGCTGAACATACCGTATTGGCGAAGTAGCCTAACTTCACCCGTGTATTCATCTACCTCTACTTCCGCGAAATGAGCGCCACATGAATACTGCTCATCATCGCTGGTGTCATCCTCGGATACTTTACCGGTTGCTGTTATGGGGAAGTCGCTGTCGGACATAAAGTTGGCGAGTAATACCGGACTACTTACTTCATCATCACCTTGTGCAATCGAGACTAACTTTATTTGCCCATCTAAAATTTGTACTTCAGCTTGGCTAAGGGCTGGGGGAAGTGAGCTTTTAATATTCGCAATAAGCGCTTCACAGGCTTTTTTAACCGCAGAACCAGAGCTTGCTGCGCCAAATGAGCCACCTGAACCACATGAAGCAGGGTAGCGGCTATCACCGAGTTTTACTGTGACATTGTCTACCGACGTATTTAAAGTATCGGCGGCAATTTGTGTGAGAATTGTGTAGGTGCCTGTACCAATATCTGTCATATCAGTGCGAACCGTTACCTCACCGGTAGCACTCAATTCCACTTCAGCTGAACTTTCCACCAGCACATTCATACGCATAGCACTCGCTACGCCATGGCCGATTTGTTTACCCGGTGTGGGCTGTGTTTTATGCTGCCACTTGAAGTTTTGCGCGCCTTGACGAAGGCACTCACCTAAGTTGTGGGTGGTAAACCGCGCACCTTTCATAGGGTGAACTACCGGCAGGTTTTTTATGCGAAACGTAAGCGGGTCGATACCGGCTTCGTGGGCAAGTTCATCAATGGCCGATTCAAAAGCAAGGGAACCAATGGCATCTCCGGGAGAACGGGTAGAGTCAATAAGCGGCAGGTCTACGTCTTTGACCCTATGCGTACTTTCAATGAACTGAGATTTATAGGTAACCCGTGCGCCAGCCCCTGTTGCTTCGGCAAACTCATAGCCCTTGGCTTTTGGCATAGCGCTTTTGTGTTGTACGCTTAACAGTGCATGATCATCACCAGAAGCAAGGCTAATTTTCTGTATGCTGTGCCCTCGATGAGGGGTGTTATAAAAGACCTGACGCCTGCTTAACACCACTTTGACAGCCCGCTCTAAATACCTGGCCCCTATACAAGCGAGCGTTGCATCGTAATGAAGACCTAGCTTAGAGCCAAACCCGCCACCTACAAAGGGGCTCTGCACTACGATGTCTGCTTCATCCATTTCAAGCGTAATCGCAAGCGCCTCAACAGCCGTCGCTATAATCTGAACGCTACAATAGACCTCAAGCTTTCCATCTTTAAAGTCGGCAACCGTGGCGTGAGGCTCCATAGCAGCAGAGATTTGGCTGGGTGTAGTATAAGTTTCGTTAATGCTTGCTTGGATATCACTTTGCTGCGGTTTATCACCGCTAGATGCATCTGCCTCAAACCCACCATCTAGCGACGCTGGTTTTTGCGTTGCATCATCGAATTCTGTCAGCAAATCTGGTATTTCACCGTCTATGGTGAAGGTTACTAGACTTGCGGCATAGCGTGCTTGCTCCAACGTATCAGCAATAACTAGAGCGACCGGCGCACCGAAATGACGAATGTGAGGTTCATTAAGTACGGCGCGACTTTGAGTAAACCTGCTTTCATCTGCTGGCTTGCTAAAAGGCTTGAGAGTACCTGCATTTTTATACGTGATCACAGCATGTACGCCATCGGCCTGTTCCGCTTGTTCTGTATTAAGGGATGTGATTTTACCTACGGCAGTATCACTTGATACAATCCAGCCTATCAAAGGAGTGCGATCGCTCATATGCTCCGCAGCGTACCTTGCTTGACCTGACACCTTTGCTGAACCATCAACTCGATTAACTGGCGTCCCTACAGTTTTGGCATTATGCGTTGTCATATAAAGCTCCTTCATGTCCTGGGTGCTTTACCTGATGTTCTGCTAACTCTAAAAGCACTTTTGTTAACATCCTGCGCAATAGTTCTGGTTTAAAGTCATTACTGCCAAACGTTTTTGCTTCGGATAACTCAGCTTCCGCGGCTTGCAATATGACTTCTTGGGTTGGTTCCGCGCCTTCAAGAAAACTGATTGCTTTTTGCGGATACCAAGGCTTGGTGCCCACACCACCAAAGGCGAGAGAAAGGTCTTTAAAACGACCATCTTCAATTTTCAAACCAGCCGCAACAGAAACGAGTGCAAACGCATAGGAAGAACGGTCGCGTACTTTGTGATAGTACTGAGTACCGTTTGCTTTTTTCTTTATGCTGACATGGGTAATGAGTTCATCTTCGTCTAATTGGGTTTCTATGTGCGGCGTGTCGCCAGGTTCACGGTAGAAATCTAGTAGCGCGATTTGACGCGTGTTGCCATCAGGTTGCTGCGTATGTACCTGTGCGTTAAGCGCAATCATGGCTACGGCCATGTCGGAAGGGTGTGTGGCGATACAGCTCTCGCTAGTGCCAAATATGGCATGAATTCTATTCACGCTGTTATATGCGCTACAGCCAGTGCCTGGCTCTCGTTTATTACAGGCTTTTGTGGTGTCGCAAAAATAATAACAGCGGGTGCGTTGTAGCAAATTGCCTGCAGTGGTTGCCCTATTTCTAAGTTGAACTGTTGCACCGCTTAATAAAGCTTGTGCAAGTAAAGACAGAGAGGGCTGCGTGTGAGCAAACTTCGCTAAGTCAGAATTCGTCACCATGGCGCCAATATAATAGTAATTGTCGTCTTCGCTGATCGTGTTAGCTTTATGCCATTTCGCAAGACTTACTAATGTTTTAGGCGTTTCTACCTGTAGTTTCATTAAATCTATTAGGTTTGTACCTCCGGCCAAAAAACGTGATCTTGTGTCCAGGGGCAGGCTACTCAACGGCTTTTCGCCGTTATAATGATGAAGAGTGAATGGCTGCATTATTGTCTCTCCAAAGCAATAACATCGGTTATAGCATCCACAATGTTAGGGTAGGCGCCGCAGCGGCATAGGTTACCGCTCATGCGTTCGCTGATTTCTTCTTTCAATGAAGCTTTACTGTGACGAGTTTGACTATAAGTAACTGCGCTAGGGTCTTCATTCTTCATTTCCCTAAGTAGGGATACGCCTGAACATATTTGACCAGATGTGCAATAGCCACACTGAAACGCGTCGCGCTCGATAAAAGCTTTTTGCAGCGGATGAAGACTTTCACCTTCACCGATACCTTCAATAGTTGTGACTTCAGCGCCTTCTAACTGGAATGCAAACACTAAGCATGCATTAATACGCTTGCCGTCAGCGATAACGGTACAAGCACCACATTGACCGTGGTCACAACCTTTTTTGGTGCCAAAAAGTGATAAATGCTGGTGGAGAAAATCTAACAAAGTCGTTCGTGGATCATCGGGAATACTGACGTCTTTCCCGTTGAGATTTAATGTTGCCATGGAAGTATCCTTCTACCAATGAGCTCAATTTCGGTACGCCGATGAAATGAGCGAAACCAGATGTACAATGTCGTTACGCCAAGTACGTTAATTTGGTTTCACTATGTGTTGGTGGAAATAACGCTCCTGACAGCCCGCGATAGATGCATATGGCCAAGTAGTGTAAAATATGCGAAAGCGTGCTTTGCGCTACACTTTAATCCATACCAATTATTGGCTACTCCACTTTTCGGGCCCATTTTCATGATCCACAACGATGTTCTGCGTCGCCTTCGTTATGCATTAGCTATCAACGATACCGCCGCCATAAGTATTTTTAAATTAGTTAACTACGACATGGAAATTGATTATTTACATGCTGTGATGAAGCGGGAAGGCGAAGAGGGCTATCTACCGTGTCGCGACAAGATTATTGCGTTGTTTCTAGATGGATTGATTATTAAAAATCGTGGTCGTCAAGAAGGGCAAATGCCTCAAGAGCTGGGGCCAAAAGAGCGACTAAGTAATAACGAAGTACTGCGCAAAATCCGTATTGCAATGAGTTATAAAGATGACGATATGATAGCGGTGCTTAAACTAGCAGACTTTAGAATGAGTAAAGGTGAGCTGTCGGCGTTTTTTAGAAAGCCAGACCATCGCAACTTTAAACCCGCTGGCGATCAAGTGGTTCGCAATTTGTTGCAAGGTATGGTGAAAAAATATCGACCGGAGTCCACGCGACAAACTTCGTCTAAAAAATCAGATAGCCCAAGCACTTCTGGTACTAAGTCAGGCTCATTTAATAAAGGCGCTAGTAAACAAAAAGAAGCGGCTGGCAAAAACACCAATTCTAAAGTGTCGCCAGTGAAAAAAAGTGATGCAGGTTCGGTTTGGGGAAAGCTCCCTAAAAAATAAAAGCGCTGTAAAAATAGACGTTGAATAAAACGCATCTGAGGTAAAGCGCGTAAGAGGATAGACTAAGTGCTGTTGTGAAAAGAAAATTACCCCTCACTTCTATGCACTCGTTTTTAGGCAAAGCAAGATTGCCTTGCCTTAATTATCTATATCGCTAAGGACGACTATTATGAGCCGACATTTCGATAAGGCCGAAGGCCTGTATGAAGAGAAAGATGCCGCGACACAAGGTTTTGTGTTCAACCAAACTATGCTGCGCATTGCCGACCCCAAGCGTTCGCTAGATTTCTATACGCGAGTTATGGGAATGACGCTAATTAAGCGTCTAGATTTTGAAGAAATGAAGTTCAGCCTTTATTTTTTGGCGGCAGGTGATGATTTCTCTGATATTTCTGACGATGTAGACGAACGTACTCAGCAAACTTTTGGTCGCCCGGCCATGTTGGAGCTAACCCACAATTGGGGCGATACACCAGAAACGGTTGATTATCATAACGGAAATACAGAGCCAAAAGGTTTTGGGCATATTGGTTTTCATGTGCCTGATGCTGAAGCTGCATGTGCACGATTTGCATCACTAGACGTTCCTTTTCAGAAAGGGCTTAATGATGGTTCTATGAAAGGGATCGCATTTATCAAAGACCCAGACGGCTATTGGATCGAAATTTTCAACGCGTCTAACGTATCCGCAACTTGCGCGCCCCATTTGAAGAAGTAGGCGAGGCACGCACTACGGTACCATTTGCTAGCTGGGTTTTAAGTAGCAAGTAGTATCAGAAGTCACTGTTTACAAAAAAGGGTAGCTTAACTGAATAAGCTACCCTTTTTTGTTTAGTGACCTTATGGAACCCTAAATTATAGGGTTTTATTTTCAAGCCAACCCGTTCATTACTTCGCTTCTAACGTTAATTCCACACCGCTAAATTCGGTATGTAAGTCGTGCTGAGTATTAAGCAAGAATAAGCGATTCGCTTCTACCTCAGCTTCATTTGCCAAATAACCTTTCACCGCTTTACTGCGCGCGTCAGCCAGAAGGATTAAGTCACTTTCAGGGATATCAATGTTGTTACGTAGTTTGTTGTATCGGGCAATGCTTAATGCTCGGTTTACACTTTCTTCGTTAATGACTTCCTTATTGTTATCAGCACTCTTTTGGATCTGTTCATTGTCTGAATTTGCGAGTTCAGGGTAAAGCTGCGCCACCATGTTGTCATATTCTTGATTAAGGTCAGGTGTAAACACCTCAACATAGTAGGATAAAAGCGCATCGGCTAACGGGCCTTCCAGTGGGATATTACTGCCACTTATTGAGTCGCGCTGTACGCTGCCAGGGGTGTTGGAACTTTCATTTTCACCGCCAGCAAGAGAATTTACGTTAGTACTAGCATTGCCGGAAGTAGCAGATGCATCAGCATAGCCGCTTCTTGTTAAAAGTGTAGTGTTTAACTGACGTTGGGCTAGGGCACTTGCATCAGACATGGCGTTGACTGTACCTTCGATATTAACCCTAAGCCCTGGACGTTTTTTAAGTGCTTTGGCAAGGGTATTCAGTTTTTCTTGAGCGTCCGCATTTAGCGAATGCTCTCCAAACCCAAACTCAACGTTGTCGAGTTCGTCGTCACTGCCAACCAGGTTCGCAAGTAGCGAAAACGGTGCAGTAACAGCTTTGGTTATAATATTGCCAATAGCATTGAGGATAATGGAGCCGAAACTGAAGTCCGGACTATCGATATCGCCAGACACATCCAAACCCAAATCGATAACGCCGTTTCTGTCTTCTAATAACGCAATAGCAAGGCCAAGCGGTAGGCTTAATGCCTGATCAGAGTTCGACTTCTTGCCCAACGTTAATTGGTCAATAACAACATGATTTTTACCTTCCAGTGCCTTACCGTTTAGTTTGTATTGCACAGCCAATGACAGCAAGCCTTTGTCAATGTAGTAGCCCATGTAGGTGCCTGAGTAGGGGTTAACTGAAGTCAGTTCGGCGCCTTTGACTGAAAAATCTAAATCAAGGTCTATATCATCTTTTAATGGGTGAATAGTGCCTGCTAGTTTGACCGGAGCATAGTTGTCTATCTTTCCGGTGATATCAACATTGGCAGGGGAAGTTGAGCGAGAGTCAATTCCCAATACTTTGCCATTTAAACTCTCTATAGCAGACGCAAATTTGGGCGTTAATGAATGGTCAGCAAAATACGCTTTGCCGTTTTCTATTGATATGGTGTTGACTGCGATGGCCAATTCGTTGGCTTGTGAAGGCTCAGCTGTAGTGCCCGCAGGCACGTTTGCGTTTGATGCTTTCGACGCGGTTGCGCTGCCAGTTTCGCTGGCACTTTCACTGTTAGCGGACTTGTCTGATGAAGCGACAATCAGCTTACTCACATTGGTCTGTTTCGCTTCATCAATAATAAGTCGTGCAAATGGCGCTTGAAGGTGAATATTGTCTACGCTTAGCTGGTTCGACGCGTGATCAAACTCAATGTTGTCTACATTTAAAGACTGCCATTGTAGTAGGGGAGAGCTGGCGTCATCCAGTACGCTTAAATTATTAATGCTAGTACTAGCCTTAACGTTTAGTGAGTCTATATCGTCTTTATCAGCGGCGTTGTTAAATGCCCCATCAAACTCAACGTTTAAATTAAATAGCCCATCTTCAAGGGTCACATTTGCGAGGGGGGAAACGTACTGCTGGAACTGACTTAGCACCAGTTGCTCAATCGCTGCTTTACCCTTTATGGTCTGTTCGGCAATAACTACTTGGCCGCTGCTGCTTAGCGCACCGTTAGGTGCATCGCTAAACGTTTGTGGATTGGCAGAGACATGCAAACTTGTGGTGTAGGATATGGGTTTAGAGAAGTCAGTGGTAACTTCGCCGCTTTTAATACTAATATTGCTGAGGCGGTAATAGGTGCCATCACTTACGCTGCGCTCTATTAGGTCGATGGTACCCTTACTAAATTCAAATTGTTGTAGCTCGACATACCACGCGGTCTCTTGTGCTAGTTCATTTGTGCTGTCGGTTGCTACGTTGGAAACATCCTCATCTTCTGTTTCACTATTTCCTTCTTGCGCTGTGCTAATACCTATTTGCGCTGCGCTATTACTTGTATGTGCTGCGCTGGGGTTAGCGTTAGCTGATGTAGCATCTGCCGCTGAGCTTTTTGGGGTAAACAGGCGCTGTAAGTCAAGCCCTGACTCATTAAATAGGGCCGACACTCGAACGTTGTCGATGGCAACGCCAGCAATGCTTACTCGCTGTTCTAAACCGTTTACGTTTACATCGTGTATGGCAAACGCGGGTATGGCAATGATCTCTTGCGAACTCTTGGCGGTGCCTGTTGTGGCTGGCGAAGAATCAGCGTTAAACGCAAGGTTGTTAACAGCAAATTCGCCACGCTCTAAAATAAACTGAAAAGTTGTGTCTTGTTCAAAAACTTCAGCATGCAGGCTTAAGTTAACCTTGCCGTTTACTAAATCTGCTTCTATCAAATCTTTCGAAAGTGACCAAAGCGGCGTAAGCGCTACATCGTTTATCGTGATGTCTGTCGTAACTTTTAACGGAGATAGCTGAAACTCGCCATCAATGGCGATGTTACCTTTCTCTGCGGTGAGCAAGTTAAATTGATATTGGTTGAACGCTAACTTACCTTTTGATTGATCACTCTCACTTTTATCGCTTTTAGGGTTAGCGTTTTTGTTGCCAACACTGGTTGAACTGATCAAAGCGTGAGTATCCAAATCTTGCAAGTCAACGCTCAATTCTGGGTAATCAAGTAGGGTGTTGGTCACCTTGTCTTCAATAACCACTCGCCCTTCGTTAAGTGCAAAATCACGTAACGTAATTCGGGGAATTTGCCCTTCGCTAGTGTCATTAGGCTCTTCAGGTGCTTTTGTACTGCGTTTCTCTACGTGGGTAAGAATGTCAGAGAAGTTAAAGGTTTGTTCGTCATCATTTTCGTTTAAACGAGCAACAGAAATAAAAGGCTTGCTTATGGTCAGCGATTCAATGGCAGGAGTGAAGGTGAAAAGTGATTGCCAGAATCCAACGTCCAGCGAAACATTGCCTACGCTAAAAAAATGATTTTCTTGGTTCAGGATTACGACGTTATCTTCGCTTTCATTTGAAGAGTGCATATTTGGATAGATAACAAAATTAGTCACTTCTATTTTTAGCAAGAAAGGGTTGATTGCAATATCTTCAACAGCAGCATCTCTTCCAGTGTTTTCTTTCACTATGTTGGGTAACTTTGCCTTTAATACCGCAGGCGTAACTACGCCGATAAGAAGCGCGTAAGTAAGGTAGATGAGAACAAGATAAGTGGATAGTCGAAACCATTTGGGCTTCGTAGAAAACCGAGACATTGCATTTTGCATAGGCGATTAGGCTGTGTATTTGAGTGTAAAAAGATAAACAGGAGTTGCTATTTCACCAAGCTAAAAGCCCCTGCAAAAAAGTTAAAGCGTATTAATTTGGATTGTAGAAGAGAATTAATACGCCTTAGACAGGTTACAGAGCGGTTAGCAAATTATCTAGGCCAGATTTAAACAACGCCTGTGTTTCTTCATCTGCATTTACATTTAAATACGAGCTGATTTGAGTGACAAAGCTGGCAATCATATCGGTTGAAAGGCCTAGCGCTTCAAATTGTTGCTTTAAGTCGTTTACCGATTTAAGTGTAGAGCTGTACTCAGAGGCCTTATTGAGTAAGCCTGATAGTGAAGAGCTTGAGCTTGCTGCTGAGTTACCACTAAGAGAGGGAACATCTTCAAGCAGGCTATCAATACCTGGAATGCTGCTTGCCAACTGGGCGTAATCAGCGCCTGAAAGGTTGCCTTGTACATAGTTCATAATTGACGCTATGCCACCTTCTGATTGGTTTTCAGACACGTTAAGGTTACCTGCAACTGAACTCACTAAGCTAGCCAAGTCGATATTAGATGCTGCGCTGGTTGCCATTTCAGTTAGGCTACTGGAAGTGACTGTCGATTCCGCTTTCTTACCGCCTAACAGACCTTTAAGCTGATCAATATTGGCATTAGCACAAGTAGTAAAAAAAGTAAGGGCAAGCACTGTAGGTGCTAAAACGATACGATTCATTATAGATTTCCTTTTTGTACACCAGCAGCGAAAGCCCATCTGGAGTAACATGATTGAAAATAACCGTAGCAATTGCGCTATCGACTATTTAAACCTTCCATAAATTAGAAGTTTTCAGGTGTGTGAATACTCACATTCTAACGTAGTGAGGTCGTAAATTCTCTATAGAAATTGTAAAGGCACTTTACATTTTATAAGAGACTTGGGTGATC
The DNA here is from genome assembly GCF_022348315.1 of Alteromonas sp. MmMcT2-5. Taxonomy (NCBI): domain Bacteria; kingdom Pseudomonadati; phylum Pseudomonadota; class Gammaproteobacteria; order Alteromonadales; family Alteromonadaceae; genus Alteromonas; species Alteromonas sp. MmMcT2-5. The sequence continues at coordinate 7,524 of NZ_JAKRFB010000032.1, read as the reverse complement.
GAGTGGTAGTGTGCAGCAGGCAGGAACTAAGTCAATTAGACAAAACACTAAAAGGAGCGATACGCTCCTTTTAGTATTCTGACAATTTTGGGGCTTACTTGCTCTGTTTGGGTGGAACGATTATACGCTCTACATCAGGGGAAGCGTTCTTTTCAACACTCGCCGTATCAAGAGAGGCACCAAGCTGATAGTCTAGCTGCACCAGAAGGCCGGTCTGCCTCACGCCTTTGCCACCTTGAATACGAGGCTTGTATTCCCATTGTTTCAGGGCAACTTTTGCGCTTTTATCAAACACGCCAGCAGGCACTGATGTTACTACTTTTACATTATCTGTAGCGCCCGTTTCAGTAATATCGAAAGAGAGTACAACGAAACCTTCTACATTTTGCTGCGCTGCTTTTTCTGGATAGCTTGGTGGAACGCGTTTAACCGGCGATGCCTGGTTAATCTTAGCTTCAGATTTTGTCTCTGCTACTGGCGCATTGGCTAAAGCCGTGTTGATGGTGAGCATGGCGGCAATTGAAAGTACGCCTGCAGCCAGTGCCTTATTGTTACGCATAGGTTGCTTTATCGCGTTTAAACGTTTGATCATAGTCCTTTTTTCTCCAAAGGTTGGGTAAAGCCCGCGAGTAAAGTGCAGGGCGTCTGAACCATGCTCGGCACACTGCACGAGTGCTTTTGCATAGATAAGTTTTTCGTTGTCTGTCTTGTCTTTCAGTACTGCGTGATCACAAGCCAATTCTTGATTAATTCTGAAGGATTTTAGCGCAAGCCAAACCAGTGGGTTGAACCAAAATACAATAGCGATAACCAGCGCTAACGCGTTCCACAGGTGATCGTAATGTTTGCGATGCACGTTCTCGTGCTCTAATACCAGTGCTTGTTGTTGAATCGAAAATGCACTTTTAAATGAGAAGGGAATAAGCACCTTTGGCAAGATAAAACCAAATAGCATAGGTGTGGTAGCTTTGCTGGAATAGTAGGCATTGGTGTGGATAGCGTGGCGCTTTCCTATCGATGCCCATATTTTAAGATGATGCGCTAAGACATAGGCTGTAATTGCGCTTACGCCAATTGCCCATACAGTAAACCAGGTTTCGAACTCAACGGTGTCTAATGTGGGCTTAACGCCAACCACATAGCGAGCAAAGCTATTTGATGGAATGTTAACCAGCGACATTGGAAGGTTGTTGACTATGAGGCAAGCTGGTATCAGCGCCCATAGCTTATAGGTAAGCGAAGCCCCAATTTTATTAGTGAAAAAGTGTTCGCACACCATGAGTAAAACAAGCGCTAGCGACAAAATACCCTGCTGAGCAATAATCCAATCAATCATTGTTTTCTTCCCATTTCTTGATAAGGGCTTTGAGCTCGTCCACATCTTGTTTAGATAACGAGTTTTGATTTGCAAAACCGGCGACCATAGGGGCGATCTTGCCTTTAAACAGTCGGCTAACAAAACTCGTGGTTTCTTTCTTTGTATAGTCTTCTTTAGCAATCAGCGGATAATAAAGATACTGGCGCTGCTGCTTTTCAAACCCTAACACTTCTTTTTTTACTAAGCGGCCTAACAAGGTTTTGACGGTTTTTTCGTGCCAGTCTTTTTTGTCATTAAGTCGCGCAATAACCTCGTTCGACGTGGCAGGATGGTCGTCCCACAGTACGTCCAGCACTTCAAATTCAGCGTTTGAAATTTCGGGTTTGTCTGACATTTTACTCATAATTACGACGTCTGTTATTTTGATTACATTTGTAGTCCATATTTTTAGATTACACTTGTAATTATAAAGCGCAAGCTTTTTCTGCATATTTTTCAAACTGAGAGATAGTGTGAGATGGAGTACTACGCTTGGCGCTTCTTTGAAAGCGTTACGTTGGACGTATCAGTATAAAACGGTGAAATTAAGCTCGTTAGCTTCTAAGAACTCGCCGAGTATTCGTGCTTGTTGATTTCCACGTGGCACCATTACATAGCACGGCGGCTTTGGGGTTACTTCTTGTAAGTCGTACCACAGCGTATCCAGCACGTCGCTGCCGTGTCTCAAAAAGGTTTCACCCCAAGACGTCGTATAAAGGATGGATACATTCTCTACCGTGGCTTTTTGGCGTAGGGTGGGGAAGTTCACAATGGCAAAACATGCGGTTATGCGTTCTGGCGCCAGCAAGTCATTACGCGGTAGTGACGACACTTTGACTGGAGGAAAATACTTGCACAAATGCTTAAGCAAATCGTTCAAGTCTAGTTCGCTCACTTCACCGTAATTGTAATCGAGATAAACCTTACTGTTTGTATCTATTATTTTGCTCGACACAAGCCAGACCATCAGTGCAATGGCGCTAGCCGCTTGAGTAACTTTTTGTGAATCGTCGATAATGCCCGATTTACTCAGTAAATCACCAGCATAAGCTGACCATACTTCATTACCATTTTTGAGCTGACGCATAGCAATGGTGATCTTTTCACAGTAAAGGCTTTCATCAAAAGCGCGTCGCAAAAACTCAATTTTATCCGGCTTTTTAGCGTAATAGGTACTTAATCGGCGACCTAGAACGGTCATGTCTTTTTGATCCATCACCTGTTGATGATGACTAATCTCTTTGGAGATGCGGCGGTAACACTTTAATAAAAAGCGGTGAATTCGACGGCTCAGCTGCACACGTTCATTGAATGTCCAATCTTGTTGGTTATCCAAGTGGGCAAGTAGTTTGCGGCTCCACCCCCACTGTTTTGCATACGAGGCCATAATTTTGCGTTTGAAATTCGCTTGCTCACCTTCTACAAGCGGGTGGCTCAATGTACACCCACATTTCAAATATAAACACTGCTGCAATACAGCAATATCTTCCGCCTGACCATTGGCTTTGTAGTGAGCGATGAGTTCGTCAAACATGAGTGCGTAAGGGTCGATATCTGCAACATGCCCTGGAGCTTCAGCACCGCGGTGTACATGCTTTTTCAAAAGGTTGCACAGTGGTTGTCCGTGAGAGATATTGGCAAGGTATACTTCAAGCTTTGCCATTTTTAATACGGACTTGAATGGCGAGTCCATGGCTTTGCCTAATTGCCAAATGGCGGCGCCAAAAAGTTCGCTTGCGTCTAGTCGCTCTAAGTGACCCAAGTCCATGAACCAGTCTACGTCTGGTGAGCCGCCTTTTTCCAAACTATTATAAATAGCCTGATACTGCTTCTCTGATGTTTTCTCTGGAGTAAGCCACCAAAACGGCGCTTTGCCTGCTACCACTATATTGGTGTTGTAAAACTCAGCTTTTAGAAACAGGGCTTGCGCAGAGCCCGCGCTTTCACCTTCAGCGACGCCAAAATCGTTTTGCTTAACTTTATCTATCTCAGATAAAAAGAAATGCACCTCAATACCAAAGGTGTTATCCGCCCATTTTTCAATGGCTGTAAGCTTTTGTTGAAGTAAAGCCAGCTCAGTAGTCGAAAAACGTTTACCGTCAATACACACCCAAAAATCAAAGTCTGAGTCGTCAGTCTGAGCGATAGTCCCCACGCTGCCCATTAAAACCAGTGCATCAACCGCCCGCTGTCTTGGCCAAATTTGCTTAATGTCTGAAAACAAGTGACTCTGTGCAGGAAAACAGCGCTGCAAAGCTTGTTCTACATCAGGTCTAAACGAGTAATTGTTGATACCAAATGGAACGGTTTCACCCGAAGTGAGTGGGGCCACATATCCAGGAAGGGCTTCGTGGTTAACATGCACAAGAAAGGGTAGCACATGAAAAAGCGGCCTGTGCTTTTCAGGCATGAGCGTGAGTGCACGCTCAATACGTGCTTTGTTGTATCGCAATACGCGCAATAACCTAATGGTAAGGTTTTGCTGAACGGAAAGCGGCTGTTGCGCTGCCATTATGTCAATCTGCACTTCATCATGCAGCCAAGCATAGCGTTATTTCGCGTCGACTTCCTCTAATTTCGCACAGAAAAAGTGATTCTTAATTTGTGATATTCGGTACTTATCTGCTCTCGTGTGAGAGGAAGGTAATGAATAGAGACTTATTCACTTTGTAAGATTGCTCCTACTGCTTCTCAAATGCATCAATTAGCGCATCAGTTTTACCATCGGAAGAAAAGCCAAATCCATTTTTATTGAATATCAGCGTATTGTCAGACGTCACTGACGTGCGGGCTTCTTTTAAAAATGACTGGATAGTCGCTTCGTCAGTGCCTTTCTCTTGTAGTGTTGATGCAAATGACGTGGCATCTCCCCATTCGTTGAACTGAGACAGACGAGATGTTTGTTGAATAAGTGACGTAAGGTTGGAGTCCTTTTCTAGGTACTGTTGTAGGCGCAACGTGGTTTTATTAAACTCTTGCTCGCCCTGACTGCTTTCAATCACCAGCTCACCTTTACTCACTGTTAGCTTTGTATCGTCTGAAATACCAAGTTTTGCCGCTAAATCACTTAATTCCGAGGCAAGCTTTTGCCGATTAAAATCGAGGTAGTTTGCAATTGTGTTGCCGTTGAGTGAGGCCTCGCCGCTTTCTATTTTTTCAAGATATGTGTCAATTTGATTGCCCTGTAGTTCACCATTAAACGCACTGAACGCATCACCGAGAGCATTAGCCTGCTTGGATTTTTCTACAACATCTTGAAGTGCGCTTTGGGCATTTGCTGTGTCGCCCAAGTAATTGAATAGTGAAGGTGAAGATGACAAGTGGCTGTATGTGGTATCCATTTCTGACTCTGTGTAGCTCACTTCATAGCGTGGGGCATAAAAGTGGGGGACCTAATATAGGCATTCATATGCAAAATAAAGTGCAAAATCAGCGCCAAGTTCATCGTTATGAAGAGTTTTTATGGAGTAAGGGCTCTTGCGAGCCCTTAGCGAAGAAGTCGGTTCTTATTGGTGCCCCAGGTGTGAGCTATCTGTTAGACGGATATTGCTCAAGGAGCTTGATGACGAGTTCATCAAGTTTATTTTGAATGCTGATACTGTCTTTCGACTCCAGCTCTACCGCTCCCGACGCGCTGTAAACAAATGTACCGTCTTTAACCATGTCAATTTGAAGCCCTTGTTGAAGCGTGGTTTGCTCTCCAACCGGAATGCTAAAAATGCTGCCCAATGAAATGCCGCCAGAGCGACCGTAACTTCCGGTGCCCAGCCCTAGATTCAAGGTGGTGCCATCCTCTTTAGTGGTGGTGGAAGGTAGGTATCCCACCGCGATATCGGCGTCCTCCTCTGAAGATGGGGTGAGACCTTTCTCAATGAGGCGCTGGGTAATGGCTGAGGAAAGGTGATTGGCCAGCGTTGCGTTGATTGGGTTTAGAGGAGGCTGAATATAGAACGTTTTAATATCGGCAAAGTTTTGTGTTTCATCCATATTTACCTGAGGCTTACTGCTACTGCATGCGGCAACCACGACCATGCATGCTGTTAAAAGTAGCACTTGTTTCAAATACTTTGCCTTTTGCATTAAACCAGTTTCACGTTTTTTCATCATACTGCTGTGCATAATTTTCAGTAAAGTTTGTTAGCTCTTAACTTAAACGAAAGCATAGCGTGTTTTGGATCTCATAAGTGGTAAAGCAAGTTTCACCGCTTGATTTTCGTCAGCCTGCATAGATAAGCCGCTAAAAGGTGTTCCACATTCACAATAAGACCGTATGCTTTATTCCATTCAGTTTTGTTAATGCGCACCGCTTTGTGGTGTGTGCTGACAAGCGAAGCCACTAATTAAAGGTAAAAGGACATGAATACAAAGCGTATAAAACAAGGGGTACTTGCCACGAGTGTCGCCGCACTTTTTTCTGTAAATGCAATCGCGCAACATTCACCAGACGCGAATGTTGAATTAGTGGGTGACATAAAGGGCACGCAAATTACTGGTGTTACGGTAAGTAATGATGGTCGTGTATTTGTGAATGCGCCCAACTGGCGTGACGGCGTTCGCTTTTCCGTAGCTCAGGTTACCGACACCGGAGAATTTGTCGCTTACCCTAATAGCCAAACAAATGAATGTGTGGCACAAAGCGAAGTAAGAAAAGACTGCTTTTTAGCGGTGCAGTCAGTGGTTGCGCACAAGGATAAGCTGTATGTGTTGGACACCCGAAACCCTAAGTTTAAAGGTGTAGTGGATGCACCTCGCTTATTTGTTGTTGATTTAGCCTCAAGCGAGATAGAAGGAACCTTGATACTTAGCGAAGACGCTTACCATCCTGATTCGTACATTAATGACTTGCGAGTAGACGAAAAAACGAATCGCATTTATATGACCGACTCGGCTCACGCGGGTTTAGTGGTATATAACCTTGATGACAATACCAGCTATCGTATTTTAGATAACCATAAAACCACTAAAGCTGAAGTCGATGCGTTAAGTATTCAGGGCAAACCCTTTACTATGCCTGTTCAGTCTGACGGGATCGCGCTAGATACGTTAAACGACACACTATATTTTCACGCGTTGTCTGGTTATTCGCTGTATGCCATCAACACATCTGACATCGAGAAATCGTCAAATGACGTGTTGGCAGAAAAAGTGCGAAAAGTAGCGACGACAGGCGCACCAGATGGCATGATTTTTCATCAAGGTAATGTTTATTTGGCCGACTTGGAAAAGCAAGAAGTACAGTACCTTACGCCAAGCCTAGACCTTCGCACCCTTGTGAAGGGTGATGTGGTGAATTGGGCTGACACCTTTAGTATCTACAACAATGCGCTTTACTATACCAATAGCAAAATACAAGATGCGGGTAGAGATGTTAGCGACATGATATTTGAAGTGTATAAGACAGCGCTACCTGCGCGTTAAAGTTCGAGGAATTAGCAATGAGCATCACAAAAGGGATTGGCAGCGCGTCACTGGGGTTTGCAGCAGCACTCTTAGTAGCCGGGCAAGCTTCAGCTAAATCAGATTTTGATTATGGCCCTGTGTTTGACACTTTCGGCAAGCATGCTCATGTTGAGGGCGTAAGTTTTCCTGAAAATCAGACATTCAAGGTTGCGTTTGACGTAGCCAAAGCGGCAAGCCCTGGTGAGGTAAACCGCAAGTTTGAGTCGCTGGCACGGTTTATCAATATGCACGTAGCCAACGGCGTTAAGCAGGAAAATCTTTCGCTTGCGCTTGTCGTTCACGCCTCTGCCACAGAAGAAGTGCTTAAAACTGCAAACTTCAAAGAGCGTAAGGGCTTACCTAATGGAAACGAAACGCTACTTGTAGCGTTGATGGAGAAAGGTGTAGACGTAATAGTGTGTGGGCAGTCTGCCGCTGCCCATGGCGTTGAAAAAAATGCGTTGATAGACGGAGTGAAAATGGATTTGTCAGCCATGACAGCCCACGCGCGCCTGGCACAAAAAGGGTATTCGGTTAACCCTTTTTAAGTTGTGAGTTAATTCCTCTTGCGCACAGGAGCTTAACTATAGCTCCTGTACATTGGTTAGGTAGGGCCTGTTGACCTTTGCTGTACATTTTTGCAGCGGTCTGTGTGCCATCTAGACAAGGCGAATGTTTGACGGTTTAGTGGTTCTAAATCGAGAACATTCAACGCAGTATAGATGGCA